>JBGTJP010000183.1:0-22625 GCA_041745075.1 Pyrinomonadaceae bacterium | reverse complement strand
AAATTTCACTTTACAAACGCAAAATTACAGGGCAAAATAACGCATTCGCTCTACCACTAAACACCATTTTTCGGGAGAATGTTGATGATAAACCGTGCCGGAAGCCGCCCGCTTTCGATCCTTGCGATCCTTCTGTTTTTCTTTACGTTTACTACGGCCGCCCAGGACCTTGACGACGTTACCCTCACAGGCCGCGTTATTGATCCAAATGGCCTCGCAATAGTTGGAGCGGCCGTCACCGCAATGCAGGTCGAAACCGGCTTAGAGCGAACCTTGGCGACCGATGGCGATGGCCGCTACCGGTTTATCGAGATGAAGCCGGGCACATACAAGATCCGTTCGTGGGCCACCGGTTTCGGGCCGCAGGAAAAGATCAATCTGCAAACCATCTCAGGACAGACGCTCAATCTCGATTTTCGCCTATTGCCCGCCGATATTTCCGCCACGACAGACGTCACCGTGACGGAAGAGGACGCTCCAGCCGTTGACACGACCCGAACCGTGGTCGGCGGAACGATATCGGAACGCGAAATCGAAGAATTACCGAATAATACGCGAAACCCTCTTGACCTTGTTCTAACGCTCGGCGGGGTTACGGAAGAGCCGCTTTCGACACGTGATCTCGCCAGCGATAGAGGAGTTCGCGGCTTAAGCTCGCCGGGTACAACTCCGGAAGAAGCAGGCACTTTCGGGCTATCCGGCGGAGCGGCGTATTCCAATAACATCACAGTTGACGGCCTTGACAATAATGACGACCGGTCGGCTTCATTTCGATTTCAACCATCGTTGGATTCGGTTGCCGAAGTGCAAGTCATCACCAATCAGTTCTCGGCCGAATACGGGCGGGCGTCGGGCGGCCGAATCAACATTAGGACAAAGGCGGGCGGCAACAGATTCAGGGGAAGGGCATATTACTTTTTTCGGGATGACCGCCTAAACGCCAATACATGGAACAACAACCGGCGGGCTTCCGTAACTTACCCGAACGGCATACCGCGTCCGCCGCTGCGGAACAATAACCCCGGAATTACGTTTGGCGGCCCGATTCGTAAAGATAAGCTGTTTTTCTTTGCGTCATATGAGTTTGACCATCTTCAGGAAGATACCCTGCTGGACGCATGGCTGCCGGTGAACAATGGCAACAGTCAATATCCGCTGCCCTCGCCGACGGACCCCGCCGGCGCGGTGAATATTACCGCGACCGTGAACGGACAGCCGGTCACGGTTCCCGTGGCTCCTTACATAGTTCCGGTGGACACGCCCGCGAAGAGACACAGCTTTCTCGGCCGGGCGGACTGGAATTTGAATAAGGCGCATAACTTTAGATTTAGCTACCAGCTTGGCCGCTCGGACGATCTTCGGGCATTCAGCGGTACCAACCGTATTGCCGATTCCCTGATAGGACGCATCAGAAATACAGACGCCGTAAACGCTACGCATAATTTTATTGCGTCATCGAGCGTGGTCAATCAATTCAGATTCCAGTACTCGCAGCTTCGGCCTCGTTCGGAACAGAACTCAGGCCCGTTGTCGCCGGCCGTCCTGGTTACATTTGCTCCGCCGGGCGAAAGCTCGACCACACAAATTTTCGGTTCTACAAGCGGCTCATCCGACCGTTCCGAAGATCGATGGCAGTTTCAGGAAACGCTTAATGTTATTGCGGGAAATCACACTCTAAGATTTGGCGGCGACGTACAGCGTGTGAATACGACCTTTATCGACCGGTTCGACACGACCGGTACTTACCGCTTTACAAACTTTGTTTTCTTCAATATTAATTCCGTCTCCAGCATGCAGCAGAATTTTAACAATACGTCGGAGGTTAAAAACACCTACTTTGGCGTATTTGCACAGGATGATTGGCGCGTGCTGCCCAATATGACACTGGGCTTTGGCCTTAGGTATGAACAGGAAACGGTCATTGACGACGACAACAACTTTGGCCCGCGTTTCGCTGTCGCATGGAATCCGTTTCCAAAAGGCAATAAAACTGTTGTGCGTTTTGGGGCCGGGCTTTTCTATAACCGGGTCCTTCTTCGCACCATTGACGATTACACGGCAGGTTCGGCAGAGATCCGGTTCGATTCCGGGAGTTTGGTGATACCGCAAGGAGTCTCGCTGGATATTGCAACGGTCCGGGCCTTCTTAAGTACCCAGTTTCCAAATCCCCTGACTTTGGATACCCAAATTCCTCTAAATTCGACAACCACCAGGACGGTCAGGGAATTGTCGAGAGTAGCGGGGGCGTTCCGCAGCCTTTCGCAGGACCTGAAGATACCGGAAAGCTATCAATTCAATGTCGGTTTCGAGCGCGAGCTGTTTAAGGGCATTGTGTTCGAGGCGAATTATACCTATAACAAAACCGCACATTTGTGGCGGGAGTTCAATCCGAACGCCCCGGTTCTTCCGGCGGGCACGCCCGATCGCAATTCAGACGGCCAGGTCACATTCACCGATTATCTTCTGGGTATTTCGACCGGATCGAGCCGATTCTATCAGGGCGGGCGGGGCGACACTACGGGCACTCATACTTCGATAACGCCTGACGACTCGGCCCCGGCATGCACCGCCGGAACCCCGATCTGTTATGTGAATGTAAACACGCGCAACAACAATTCAAACTGTTCCACGACCGCTGTCACGAACAATCCGATCTGCCGTGCGTTTTCGGTTATCAAGGCCTTGCGTCCGAACTTCGCGGAGGTCGGGGCGATCCAGCAGGAACAAGTGGCTTCGATCGGCAACAGCCAATATCACGGGCTGATCGTTGAACTTCGCAACCGGTATCGGCGTTTTGGTCTTGGTTTCGGAGCTTCGATGCGATTTGTTTATACACTTGCCAGTTTGAAAGACGACGGGATAGTGAACACGTCCGAAGCAACACTTCCGGGTGATTTTGACCGGGAATTTTCGCGGAGCCTCCTGGACCGCCGGCACAGGATCGCATTCTCGGGCACTTTCGACACGCCGTGGTGGATCGGGAAGATCCGGTTCTCGCCGCTTTTCCGGTATGGATCGCCGGCCCCGTTTAACCTTAGTATCGGCGGAAATGACCGAAACCTTGACGATATTTCAAACGACCGTCCGAATTTCAGCGGGAATACCGACGATATCAAATGGAGGGTATTTGGAAGCGCATTTCCCCAGGCCCTTGCGGATCAATTCACACTCGCGCCGATCGGCAGCCCGGGGAACCTGCCGCGAAATGCCGGGACCGGGCCGACGCTGTACATCTTCGACATGAACTTCAGCCGTACCTTCAAGCTAAACGAGCGTTTCCGAATCCGCCCGTCGGCCGAGTTCGGTAACATTTTCAATATGACCGTTTTCAGTTTTGGATCGAACTTTATCGATTTTGATCTATTGAACAGCACAAACCCGACCACGGTTGCTAATGCACGGAACGGTTTTCTTGCACCGACCCGAACAGTGCGCCCCCGGCAGACCCGACTCGGCGTCCGGTTCGAGTTTTGACGATTTGTTTCTAGGAATAGCCGGAAAATCGGAGCCAATTACAGGGCCGCTAAGATCAACTGATCCTAGCGGCCCTCATTCCCTTCGAGTTATCCGTTTACGCCGACCAGAAACCGATGCCCAAACGGCCCGCGAATTTATTTTCGAGGCCCGCTCTCATCAGTCCCCCGGCCGGCGCGTTGTGGGAGCAACGGCCGCGACTTTTGACCGCCGTTCGGCAGGAAAGTGGGAGGGTCGCGGCAAACTTGTAAAAAAGGCGGAACTGGGTGGGCGTTGAAAGAGCGTTGCTGTGGCAGAAACTTAAACTCTTACAACCAGTTCCTATCAGCGGGATACTCCCGGATAGAGCTTATTTCGCGTTGGAACCGTAACAAAAACTGTGGGAGTAATGCTTCCGGTTTCCCCATCGGGTTTGAACCATTTAGCCCCGAAAAATGCTCTCCTTGTATGTAGTGATTTTTTTCGCCGATCCCTTACACAAAACTTTAAAATTTTTTTTTACCGCCCAAAAAAATGGTGACGGGAAGTGTGAAATATGTTAGTTTTAGATTGTTGAACATCTTTGTTCATTGCCCTATGAACCAAGTCATTGAAAGGCCAGGCGTACCGGTTTCAGAAGTTTCGATCGAATCGGTACTGCTCGACGCCGACCTTTTCATTAAATACAGTTCACCCGATAAGGCCCATGCGCTGCTGCGAGATTCAATAGAGCGCAGCCCGCGGTCGATACCGCTGCGCGAGAAAATGCGGGATATCTGCATTAAACAAAAGAATTTAAGCGAGGCGGCCAAACAGTGCCTCGCGCTTGTAAGCCTTTACATAGCGCGGGAAGATTTTGACCTTGCTTACGACCGGCTGCAGGAAGCGAAACTGCTTGATCCGCGAATATCGGTCGCACCGGGCCTTGAGGCGATCCGCCGTGCAAGGCGGCCGGAATTTGCGACAAATCGCGATAAGTCGCCGCAGAAGGTCAGAACGGACGTAACGTTTGCCGGCAATCTGGCTTTTGTCAGTATTTTTGACGCAGTTCAGGTGATAGAAAGCGGCAAGATGACCGGCCTGCTCGTCATCAAATCGGACATGCACCTGGCGAATGTATCGTTTAACGAAGGAAAGATCGTCGATGCCGAATCGAACGGCCACAACGGCGTCGCCGCCTTTCGCGAGATCATCGAGATCAGCAGCGGAACGTTCGAATTTTCGACCTCGGACCACGAATTCCAGGTCGTCATTACGATAACAAGCAATACCAACTTCCTGCTCGACGTTCTCACCGATCTCGACAACGAAAGGGCCGAGAAACAAGGCCTTCGCAACGCCACCGATGAACTGAATTGATCCTTTCCGTTTTGGCCCGCGAATGTAATATTCCGGTTGACTAAAACCGCCATTTACCCCAAAATATAGTGTCCCGACCACACTGGCGACACTATAGAATGTTTAAGCTCCAGCGCCTTGAGATCACAGGCTTTAAATCCTTTGCAGACTATACCGAGATCGTTTTTACCGGCAACGGCATAACGGCGGTCGTCGGCCCGAACGGCTGCGGCAAATCTAACGTGTCCGATTGCATCTCGTGGGTGCTCGGCGAACAGCGGGCGAAAAGCTTACGCGGCGGCGAGATGAAAGACGTGATCTTTCAGGGCTCGCGAAATCGCAAACCGGGCGGTATGGCCGAAGTCGTCCTGCACATGGTTCGCGATGAGGACGCGATCGATGTCGATGAAGAAGAACTTTTCGACATCGACGAGGCTTTGAGCGAGATCGATGAAAAAGCGGTGGATGTAGCGGCTTTGGAAACCGACGCGGAAGAAACGGTCGCGGAAGACCTGATCGCGATTGAGGCGAACGGTAATTCAAACGGCTTTCACCTGCCGGCCGACGGTGAGATCGAAGTCGAGGTTGTTAAGGCTGCCCAGGTCGGGTCTGTGCAGACGGTGGAGAAAACAGTTAAGACCAAGCGGCATTGGCGGCCGCGTTCGGTCGCTCTGGACTTTGCTCCCGGCGAGGCCGTTTCGGTAACGCGGCGCCTATACCTTTCGGGCGAAAGCGAGTATCAACTGAATGGACGCAATTGCCGGCTCCGCGATATTCAGGACCTGTTTGCCGGAACCGGCCTGTCAGGTGCGCACTACGCCATTGTCGAGCAGGGGCGAATCGGCCAAATACTCTCGGCCAAGCCTTCGGACCGCCGTAATCTTATCGAAGAAGCGGCCGGAATTTCAAAGTTCCGCACCCGACAGCGTGCAGCCGAGGCAAGGCTGGAATCGGCAAAATCCAATCTTTCCCGAATTTCCGACATCGTTTCAGAGATCGACAAGCAGGCAAACTCTCTTCGCCGTCAGGCCGGTAAGACGCGACGGTTTATCGCCTTGCAGGAAGAGTTTCGCGTCCGGCTTCGCGAACTTTTTGCGGCGGAAGGGCGTCATTATTCCGTTTTGATCGATCGGCTGAAGGTCGAATTGGGCGAAGCGAAAACAGGCGAGAAAGCTATCGCGACGAGTCTCGCGCAAAGCGAAGCGTCTTTCCGCGACACGACCGACGGGGCACGGGCGGCGGAAGAGGTTTTGGCACAGGTCCGCCGGGAACATGCCGAGCGCGCGCTTGAACGCGACCGGGCCGAACGCGAGCATAGGTACCAATCGGAACAAGTCATTGCGTTTACCGATCGTCTTGAAACGCTCCGGGGCGAAAACCTTTCCATCGAAGAGAGGATCAAGCTTGCCGCCTCCGAAATAAAACGCCTTCGTCAGGATGAAGAACGCGAGAACGCCGAGGCCGATGCATCGCGGCTTCTTCTTGTCGAGGCTGAAAAACAGTGGTCGGAGAAGGTCGAAGTTGTCCGTGCGATCGAGGAAAAGCTGGAGGCGGCACGCAAAATACTGATCCAGCACTCGGCGGCCGCGGAACGTTTTGACGAGATCAGGCGACAATTGACGCTTAATGCCGAGCGGCTTGAGGAGCGTTCGAAAGGCCTCGAAAATGAGGCCCGCCGGGCCGAACAATCGATCAAGGACCACAAAGACGAAGCCGTTCGTTTGGGTCGTGAGGTCGCGTCCGAACGTGAGAAACTCGACCGGTTCGATCTTGAGAAAAAAGAGGTTCTGGAAGCTTCTGCGGAGGCGAGGGAAACTCTCGGCCGGTCGGAAACTGCAGTCAATGACCTTCAGCAGGAACTCTCAAAAAAGCAGCACCGGCTTGAAACGCTGCAGGAATTAGAAGAGACCAAGGCCGTTTATTTTCCGCAAGTGCAGAGGCTTTTTGCCGAGCAGAACAAGGTCGGGATAAAGCCATTTGGGGTTCTCGCGGATTTCCTTGCGGTGGATGAAGCGGCCGAACTGGCGGTCGAAGCGCTGTTCGGCCCTTTTCTGCAAACCGTTTTGGTTGCCTCGCAAGCCGACGCGGCTAAGGTCCGCGAGTGGGTGAATGCGAACCGGATAGGCAGACTCACGACCCTCGTGGCAGGTTCAGCAGATCTTAAAGCGGCTGCAGGTTCCGCCGGGCACAACGGTGAGATCGGAGGCCGGATGGGTGCGTCCCCGGAACTGGCCGAGTTACTTCGCAAGGTCTTTCCGCGCGAGATGAATGCGAGTTTTGTCGAGGACATTAGGTCGGCGAAACCAGCGAACGGCGGAATTGCGATAGACGCGGACGGAGAAATGGCGATCAATGGAACGCTCTTCTCCGGTGGCTCGGCCGTGTCCGGAGAAAAGAACGCGTCGCTTCTTGCCTTCAAACGCGAGCTTTCCGGCCTTGGCAAAGCGGTCGTAAAACTTGATCAAGAGATCGCGGCCGCCGGACGCACTGTCGATGCCGACCGCGCCGCTCTGGCCGAACAGGAAGAGAAGATCGTCGATCTGCAATCGCTGATCATTAAGGTGGAACGCGGCCTTGTTGGCCTGGAATTACAGGAGAAAGCGAACCTGCACGAGATCGAGCGCGCGGAACGGCACCATACGGTCGTCCTTGCCGAGATCGAACAGCTTTCGCGAGAGGCGGAAAATTTAAGCCAGAAGCGTTCCGAGGCCGAGACGGGCGGGATCAACGCCGAAGCCCTTCGACTTTCCGTATCGGACGAGCTTGAGGCCATCTCGGCCGAATTGGCGTCGGCCAGGCGAAATGCCGATGCGGAGTCCGAGGCGGTGAACGAAAAGCGCACCGTCGCCGCCACATCCGGCGAAAGGCGGAGATCGGTCCAATTTGCTCTTCAGCGCCTGGAAGACGAGCGAAAAGACCTTGAAACGAGGTTGGCCGGTCAGAACCTCGAGAGCCAGGAAACAGAAGAAAAAATTCGCCGGATGCAGCTGTCGATCGGCGAAATCGCCGAAAATATCGCGTCTTCGGGCAAGGAGATCGAAGTTGAGAAAGGTGAACTTGCAGCGGCGACCAAAGCTCTCGAATCCGCCCGCACCGTGTCGGACGCGGCCAGCGCCGAACTCGCCGAACTCAACCGCCGGTCGGCGGACGCAATGAATGCCCGCGGGGCGATAGAAGTTCGGCAGACCGAGGTCGTTACCGAACTTAGAAACCTGAATGAGAAATGTCAAAAGGACCTTAATGTTCCCCTGACGGAACTGGTTGACGATGAAGTTACCGACGCCGATTTTGACCTGGAATTTGCAAAAACAAATGTAGAGGAGCAAAGGCTTCGGCTTGACGGTTTTGGGGCGATAAACATGCTTGCCGTAGAAGAGCTTGCCGAGGCCGAAGAAAGGCTCGATTTCCTCACTTCTCAACGCCAGGACATTATAGACAGCGTCGCCGCGACCGAAGAGGCCCTTCGCGAGATCAAAGTGCGGTCCCGAGAAAGGTTCAGGGCTGCGTTTGAGGCGGTAAACGCCAATTTTGCACTGTTTTTCCAGGAACTATTCGGCGGCGGCAGGGGCGAGATGACACTGCTTGAGTCGGATGATATTCTCGAGGCCGGCATTGAGATCGCGGCCCAGCCGCCCGGAAAACGGCTCCAAAATATTCTCCTTCTTTCAGGCGGTGAAAAGGCGATGACGGCGATCGCGCTGGTTTTGGCAATATTTAAATACAGGCCGTCACCTTTCTGTCTCCTGGATGAGGTCGATGCTCCCCTGGACGACGCAAATGTCGGGCGGTTTGTGACAAAGATCGCGGAAATGTCCGAAAAGACACAGTTTATCGTGATCACCCACAATAAGCGCACAATGGAGGCCGCCCGCGCATTGTATGGCGTGACGATGCAGGAGGCGGGCGTTTCCAAGATAGTGTCGGTAAAGTTTGAGTAGCGGCCGCAATCTCAAAGATTTTTTTATAGGAAAGCAGCAACATCGATTCTTACCTAACC
The DNA here is from genome assembly GCA_041745075.1 of Pyrinomonadaceae bacterium. Lineage (GTDB taxonomy): Bacteria > Acidobacteriota > Blastocatellia > Pyrinomonadales > Pyrinomonadaceae > OLB17. The sequence continues at coordinate 13,837 of JBGTJP010000183.1, read as the reverse complement.
CGCAACCTTTCCCTGCCTGTTGCTCATCAAATCAGTTCGGTATAATTCGATACGAGAGGATATGTTTGGATTGCGCAAAAAAATGCCTGTGATAACGCGATTGTCGATACTGAGTGGGCTGTTTATTTTACTCATTGGCTCTGTAATGACTGCCGACGGCCAGACACGAAGGCGAAAGAGTTCGGCAAAGAATGTTCCGGCAAAATCCGCAACGCCGGCCGAAACCGCCGTTGACCAGCCCGAACCTAAAGCGAGCCCGACACCGCCAAAGCGGAACGAACGCCCCGACACTTCCGGCCTTGCCGAAAAGAAAAAGGTTGACGCCGCTCCGGTGAGTCCAGCCTATCGATATGAATTCTCACAGCCCGATTTTGTAGTTTCCTATATTTTGATCGAACACAACGAGGCCGGTACCGGTAACGTATCATTCAGGAAAAAGGGCGGTGATGAAATGATCACGGACCCGATCGTGGTTTCGCCGAAAGCCCTCGAACGGATCAACGCGGCTTTAACGAATTTGAACTTTCTCGATTCGACCGGAAGCTATCAATACGAGAAAGATTTCTCACATCTCGGAACTATAAATTTTGCGTTGTTTCGCGACGGGCGCACCCGCGAGGTCTCGTACAATTGGACCGAAAATAAAGACGCTAAAACGCTGATGAATGAGTACCGCAAGATCGCGAATCAATTCATTTGGATATTCGATATCTCGCTCTCAAGGGAAAATCAGCCGCTGGAGGCCCCGCGATTGTTCGACAACCTCGATTCGATGATCAGGCGAAATGAGATCTCGGACCCCTATCAGATGGAACCTTTCCTAAAGGAATTGCAAAACGATGAGCGTATTCCTCTGATCGCGCGCAACCATGCGTCCAGATTCATCAAACAATTTGAAAAAGAAAGGAAGAAAAACGAAAAGTGAGCCTTTTCACACTCTGCCTTTACCTCGGCGAAAGCGTGCCGTCATCGGCAATTTTCGGAGCGGTTGTGGGGAAATCGGATGCTGACAGCGACCGGATCTTTTGGACCGCCGCACCGCTCTCATCCGGTTCGGGCAGCCCGCGTCCCGGCTGTTTTCCAGGATGGATCTTGCCACCCAGAAATTTGCCTTCGGGGCCAAGCACGATCTCGTAGATTGCTGTAAGCCCCTGCGGTCCCTTCAAATTGAACATTCCGTAAGTTGCGAAATTTCCCATCGAATAAACGATAAGGCGGTCCTTGTAGATTTCGGCCCCGCGCAGAACGTGCGGCCCGTGGCCAAGCACAAGATCGGCCCCCGCATTGACAACGGTCCTTGCGAAGAGCCGCAGGTTGCCGCGTTTTTCGCCGACGTATATTTCGGTCGCACGCGGAACATTTTGGGCAGCTTCGCCCTCGGCTCCGCCATGAAACGACACGACGACAATATCGGCCTTTTTTTTCGCCGACCTTACCAGTCGAGCGGCCGTGACAAGATCGTTAATATTCGGCACGATCGAATTGTGGGCAAACCCGATAAAAGCGACCTTTTTGCCCCCGGCTTCGACGACCGTCATCGCATTTGCTCCGCGATCGGCCCCGGCGTAGGCAATGCCGAGATCGTCCAAAACTTTGCGTGTGCTGGCACGCCCTTCGCTGCCGAAGTCCGAGGCATGATTGTTGGCGACGCTCAGAACATCGAAACCGGCATCCCTTAAATATTTTCCATATCGCGTTGGCGACCGAAACGCAAAACAGCGGATCGGCTTTGGCTCTTCGCCGGGTTCTAAGGGCTTTGGCGGCGGGCATTTTGTCGATGTTCCGCCATCGATCAACGGCCCTTCAAGATTGCCGAAAGCAATGTCAGCGGCCGAAAGTATCGGCGTGAAGGCTTTGAGGGCGTCGCGGCCGTCGTTCGGCGGCAGAAAGGTCCCATTTATCGACGTTGAGCCGAGCATGATATCGCCGACAGCGGCAATTATTATCGTATCTTTTTGCGAGATTATTGGGGTGGGCGGCGGGATCGTCTCGGCCTCAGTTCGCTGCGGCGACAGTGGTTGTCCGGTGCAGCCGGCCGAAAAAATGGCGGGAAGAAACGCCGAGATGAAGATCAATTTTTGAATGGAAAGTGCCATTTCCGGTCGGCTTTAGCCTGTGGGTTAGATGCGGTTTCCCGCTCGCATCCAACAAAAAAATGCCTCACTCGCTGGTTTATGCTCCCGCAGGTGCGAGGTTTTCCGAAACCTCGGGTTCGCTGGCCGCGGAAATTTCACCGGTGTCGGTGATCATCGCTTCGTCAACTATCTGCTTCTGCTCTAGTTCATGGATCGAATAAGAACCGGTGGCCGGCGATGCGGATGCGGTCCGTCCAACGTATCTCAGTTCCATATTCTCCGGCTTAATGCTTCGCAAACGTCCTTCGACAAAGTTCCAGCCGCCCATATTTTCGGGTTCTTCCTGGGTCCAGAACAACTGCGTTGCATTTGGATACGACGCAATGATCTCCTTCAGGCTTTCCGCCGGGAAAGGATAAAACTGCTCAAGCCGGACAAGCGCCACCCGTCCGTCATTTGCTTCGTCATGCGACGCTTCCAGGTCGTAAAAGACCTTTCCGCTGCAAAGGGCGATCCGTTTTACCGCCGCTCTGTCACCGATCTTAGGATCGTCAAGCACGGGGGCGAATCCGCCCTGGACAAGCTCATTCATTGTCGAGCTAGCGGCCGGCAGACGCAAAAGGCTCTTTGGCGTCATCACCACAAGCGGACGGACCGTTTTTTGAATGGTCTGACGCCTCAGCAAATGAAAATACTGGGCGGGCGTTGTTGGATAACAAACCTGCAGATTATTCTCGGCGCAAAGCTGAAGAAAGCGTTCAAGGCGGGCCGAAGAGTGTTCCGGGCCCTGTCCCTCATAACCGTGCGGCAGCAGCATGACAAGCCGGCATTTCTGCTGCCACTTGTCTTCCGATGCAGCGATGTACTGGTCGATAATTACCTGGGCCCCGTTCGCGAAATCGCCGAACTGGGCTTCCCAAATAACAAGGTCTTCCGGGCACACGACCGAGTAGCCGTATTCAAATCCAAGAACACCGGATTCCGAAAGCGAGCTGTCGAACACGTAAAAACGAGCCATTTGGTTTTGCTCATTCCTCAGCTCGGTCAGCGGCGACCAGCGTTCACCGGTCAAGGTGTCATACATCGAAGCGTGTCGGTGTGAAAAGGTTCCCCGCCCCGAATCCTGGCCGCTTAATCGTACCGGATGCCCTTCAAGCACAAGCGACCCGATGGCCATTGCTTCCGCAAAGCCCCAGTCCATAGGCGTTTCGCCGTCCCCCATCTTTGCCCGCCGCGCGAGTTGGCCGACCATTTTGGGGTTTACATGAAAACCCTCCGGGACGATCGAGATCTTTTCCGCCGTGGCATTCAACAGTGACCGTTCAACACCGGTTTCAAGCATATCCGAACCGTCTTCCTCGACGATCGGAGGGGCCAACTTCTCCTTTTTCGGTTTCCCGGCCGCGATCTGTTTTGCCCGGCTAAGAATGCCCTCGTACTTTTCGACCACCTTACCGGTCATGCCCGTCAGGTCCTCTTCGGTGATCACGCCTTCGCGGATAAGGCTTTCGGCATACAGATGTCGCGTTCCTGGATGGGCTTTGACACGGGCGTACATTACCGGCTGCGTGTAGCTTGGTTCGTCACCCTCATTGTGGCCCAACCGTCGAAAGCCGACGAGGTCGAGCACAACGTCCTTGTCGAACTTGGTTCGGTAATCGAGGGCGATCTGAATAACGCGGAAGGCCGCTTCGGGATCGTCACCGTTGATGTGAAATATCGGCGTTTGCGTTATCTGGGCCGCATCGGTCGAATAGATCGAGCTGCGAGCGGATTCGACGCCTGTAGTAAACCCGATCTGATTGTTGATGACGATATGGATCGTTCCGCCGGTGCGGTAACCGGGCAAGTTCGCCAACTGCAGCGTTTCCATGACGATGCCCTGGCCGGAAAACGCCGCGTCGCCGTGCAGCAGCAGCGGCAATACGAGGTCGATGACCTCTTCCCGCGTTTTCTGTTCGCCGTTTCTGAGATTGTCCTGCTTGCCGCGGGCCATGCCTTCGACTACGGGATTCACAAATTCAAGGTGGCTTGGGTTACACGAAAGCTCAATTCGTATTTCCTTGCGCGATCTCGTCGTTTTGTTTCCAACTGCACCCTGGTGGTACTTAACGTCACCCTCATCGGCCGGAAACGAGGGATGCGAAGTGCCTTCGAAAACGGTAAATATACGTTCGGCCAAGTCTCCTGTTTCCGAATTCCCCACAATATTCGACAGGACGTTCAATCGGCCGCGATGGGCCATTCCCATAAAAATATCCGTAACGCCGCGGGCCGCCGCTCCCTCGACAAGCTGGTCGAGCATTGGAATGACCGTCTCGCAGCCCTCCAGAGAGAAACGCTTTTGGCCGAGGTATTTTTTGTGAAGAAACTGCTCGAACTGCTCGGCTTCGATCAATTTCTGCAGAAGCTCCAGCTTTGTTTCGACAGGCAGCGGTTCGATATCGACGAACTGTTCACGCACCTGCCGCCTTATCCACTCCTTCTCGATCTTGCTCTGGATGTGGCGGTACTCGATGCCGACCTTTCCGCAGTAGGCGTTACGCAAGATCTCCAGAACCCGGCGAAGGGTTGCGGTCTTTTCGCCGTGCAGTCCGCCGGTGATAAATTCACGGTCGAGGTCCCAGATGGTCAGGCCAAAGCTTTCCAGATCAAGCTCGGAAGCGTCATGGGTGGTCATGTTCAGAGGGTCGATGTCCGCGAGGAGATGGCCGCGTATGCGGAAAGCATTAATCAGCTGGAGCACGTTCGCCTGCTTTTCCGCCTGCTCGCTAAAACGGTCGCCGCCAAACAGCGACGGGTTAAAGTCAACCGCCCAGCGAAGAGGAAGAAGATTGATGGAAAGATCGCTGAACACCGTGTTGTAGAACGAATGCTGACCGACGAGATATTCGTGTATCCGTCCCAGGAACATGCCGCTTTCGGCTCCCTGGATCACGCGGTGATCGTAGGTGCTGGTGATCGCGATGGTTTTACTGATACCAAGCAGCGAAAGTGCGGCCGGCGTCATGGCCTGATATTCCGCCGGATACTCGATGGCCCCGGTTGCAACTATCGCGCTTTGGCCGGCCATCAGACGCGGGGTTGACGCCACCGTCCCGATAGTGCCCGGATTTGTAAGCGAGATGGTCGTGCCCTGGAAATCGGCTATTTCAAGATTGCCGTCGCGGGCCTTTGTAACCTGTTCGTTATAGGCCGCGAAGAATTCCGCGAAATTCATCGATTCGCAGCCTTTGATATTTGGTACAAGCAGGCTGCGCGAGCCGTCCTTTTTTTCTATATCGATGGCAATACCGAGGTTGATCTGCTCGTTCTCGATCCGCGACGGTGTTCCGTCAATCAGGCCGTACCCCTGATTCATATGCGGAAAGGCCTTGGCCGCCTGGACGATCGCCCAGCCGATCAGGTGGGTGAACGAAACCTTGCCGCGGCCCGCGGCCTTTAAGTGCGAGTTGATAAGAATGCGGTTTTCTTCAAGCAGTTTGACCGGAATTGAGCGGAGCGATGTTGCCGTCGGAACAGTGAGGCTTTGCTCCATGTTTTCGACGATCTTTTTGGATGCACCCGTTATCGCCTTCGCATTGGCGTCGGTCGAAACGGCCGCCGCCGGCTGGGTCTGTTTTGCCGCGGCGGGAGCGGTTGCCGTTGTCGAAGCCGCGGCAGAGGAGTCGGCCGCCGACTGTGCCCCGGCCGGTTTGCCGCCTTTTTCGTTGAGCAGTTCGTCAAAATACTCCTGCCACGATTCGTCGACAAGGTTCCGGTCGGACTTAAATCGCGAAAGCAGCCCTTCGACATAACTCGCGTTCGCCCCAAAATTTTCGGCAATCAACTCAGATAAATTCGTATTCTCGCTCACGTTATTCTTTTAACCTCGTAAAATGGACACCTGCAAAGGTTATTCTAACGCAATCAACGGTAAAATATAAGGATGACGGCGTGTTTGGCAGTGCTTCGATTCAGAGCAGATGGGTTTGTTTCGTGTCTTTCTGGTACTGCCGTGCAGGCGGCACTCCTTTTGCTTTCCTACGTTGCGTCCTTGGCGAGCTTTGCGGGAAAAATTCTTTTCTTTTCTCACGCAAAGTACCCAAAGAGCGCAAAGGAACGCAAAGTTAAAAAAAGATTTCTTGAATAAATCAGGAAAGGATGTTTTTTCGATATTCGATTAACGGGTTCTTGATCTTAAGGCGGACATCGACAGGAATGACGCGCCTGAAACTGAAGCCGAACTTTTTGAACCGGCCGAAAACAAAGACGCGGCCCGTGATAGACCAATCTTCCCTTGATTCGGTCATCTCCTTCCACGCCGCGTTCAAAATATTCGTAGTCGGCAGGAAGACGGTCGCCGGAGCCGGAAGCGATGTCTTTCCGCGTTTGCTGACCGTGAATGGGATGCTGAATTCCGCAACTTCGACCGCAACATTATTGACACGAAAATCGTGAAAGCTCATCAATTCCACGCGGCCGTCATGGCCCGCTGCCTCGAGTTCGCCCATGATGGCCAGTGTCACACCGCTCAGCGAAATATCGGACACAGTCGGCGTTCCAACGACAATGTGGGGCTTGCCGGTTTCTTTCGAACCATTGCTGGTCAAAACTATGACTTCCTGATGGACCTTGTAACCACGGATCTTTTTGGGCAATTCCTGAGCGGAAACCGAGAAGCTCAGAATAGAACAGACGGCAAAAGCGATGAGAAAGGGAGACGTTTTTCTTATGCGGGCAATTGCCGTCAAACGAGGCAGCAAGAAAATGCGGCTACGTCGACGACGACTGAGACTTTTTCTTTGAGACCGCGGCTTCGGCCCCAGAAGTCTTTTCAAGGTCGAGCTTGATAGCATCGAGAATACCGTTAATGAATTGGGTTGCTTCAAAAGTTGAAAATCTGCGGGCTATTTCCAGAGCTTCGTTGATGACGACCGTATGAGGCGTATCCTCGAACAAAAACTCATAAACCGCAAGGCGAAGGACGTTTCGATCGACGATCGCCATTCGTTCGATCCGCCAATGCTCGGCCCGCGTTCGGATGCGGTCATCGATCACCCCTAAGTTCGCAAGCGCCCCTGAAACCAGATTATTCGCAAACTCCTTCGTTTTGGGATCGGCTTCCTGATCGCCCAATTCCGTCCAAAAATCTTCGGTCAAAATGCCGCTTTCAACATTTATCACATCCGCGGAAAACAGCATCTGCAATGCAGATTCGCGTGCTTTGCGGCGGGCGCCGGTATTCTTGCCTGATTTATCAAACGACATGCGGAAAAGCTTTTTCCTTTAACCCTTGTTCTTCTTTCTCTGATCCGATCCCGGCGTGCAAATTTACGATCTCGACTGCCGCCATTGCCGCTTCGTAACCCTTGTTACCGGCCTTGACGCCGCAGCGGTTGATCGCCTGTTCCAACGTATTTGCCGTAACAACGCCGAACATTACGGGAACGCCGGTTTGAAGGCCGACCTGTCCGGCCCCTTTTGCCGCTTCGCCGGCTACGTAGTCAAAGTGCGGAGTCTCTCCGCGGATGACAACACCAAGCGCGATAATACAATCGAATTTACCCGCGTCCGCGATCTTTTGGGCGGTAAGCGGCAGCTCAAAGGAACCGGGGACCATAAATACCTCGACCGAGTCTTCACTTGCTCCGAGGCTTTCAAGGCAGTCCACAGCGCCGTCCACCAGCTTTGACGTAAGAAAATCGTTCCACCGGCTTACGACAATTGCAAATCTAAATCCCTCGGCATTCAGCCGCCCGCGATGCACTTTTGGTTTCAAAATATCTCTCCAACCTATACAGACATCAATCTTATCAAGTATAGAGAACGATAATAAACCTTCACAAGCAAAAAAGCCGCTTTGCAAATTGGTTTATAATCATGTTATTTTTCGTTCGACTCGCTTTTGCGTACATCTCTCCGACACCTCTTAATTGTGAAAAAGAACATATTGATCACCGGCGGTGCCGGATTTATAGGCTCGCATTTAGTTTCGCTTTTATTGGGCGAGGGCATCTGGGACGTAACCGTCATTGATGACCTGAATGACTTTTACTCGCCCGACGTCAAACGCGGTAATCTGGCCGCCGTCAAAAAGGCCGGCGAGTTCAGATTTGTCGAAGCCGACATACGCCGCTCCGATGATCTGAAGGCAGTGTTCGATGAAACTTCCTTCGACTGCATTGTTCACCTTGCCGCCCGTGCCGGTGTAAGGCCGTCGCTTTCGCAGCCTAAACTTTACGCCGAGACGAATATCGATGGCACGTTGAATTTGCTCGAATTGGCCCGGGATTATGAGGTCGGCCAATTTGTATTTGGTTCATCATCGAGCGTTTACGGCATAAACGCAAAGGTGCCGTTTGCCGAGGACGACCGTATTCACCAGCCGATCTCGCCTTATGCCGCCACCAAAGCGGCGGGCGAGCTGCTCTGCCACACTTATTCGCACTTGTTCGGATTTCGCACGGTTTGTCTGAGATTTTTTACAGTTTACGGAGCACGGCAGCGGCCCGATCTGGCGATCCACAAATTCTCGCGGCTGATCACGGACGGCAAACCGATCCAGGTTTTTGGCGACGGCACGACGCGGCGGGATTATACCTATATAGATGACATCATACAAGGCGTTCGGGCATCGATCGATTACGAAGGCTCAGTCCACGAAGTGTTCAATCTGGGCGAATCGGAAACAACCGAACTTAACCGCCTGATCCTACTGATCGAAAACGCCCTCGGCAAAAAAGCGGAGATCGACCGGCAACCAATGCAGCCCGGTGACGTCCCGATAACGTTTGCGGACATTTCAAAGGCGAAGAAACTGCTCGGTTATGATCCGAAAACCAAGATCGAAGATGGAATTCCGAAGTTTGTCGAGTGGTTCAATTCCAGCAACCTAGCCTACGGAGGTAACGACGGCCGAACCTAAGAGACCACGGCGTGTCCGAATGTAATTGTCTCGTTTTGCGAAGCCACGCCGTCATTAATGGTCCTTAATGTTCCTTTAATCACTGGGATCGGCTCAGAGAAGTACGGATCGTTCTCTGTGTGGGCCAAGCCGCGAAACTCGTAAACTAAACCATTGGACTCTCGAGTCTTGAAATAAATCCTATTGCCTACAACCTCAATTTCTTCAAAATCGAGGCGTTTTTCATGCGAGATGTAAAACCCAGGAAGCGTTGCTTCACCCGGGTCATTTGATTTCGGTGGAATCGGTGCGTTTGTATCAGAAAGTATCAGCTTACGCTCGTCCGAGCCATTCCTACTACGTACATAATACAATCCGTAAATGTCGGCGATTTTACTGTCGTATTTGTATCGATTGGGAGCACCGAGGGGTGCAGTTGTCGGAACCGTCCGCGGCGTTTGTAAGGTCGGAATTTGATCCTTGGCCGGCGATGTTGGTCGCGTATCGCCACAAGACATCGAAAGGAGAACGAGTAATAGGAAGAATATGGGAAGGCAGGTTCTGATGTTCACACTCAAACTCCTATTTCTCAAAATAAACAAATGATTTGGCATTAGCTCAAGTGATTATAAACGAATTCGCTTTCCGGCACGTCTGGGTTGTATGAGAATTAACTCCACCCGAAGACCCGTTTCATAATTGGAAGCAGGCGATGGCCGGTAACGACTTTGCGGAAAAACTCCTCGTGTTCGAGTTCGACGCGGGCCATGTCGAGGAGGTCCGTGACACAGTCTTCCATTTCAAGTTTCATTGCAAAGGCCGCAGCCTCTTCATACTCGGCGGAGTTCTGGCTTTCGAGTCGGCCCGCGAAATACATCGGCATAAACCAGCCCGAGACATGGCACGTCAGCCCAAGCGTTCGGCCGATGGTCCAAAAGACTCTCTCACGCATCCTGCGCGGCTTTGCTCCGAGATTTTCTATCCACTCGCCGACGCGGCGGCGGTGGTCCCATTCTTCGGCCTCGATCTTCTTTATTTCAGCTTTTTCGGGCGATTCCTTTAACGATCTCCAGTGCCCGCGATAAGCATAAGCCGCCGCGACCTCGCCGGAGTAGGCGTTTTGCAGGATGCGGATCAGGTTTTGACGAGGGTCGTCGGACATAAATTGAGGCGCAGCCTCCATTAAGTAAAGCGAAGTCCCGTCGAGGCAAGCCTCGCCGAGTGATTGGGCGAAGCCATGGGAAAGATATGCAACGCGTACGGCAAGTTAAGGAATTTTTAGAGAGTAATATCGATTTACCTTACGTCGCCAATTCTCTTGGCTTTGCCGTTCGCACTACGGAGAGGCTTGCCTCTCCGTTTACGGCCAAAACTTCGGAGGCTACGCCTCCCTTCTTCTCCAACGAATTTTATCAAGATCAACCTTCAGCGGCTCATCCTCCAATGGGCGCCGGTGAAAGATCCTCGCACTTGACCACCTCCAATCATTAGGGTGGCTGACGAACCCGGCTCGCACGGGGTTGAGATGAGTGTACTGTATTCTCTGCCAAAGCATCTGCTCGTTCCACAATAGCCTGGTATCAGGATGATGCTGCCATAAAGAATACTTCCACTCGTTTGAGCGTTCCTGAATTCGAAGTTTCGCGAGCGACTGCAAGTGTTCTTTTGCTTTAAGGTGGTCGATAATGCGGCGGCTTACAATTCCATTGATAAAGCGGTGGGTCTCTTTTGTTGACTTTGCGTTGTCAGTAACAAGATGAATGTGGTCGAGTATCAGGACGTACGCAAAGATAAGAAAGTTTGCCGATCTCCTGGCTTCATCGATCGCGTCGCAAGCGATCTTGGCGATCTCGTCCGTCCTGAATATCGGCAGTCGGTCTTTTGTGACCGATGTCAGATAGTATGCGGGAGAGTCTTTTGAGATTTGAAATGATCTTGGAGGCATAGCCTCAGAAAAATTTAAGGGAAATCGGCCGGCGAGGCAAGCCTCGCCGCTGTGCGATTCGGCGGAGCCGTTAGGAAAATCTTAATTTGCTTTGGCCGAGATTACTCGGCTTGCCCGATTGCAGAGCGGAGAGGCTAGCCTCTCCGTTCTGCGGCCAAAACTCTTTCGAGGCTATGCCTCGGTTCGTTCAAGCAATAGTTTCATCAACTCCTCGGCGCCTACCTCTCCTTTCTTCTTAATAAAATCGCGTGGCGTGTTGTCGCCGATCTCGAAAACGATCGCTTCCATTCCGTATTTATCGAAAAAATAGTTACGTGAAACGCGGGTCGGGTAAAGCCGCGAATTTGCCTGGATGTGCGGTTCGTAATCCGGGATGGCCTTTTGAATATTCGCCAGCCAATTGAGCGTCAGCCGCGGCACGTTGCCCTCGTAGATATTGCTGAACGGATAATAGATGTCGTTCCAGGTAGAATGAAAATCGATGCCGAAATAGAATGTTCCGCCGGTCGCGGATGCCCGCCGCGCAAGCAGATCGCGCACGTAATTCGTCTCGGGCTGGTTGAAATCGGACCAGTCGCGGTTAAGGTCGATGCCGCCGGCGTTGTGCCGCCAGTGGCCGCCGTCAACTCCGTCCGGGTTCATCAAAGGGATCACATAAACGCCCCAATCGCGGCGGAATTGCTTGGACATTTCGGAATCGTCCGCCAGCTTTTCGACAAAGGCCTGCATCGCGAAATAGCCCGTGACCTCCGGCGGATGCTGCCGCGAGATGACGAGCATCATCTTTTTTGAATTTGCATTTCCGATGGTCACCATCCGCAGCGGACGGCCCTCGCGGCTCAAGCCAATCGTCTCGGTCGGGAAATTTCCGCGTTTTGCCATAGCATCGATCCACGTGAAAACCTCTTTGGAAGTCTCAAGTTCCTGCGCACTGATCCAAACCGGCTTTTTGTCGAGAGCCAATCGCAGAACGACGCTCTTTGGCCGCGAACGCGGACCCGATTGGGCCGTGCCTTTTTCGATGTCGGTGATCCGCTCGCGTTCAAGCGGTGTCCATGTTTTGCCGTCGCGGCTGATTTTCGGGTCATATCGATGAACGGCGTTTTCAGGATAAACAAGCCGGACGTTTACTTCTTTCGATTTTTTCGACCAGGCCTTAAACGCATACCACGGGCTCATGTTTATCGGCTCGTTTTCGGGCATGATCGTGATCACGTACTGTCCGTTTGCATCCTTTTCGATCTTGTTCGCCCTAGCGCCGGCAAAATCGTTCGAGAAATAAACTCCGTCGTCCTTGAACTCAAACGTCTGCCTGATCTGCTTTTCAATCGGCTTCGTTGTTGTATCGACATTCTGCGGCTCGGGGTCCTGGGCAGCGAGCGTTGCGGGGAAAATCAAGAGTGAGCCGAGGACCAGAAAAGGTTTGGTTAAAATGGGTCGTTTCATCATTATTCCTGCGGGTTTTGCCGTGGAGCTTTTTAGAATTTAGAGGAACTTATCGAGCGAGGCAAGCCTGACGCAGTTCGGTGCGGTAAGGCTAAGACTATTTCCCGGCAGTCGCGCGCGAATTGGCGGTACGCTGACGCTACAGTTTCGGGTTATTTGAGCGTGGTACAATGCCAACTACAAACGATCAGACGGTGGAAAAAATATGTCCGAAGAAAATGACGCGGTTTCCGGCCAGACCGGTGTCCCGCCTGCTTTGCGATATTGGTTTGTATTGCATTTCGCGGTCGATATGATCGTCGCTCTGCCGCTATTTTTCGCTCCGCGCGAGGTGCTGGGGTTATTCGGTTGGATCGAAATCGATCCGTTCGCCGCACGTTTAACAGCAGCGGCACTTTTCGGAATCGGCCTGGAATCGCTCTTGGGGCGCAACGCCGCCCGCGAATCTTTCAAAGGAATGCTCCAGCTTAAAATTATCTGGTCCGCCTTCGCAACGATCGGCCTCGTGTGGTCAACGCTCGAAGGCAATCTAAAATACCCCATCATCGGCTGGCTCCTGGTCGGCACGTTTGTGGCCTTTCATGCGTTGTGGTGGTATTGGCTCATTCGCATCAGGGGGAACAAAACCGGGGCTAAAAATGTTGCCAATTCCGCTTGATTCGTAATTCTATAATTATGAAAAAAGGCCCGCCTTTTGGCAGGCAGGCCTCTTTCTTAGATCGTCGAGTGTGTTAATTCATCATTGCTGCGAGATGGCTCTTTGCCCGTGAGCTGACCAAACTGTGACCGGTATTATCAAGCGAATTCCAATTTACTACTTTCAGGTAGAGGCTCGAAGCCGTCTTTTTGTCACCTGCTCCTTCCAGAGCGACTGCCCTGTAGTACCACATATATGGATCTAAAGGGTTCGCATTTGAGAACGACGCTGCGGCCTTAGCATAGTTTTTTTGCCCAAGCTCCACGAAGCCCATGGCCCCGTTGTAGCCGCGTTCGCGGTTCACGTTGGGCCGTGCCGCCAAGTCCTTGTTGACCTCACCGAGCTCTACTCTTGCGGCATCAAACTTATCCTGCGCGGTCAGCAATCGTGCACTGTTTAACATTTCGAAAAAATGCCTGTTTGCAGCGGTGGCCGCGGGCAGCGAGGGGTCATCCCGATGTTTATCTGCCATGGCAAATTCCTTGGCCGCATCCTCGAGCCGGCCGGATTCGACCATGATAAATCCATTCAGGCCGTGGAGTCCGACCATGGTCGCCATGTCATCGGCTTTTTTAGCCATTGCCATTCGGCGTCCGTTAACCGCGATCGCCTCGTCTATTTTCCCTTCCGCCACGTAAGAGTTCATTTCCGATGCGAGGGCAAGGTCGCGCCCGTTGTCGTCAGGCGCCTTTTCATACATCATCTTGTAATTTTCACGGGCTTTCGAAAAATCGCCTTTGTAAACATAATTATTACCAATGCCTCTGTAGGAATTGAAAAATGTCGGA
>JBGTJP010000182.1:0-44992 GCA_041745075.1 Pyrinomonadaceae bacterium | reverse complement strand
TCTTCGCAGATGCGGCGGACCTCGGTCGAGATCGATTCGATCTCATTGCGAAAGCCCGATCCGGGCGGCAGCTCGCGGTCGCTTTTCATTATCAGTCCGCGGAGGTCGGCAAGCGTCTGATCGTGCAGGTCGCGGGCAATTCGATTGCGTTCACGCTCAGCCTCGGTCGCAAGGTCAAAACGGGCGGCGGCGAGTTCACGGTTGCTTCGGACGATACGCCGACGCTCGATTATCGCCCAAATAAGCGCGATCACTGCGATCGCAAGCAGCACGCCGAGTGCCGTCGCCGTCCACGGAAAAGGGGCTTTTGCAACGGAAAATTGAATAGATAAAGGGTCCGACGAAAGCAGGTCGCGGTCAAAGGCGGTCGATTCGATAGTGTAACTGCCGGGCTTAAGATCGGCCGGTGCGTATTGCGGATCGCGCGAAAGACGGCTATCGAGAATCTCACCCTTCGCGTTCTTTAGAACGAAAGCATACTGAAACTCTTCGGGAAACGTCCGGCTGCTCTGCCCCGCAACTTCAACGAGCAGCGAGTTTTGCGGATATTCAAGCTCAATTTTTGACCGCAATTCTCGAAGGCCGTGCATTCTCTGGCTTAGGATGCGTGTTGCAATAAGCTTTGGCGCTACCGTACCCGGCTTATACGTGACAACTCCTCTATTGGTCGCTATCAGCATGCCCTCGCTGATCGGCAGTATCGAAAAGGCTTTCTCGGACGGCAGGCCCTGCTCAAATCCGACAGACGAAACAAGCCAACCAAATTGCGGGTCGTGACGGGCATGAAGAAGGCCCTGCGTCGTGGTGGCCGCCCATACGCTCTCACCATCAACGTATACATCCCGCACATCCTCGGTCTCGATGATCCGTTCCGGAGCGCCTTCCACTACCCGAAAAACGCCGTCATCGCCGGCGATCCAAAGTGCCCGTTCACCACTTTCGAAGATCCGCCATATCGTTCCACTCTTGAGCGTGTCCGGCGGAATTTCGCTCTTGACGATCTGGCCGTCAAAGCTAAAAAGGCCGTTCCCTTTCGTTCCGATCCAGAGCTTTTCGCCAGACGCATGGAGCGAGATAATCGATTCATCCGAATATCGAGTTATGTTGCCGTTCTGTCCGATCTGCACTAGGCCGAGACCCGAAACCGCAGCATATTTTGCGCCCTTGAAATCTGCGTATGATCGCGTTTCCGCTTCCACAGCGGTTCTGCGGACCGAACCCGTTGCACGTTCCACTGAGCCAACCAGCAGTTTCCCCGACCGGTCTTCGCTCAGAGCAAAGATCGGCTTGTTTCCGTACGCCGGGACCTGGATCCATTTGTCATTCTTTTGTATAAAAAGGCCGCGGTTTGATCCGGCGTAAACGGTCCGGTCCGCCGTCCGAAATAAAGTGCGGATAAAGTTGCTGTTCGCAATATCCGAAACAGTCTGCTGAAACGGCCCGAGCCGGTCGAAGCGGCTGACACCGCGGTTGGTCCCGATCCAGATCACGCCCTCGCGGTCGGTGAAAAGCGCAAAGATCGTATCGGAGCGCAATCCGCCCGACGTATTCTCAAACGTGTAAGACTTTTTCAGCTTTGATTCAGTGATCTGAAAAAGCCCGTATCTCTCCGTTCCAGCCCATAGGCCGCCTTCGTTTTCTTCGAGAGCCAATACGTTGGCCGTGGGAGCAATTACACGCTTTGCCCGCGAGTCATCGTCGATCAGATAGATCCCGCTCAAACCCTTCGCCGCGTCAGAGCCGAACCATAAAACCCCTTCATCGGACCTCGCCAATGAATTTACAAAAAGCGGTCTCGGTGACGTCGGATAGGCCGACCTACGCCCGTTTTCCACAACAAACACGCCGCCGCCAGGCGTTCCCGCAAGGAGCTTTCCCTCGTATTCGATCAGGCTTGTGACGTTGAGCGGATTGCCGTCACCCGACTTGATCGGTTCAGGGAACGCCTTTTCCGCCGCAAGCGTTGCGTTCTCGCCAGGCTTGACCAGCAGAACGAATCCGCTGTCCGTGCCGAGGAAAGTTTCGGGACCTAACAAGACGGCAGTTATGCCGACGCTTTGCGTTCCTTCGATCGGCTGAAAACCATTCTCCGAATAAACGAATGCTCCCGCGCGCGTTCCGATCCAAAGTTGCCCCGTCGGCGCCGTTTTCAGCACCACAACGCGGTTCGCGTCGGACGAGCCAAACGAGAAATTTTGAATGCGTCTTCCGTCAAATCTAGCAAGGCCATTATCTGTTCCGAACCACATCACTCCGTCGGGCGTCTGTGCAATCGCCCGAACAGCGTCTGACGGCAAACCGTTAAACACTGTGATCGAGCCCCATTTGTGAAAATTCTGTGCTCCAGGCAGCGGCGTGGGTGAAGGCGTCGGAGTCGATGTTGGCGTCGGCGAGGCGGCGGGCGTCGGTTCGGGTGTTTGCGTCGGCGAAGGCTGCGGATCTTGGGCAAGAAAGCTTGAAAATGCGAGTACCAGCAAAAGGCAGACGGCCGAAGCCGAGAATATCTTTGGATAGCCGGATGTGCGCATTCTTTCTATTTTGGTGATTCGCTAAAACGGACGCGGTCGCGTTCAAACCATTTTTCAAGTTCCTTTTCAGCGGATTCCAGCTCGACGCTGTTTATCAGGCCGCGCCGAAGCGCCTCGAAGAAAGCATGTGTGCGCGTGTTGAACGCTAGTTTGTCGTAGGCTTCGTTCTCGGTCCCGGCCGAACTGTCCGTAAAAAGTTTTTCATAGAGTGTGGCCAGCCGGCTTTCGACGCCCCGAAGGCTGAGGCTGCATTTGCGGGCGATCGCCCAATTCGACAGGCCCAGGGCGAGATAACGAAGAGCTTCGGCCTCGAACTCTGTAAGCAGCGGCCGCTGGAATGAATCCTTGAATGCCGGATCGATCATATCGGCGCCGTCCTCGAGGACAGCCGCGACAAACCTCAGAAATCGATCCTCCGGGTTGTTCTTATGAATAAAGCCATATGTAGGCGGCGGCTCGGTCGAACGGACGATCTTGCGGATCTCGTTTATATAGATCTCATGCGGAAATTGCGTCCAGAAGATTATTCGGGCCTCGGGAAACTCGCGCCAGACGGCACGCGCCGCTTTCACGCCGGACAGATTCGGCATCTGAATGTCGAAAATGGCAAGTGTCGGCCGATGCTCAAGCGCCATACTGACCGCCGCTTCGCCATCACTTGCCTCAAAAACCGGCCCATGTTCGGGGAACTCAGCCGTCAATAGATCCCGCAAATAATTGCGTTGTGCTTCGTTGTCTTCTGCTATCAAAATTGCCATCGCCTCTTAATCTTATCGCAGACCGGGCGGTCTTAAACAATGTGGAAACCCACAGGCGGCCACCGTTGCCTGTCCGCTGATCCTGCGTCTTCCGATGGGATATAACTGCTCCGGTAAGTTCAAACTGGAGAGATAAAATATGAAAATCACACGATCGATACTTGCGGCGGCGGCCTTCTTATTCACTTTCCTTGTGGGAACAGGGTCCTATGCAGCCGTAACGGCAACGGCATCTTTGCTTGCTCCGCTGACAGAACAGAAGAGCGATCTGCCGGCAATCGAATTGTCAGCGGCACCCGCTTCCGTCGTCGAGACCGAACCGGAAATGGTAGTAATTGAACAGACTCCGTTACCCGACGAGTTTTACGCCGGCGGAGTATTTGTGCACTATGAAGAATCGCTGCCAACAGGGTTCAGCGACTTAAACTATCTTGAAATTATCACACACAATTTCGAAAAGACCGACGAAAATGGAGACGCGGGCGCTCCGATCCCGCCCAACGGTCATTTAATGACAGGAAAGGAATTCAATTTCAAAAGGATCTCGATCAGCCGCAAACACGTCGCGTTTCAAACCGAGACCGTTGACGGCGTCAGTTATCGATTCGTCGGCAAATATCTGCTCTCTGACTATGAGGGCCAATCCTACGTCGAGCATCTATCCGGCGAGATCATAAAGATCGTTGACGGAAAATGGGTCGCGGCTGCAGACATTACACTCTATCCGGAAGGCGGTTGCTGACTTGATCAGGGTTGACCAGGGCTTGATCAAATGAACATCTTCCCCGGGTTAAGAATTCCTTTCGGGTCGAAAACCCGCTTGATCGCTTTCATTATTTCCAATGTCGGTTTGTCGATGGCATAGTCCAGATACTGCGCCTTGACATAGCCGATTCCGTGCTCGCCGGAGATAGTTCCGCCCAAATCGACAGAGAGTTGGAAGGTCTCGGCAACGCATTTGCGGGCACGTGCGATGGCGTCCGCATCGTCGCGGTCGACGACGAAGTTGACATGGATGTTGCCGTCGCCGGCGTGGCCGAAGTTGGCGACAAAGGTGTCGTGTTTTTTGCCGATCTGCTCGATGCGGGCGACGAGCTCCGGGACCTTTGAACGCGGCACGACGACGTCTTCGTTTATCTTGAGCGTGCCGTATTTCATTAAGGACGGCGAGATGGCACGGCGGACGTCCCAGAGCTTGTCTTCTTCCTCTTTCGTCCTCGCCCTCAGAATATCAAAGCCGCCGTTCTCGCCGATTATTCGTTCTATCATCGCCGCGTTTCGCTCAACTTCTTCGGCGGAACCGTCAACCGCCACGAGCAATATCGCCTCCGCCTCCTTCGACAATCCAAATGCAAAATTCTCTTCAACGGCGGCAACGCAAAATTTGTCGATAACCTCCATCGCCATCGGCAGCAGGCCGTGCGGGGTGAATTTGGTAAGCACTTTGCAAGCCGCTTTCATCGAATGAAAATTTGCCCGAACGGTCGATGTTGCTTCCGGCATCGGCAGGAGTTTAAGCGTGGCTTCGGTAATTATCCCGAGCATTCCTTCAGATCCGCACATCAGGCCGGTGAGATCAAAACCAACGACATTTTTTACCGTTTTACCGCCGGTGCGGATGATGTCTCCCGTTGCGGTCACGACCTCCAGGCCCAGAACGTGATGTTTTGTCACACCGTATTTCGGCGTCCGCATTCCGCCGGCGTTTTCAGCAATATTGCCGCCGATGAACGAGTCTTTATAGCTGGCCGGATCGGGAGCAAACATCAATCCTTGCTCCGCAACGGCCTGCTGCACCTCGAATGTCGTCAAACCCGGCTGACAGACCACGTAAAGATCGTCAACGTTAATCTCGATGATCCTTTTCATCCTATCCGTGCCGATCACAATACCGCCATCGATCGGAACGGCTCCGCCCGTATAACCAACGCCGCCGCCGCGGGCCGTAACCGGAAAGACGACTTCGTTCGCCAGTTTCAATATCTCGACCATCTCGGCGGTCGATTCGGGAAATATAACTGCCTCAGGCGGAAACTTTTCCTTCACCGCGTCAGCACCATACGGCTCCACCCGCGTGGGATCAACCACGACATGAGCATCGCCAACTATGGCGCGGAGAGATGCAAGAACTTCCGGTTTTGATGCCGAAGTCGTCTTGCGCCCCTCGGATCGAAAGTGAATCGATTCAAACGGTAAAATAACGGCCATATGCGACAATTTATCAAAATGCGGCAACTTCTGCTAAACTCTCGAAAACCGACGATCCAACTCATTCCAGCGAAATAAAAGGAACGTATAAGATTATGGCCGAAAACGACAAAGACCAGATCCCTTCGGACGAATACGAACAGGAACTTACCACCGATCTTGACGACGACACACCGGATAAGCCAAAGGGCATTCCGCTGCACACGAAAATATTTATCGGCCTGGCCGTCGGCGTTTTTGGCGGGCTGGCCGTTAATTGGATCTGGGGCGGCAACAATGAATGGGTGGTCTGGTCGGTCGAGAATTTCACCCGGCCGATCGGGCAGTTGTTCCTAAACCTGCTTTTGATGATCGTCGTGCCGCTTGTGTTTTCGTCGCTGGTGGTTGGTGTGGCCGGCATCGGCGATATACGAAAGCTGGGGCGGATCGGCTTTAAATCGTTCGCTTATACGCTTGTTATCTCGGCGATCTCGGTCGTGATCGGTTTGACGCTGGCGAATACGATCAGGCCGGGCGAGCGGATCAGTCCTGAGACCGCCGCCGAGCTAAAAGCGGAATTCAGCAGCGGAGCGTCATCCGCGACCGAGGCCCAAAAGAAGGCCGCCGAATCCGCTAAAAGCGACACGGCCTTGATGCAGGCCGTCAAAACGGTCGTACCGAGCAACGTTTTTAATTCGGTCTCGGGCGCGAGTCCGAATATGCTGCACATAATGTTCTTTGCTCTCATTATGGGAATCGCGATAACGCTGCTGCCGGCGAGCGTTTCGGAACCGTTCGTTAAATTTAATGAAGCTCTTTTCGCGATCACGGCAAAGATCATCGACATTGTGATGAAATTCGCGCCATATGCGGTGGCGTGCCTGTTATTTAATAACATCGCCCAGTTCGGGCTTGAGCTTTTGATGTCGCTGGGGTGGTTTGTTGTGACGGTGCTGCTTGGGCTTTCAATACATTTCTTTGGGGTCTATTCGCTCTCGGTCTATTTTCTCTCAAAGATCAATCCGATCGAGTTTTTCAAACGCGTTCAGACCGTTATCCTGACCGCTTTCTCAACCTCGTCCTCGAATGCGACGCTGCCTACGGCTTTGCGGGTTTCGCATGAAAATCTTGGTGTGCCGAAAGAGATCAACAGCTTTGTGCTGACGGTAGGCGCGACCGCAAATCAAAACGGTACGGCGTTATATGAGGGCGTGACGGTACTCTTCCTGGCCCAGCTCGCGGGAGCCGATCTTACGCTTGGACTGCAGCTCTCGGTCGTTTATCTCGCCATTCTCGGCGGCATAGGAACCGCAGGCGTTCCTTCAGGTTCGATACCGTTCATTATCGGCATTTTGTTTATGATCGGCATTGACCCGGCCTTGATCGCGATCATTATCGGCGTCGATCGCATCCTCGATATGTGCCGCACGACGCTTAACGTCGTCGGCGACATTACGGCCGCCACCTATGTCGCACGCAGCGAGGGGTATGAGTTGCTGACCTCACGTAAGAGTGTTGGAATCGGATAGCGGTTGGCGTATGATGATGTTATTAAGTGAGGTGATTTTATGATCGATTTCCAACAACAGCCAAATGTAATGCCGCAGCCGATGCGTCTGCGTTTTTCGGTTGACGAGTATTACAAAATGATCGACCTTGGACTGATAACCGACTACGAAAAGGCCGAAATTATTGACGGAGAGTTAATAAAGAAAATGACGATTGGTGACAAACATGCTCAAAAAGTCGATCTTTTGAATCGTTTTTTTGTTCGGAATGTTTCGGATGATGTTCGTGTCCGTATTCAAAACCCGCTGAGACTCTCGGATTTCAACGAACCCGAACCGGATATTGTGTTAGCTGACCTCACAAAATACGACGGCAGCCGTCATCCTCGTCCGGAGGAAGTTATTTTACTGGTTGAGGTGGCCGATCTCTCTCTTAGATTTGACCGCAACAAAAAACTGCCGATGTATGCAGAAGCAGAAATCCCAGAAGTTTGGATCGTTAACCTGAAAGACAACATTATCGAAGTCCACCAAAAACCAAGTATCGGCATTTATCAGTTAACCAATATTTTCAACCGCGGCGAAACGCTTACATCCAAGGCGATGCCGGAATTACGGCTTAAAGTTAGCGAGATTTTGGGCTAAATAAATATGTTCCCTATCGGCGACGATAATTCTGACCGGACGATCACACCGATCGTTAACTATGCCTTTATCGGCATAAATATTTTGGTGTTTTTGCTTTTGCAGCAGTTGGGCTCGAACGATGCCTTTTCGTACGCGTTTTCGCTTGTTCCGAAAGAGATCACGACCGGCATGGATATTTCGGGGATCCAGGTTATTCGCGATTCGCTCGGAAACACCGGTGAAGTTCAACATTACGCAACCCCACTTCCTGTCTATTTCAATTTCTTGAGTTCGATGTTCATGCACGGCAGCATCGCCCACATTTTTGGGAATATGCTGTTTCTTTGGATATTTGGCGACAATCTTGAAAATCTGCTCGGACATATTCGTTATGCGGCGTTTTATATTGTTTGCGGGTTCGCGGCGGCGACGGCCCAGATCGTCATGGATACCGATTCGATAATTCCGATGCTCGGTGCGTCAGGGGCAATATCGGGCGTGCTTGGCGGTTATGTTCTGCTTTTTCCAAAGCGGCAGGTGCGGGCGATCATTTTTAATTTTCTTACAACCGTGCCGGCGTTCATCGCCATCGGCATCTGGATCGCTTATCAACTTATTACCGGCTATTTGACGCCCACTGGGACGGGCGGCGTCGCATATGCTGCTCATATTGGCGGTTTTATTGCAGGTGTCGCTCTGATCAAGCTTTTTGCGATCGGCCGGCAGGTTTGAATTACAGGCACATTTTTCCTCCATGTGCTAATTTCTGATGCATGGCTGCTGCATGCCGCGTTTGCGGAAACTCCAAAGACAATCGAATTCTGACCGCCCGTGAGATGATGTTCGGAACGCGGGAGACGTTCGATTATCTGGAATGCTCCGGCTGCGGAACGGTCCAGATATGCTCCGTCCCCGATCTGCGACAGCATTATCCTGACAATTATCTTTCTTTCGATTCCGAGGTCCCGATCGGCAAAACAGTCTTAAGACGATTTGCCGCCCGATTTGCCGGAAAATATCTTCTGACCGGTAAAGGTGGGATAGGCAAGTGGATAGTTCAAGTCGTTCCAGGGGTCGCCCGCCAATTTCCTCCGTCGCTCCGGGAATTTCCGCTCGGCCTTGATGTAAACACAAAGATCCTGGACTTCGGGTGCGGAACGGGCAGGCTACTTCGATCACTGCATCACTTTGGCTTCAAGGACCTGACCGGGGCGGATGCGTTCATTGAAAAAGATATTATTTACCCGACCGGCATCAGAATTTTCAAGCGCGGCCTGGAGGACCTTGAACCAACGTTTGATCTCATAATGCTGCACCATTCCTTCGAACATCTGCCCGATCCCGCCGGTGCGCTAAATCAAATAGGGCGGTTGATGAACGATGACAGCTATTGCCTGATCCGGATACCCGTCATCAACTTCGCATGGGAAACATACGGAACGGATTGGGTACAAATGGACCCGCCGCGGCATTTGTTCTTGTACACCGAACGGGCATTTCGCGATCTTGCGGAAAGGGCGCGCCTGTCGGTGGAGCATGTCCAATACGATTCAGGCGCCTTTCAATTTTGGGGGAGCGAGCAGTACCGACTGGATATTCCCTTAACCGATCCGCGTTCACCATGGACCGATCCTTCGTCCACTCTGTTCCCGTCACAGCAGATCGATGACTGGGACCGCGAGGCCAAAAAGCTGAATGCGGAAGGGCGCGGCGATATGGCTTGCTTTTATCTTCGCAGGCAATAATTCAATGGCCCGACGCTGGGGCCTCGCCGGTCAGCAATCGAACAAGGAACTCACGATCCTCGAACCGCAATGCCCGGCCCTCACGGACGACAACCAGGTCGAGCGATGGTATTACGTAAAGCCGCTGATTGCCCGCACCCGCGGCCATATAGACATCCTTAACACTATCCGAAATTCCGTAACCACCCGCTTCCGAACCGGCGATCGGATCAGGACAGCGTAAGTAATGGTCTTCTTTGCAAAAACACCGACAAAAAAGGCCCGTGAGCGAATGATGGTCGCTCACGGGCCGCCGTACAAGCCCGAATCTTACTGCCGCTGAAATTCTGGCGTTCCCAGGACAAGGCTCACGACTTTGAAAATATCGGGGTTGCCGCTTGGGGCAAGAAGCCTTGCCTGGCGATTGCGGCCCCCCGGCTGGCCGGGCGGACGCATATTGGGCACATCGAGGTCGTCATCGTCTGCTAATGCTGGAGCTTTCGCCTCGGGCAGCGGCTGTTCCACTTGTTTGAGCAACGACGCCTTTGTCGCGGGTGAAACATCATCATCGAGTACCGCGGCGATTGTCTTATTCATGATCGCTGTCTTGTCGGGGGCGGCAAACCGCTTTAGATCGACACGGGTTCCCGGTATCTGATTCGAGGCCAGGGCGACCGCAAAATTCAATCTTTCCAGAAGTGCCCCGGTGTTGACCCAATCTTCGGCGGTGTCCGGGTAGCCGGTTGGTGCCTGATAGCCATAAGGGACTTCGCCCAGCTTGTTTAGCATCGCAAGAATTGCCGGGCTGGAATTCGTATCGGCCCCAATTGTCCTTATCGCGGAGACGGCCAGCTCGAACGGTGTTTTTATCTTTGCCCTATAGGTTTCGGGTGCAAAGAACTCCTTGTCGTTGAAGATAGCGCGGAGCGTGGTTTTTATATCACCGTTAGATTTGCTGAACGCGTCGGCCACGCGGCCTACAAGGGCATCGCTCGGGTTATCACTGACAAATTTGACCGCCAGTTTTCGAGCGATGAATTTGGCCGTGGCGGGACTTTTAACTAGGATATCGATTACTTTCAAGCCATCCTTAACTCCGCCTTCATTCACCTTTTGTCCAAGTATGGTTTTGGCATCCTTGTCGTGCCAGCGGTCGTTGAAGTAGAACTGGCCGCTTTCGATATCATCGGGAATGCCGGCCTGACGCTGGAGGCGATTAAGCCGCTGCTCTTCTGTTCCGTTGATCATACTGCCGGCCGCCCGGCGGTAACCGCGTGGGTCGGCAATGGTCCAGCCTGTGAAGGCGCGTGCTACTTCGACAATGTCCTTCTGCGTATATCCGGAATCGACACCCATTGTGTGCAGCTCCATCAGCTCGCGTGCATAATTCTCGTTCAGGCCGCGGCGTGAACGCTGCTGGACATTCTGCTGGGCTGTCTGCACCCGTTTTATCCGCTGATCAAGCTGGGCGTCGGTCAATCCCTGGCGTTCCTTGATCCGCTGGCGCATCTGCGGAGTCAGGTTTTGAAGGCGATCCGGCTGGCGGCCGGCACGCTGATTTCCCGCTGGTTGGGCATTCGGGGCAACCGATTCGAAGTTGTCGAGATAGAAAAGCATCGCCGGATGCTGGGCGGTGCCGACCAGAAGGTCCTTGAAATTGCCAAGAGCATTTTTTCTCAAAACATCGCGTTCATAGCTTGGAATATACCAGCGAACCGCTGCCTTTCCGGCAAAGACGTTAAAGTGGTTCTGCCAGAAATCGACCATCACTTCCTGAAGCTGCCGTTCGGAATACACGGCCCGCAACACGCGATTCGCCACGATCTGAGGCTGAAGCTGGCCGGCCGGCTTAAGGTTATATTTTTGATAATATTCGCGCAGCTTCTGCTGGCGTTCCTGCCGGGACTTTTCGGTCATTTCCTCGGGGTTCTGATTCGCGGCGGCAGTTTGCCTGTTTCGGCCATTGCCCTCGAGCATACGCAGCAAGGCGCCGGGATTGGGATACTTTGCGAAAACTTCGGCGGTGGACATGTTAAACGCGTCAAGATTCCCGACCTTTTTTTCGGCAACCGCATCGTCTATGGCGGCGGGATTCAGCTGCTGATCGATATATTTCTGCAGCCCCATGCTGTTGACCCGTTCAACGTCGCCTGGCCGGGCACCGAATCCAAGCCGATTTAGTAGGTGAAGCGCCTTCTGATTCTGCGTCAGGGCCTTTTTGTCGCCGACCGCCGCGGACGGGGCCGCGAACATTGGGGCCGTCAACGCCGCCATCACCACGATCGTGCAAACCTTGCCAATAAATTGCTTACAATTTTTCATTTTTTGAATTACCCTGCTTTGCTAATCTCGTGACCGAATATCGATCATATTTACTTAGACGCTTGCGATAAGAGATTGGGCGAAAAAATGAGCCGTTACATCTTCTTGTCCACCGCGAAAGATCGATAAGCGGCAACAAAACCGGGCTTTTGTGCATCGAAATTAACGATTCAAGGGATATTTTGCGATAATATCAATCAGAAGCGAAACAAATAACAACATGTACAGATACCGATACTCAGTTCTTTTTGCGCTATTCGCCGGGTTTGTTTTTGCAGGAGATGTCGCTGCCCAGAGTGACAGTTTCAGCGATCCGGACGTCGAGTATGTGTTCGAGCTTCCGGACGAACGCTGGAAGATGACCGTAAAACCATCCACAACGACGCCTAATGTCGAATATGTTTACGGCGACCGTACCGAGGGCCACCTGGAGGTCCGCCGGTTAAGCCTGCCCGCCCGCGGTATCGTGTCGGACGTGATAAAGGATGAAGAGCAGAAACTCCAGTTCCTGCCCGGTTTTGTCGCGGGAAAAGAGGAACAATTTGGCGGCTTCCTTAAGGGAAACGTTTTCAACTTCGAGTTTGTCCGGGCCGGAAGGCCGATGAGCGGCAGATTCTATTTCCTAAAGGCAAGCGATTCGTCGGTTTATGTCCTTCGTTTCACGGGGTTTCGCGATAAGCTTAGATCCATACGAAATCAGACCGATTCGATCGCAAGAACGTTTAATATCAAGAAACGGTAGCTGAACAATTCTTTGGTTTCGTTGGAAAACGGCAAAGTTCTAACTTTGTTGAGGATGTTGAGTTTGCATTTACCTTGGATCCTGCAGCTGCCCGATTAGGGCCATCCTTGATCGATCCTTTGAGCCAGTTGACTCATTTCAAATCTCAAATTTGAGATTTCAGATCTCAAACCCCAAATCCCAAGTCCCAAGTCCCAAATCCGAAGTCCCAAGTCCCAAATCTCAAATTTCAGATCTCGAATCGCAGGTTTTTGATCTGCCGCTTTACAAAGGACCAGTCTATATTGGCCAAACGGCAATCGAATGAGCAAAACCACCATTTAAGTTTCCGGCAATATTCTGACCTTCGATCCGAAGGGAATAAGGTAGCTGTTGGCGGAGCCGCATTTCGCCAGTGCCTCGGCCAGGCTGCTAAAGTGTTTCATCCGTGTCGGCCGGATCTTGGCTTCGGGCAGATCGGTCACTATACGCACATCGAATTGTTCCGTTTTTTTCATCAGGCTCCAGGCAGTCTGGCCGTTCACCTGATAGGTTTCACACAACTTCCCGGCAAGCTCCTCGCTCGTTCCTGCTTCGAACCATTTTAGAAAATCATCCCGGCCAAGCCCGTCGCGGCATTCCGCAAGCAGAATTATTGTCCCACCGTCACTGCATGCGCCCGATGCGGTCTCAAGCGTTTTATGGGCCTGGATCAGGTTCAAATCGTGCGGCAGGCCGCCGCAGCTTGCGACAACCAGCCCGCGTTTTTCTCTAATCGAGACGGTGTGCTTCTCAGCATAACGATCGCATGCCTGGCGATGGGATTCGATCCAGTCGCCGCAGAACAGATCGAGCACTTCCCCCGCATCGTTGACGATCGTATTTATGCAAAAGGCGGGCGTAATTCTCGACGCGGCCTCGACGAACGCTTCGTGAACCGCGTTGCCGGTGAGCAAACCGGTCCCTACGCCTGCCCGTCGCGACCGTTTGTCGCAGTCAAACGCAAGTTTGTGCGTCGCCGAGACGGTTTTGGATGACGCGAGGCCCGGACAAATAAGCTTCCGGCCGCCGGTAAAGCCCGCAAAATAATGAAAGGAAATACCGCCGATCAATATCACATGATCGTTATCGACAAGGGCACGGTTCAGCTCTACCGGGATCCCACCCGCGGTCGCTTCCAGGCGGACGATACGCGAAATGTCTCTCGGAGCGTGGTCTATGGTTTTTATCCGCTGGGCTATGAAAGGCGTAAGCAGCGTGGTCTTTTCAGCCTCGGTGACTGGCCTGTGTATTCCGGTGGCGAAGATAATGCTTATTTCAGAAGGCGCGGTCCCGTTAGCTATCAGGCGGCGGACCAGAATGTTGATCACCTGTCCGCACCCGACCTCGCGGGTGGCGTCGGGGACAACGATCAGCACTTTTTTGTCGGGCTGGATGATGTCTTCAAGCAGAGGCGAAGCTATCGGCTTATCAAGCTTCGAGCTTATTGCGAGATCATTCAGCGGATGGCCATCGTTCGCCGCCTCAAGAATTTCGTAACGCTCGTCGTCAAACTCAAAATGAAAGTGGGTCTTGCCGAATTTGAGGTCGATGTTTGCCATTCTATGCCGGTAGAGCTAACCGTTCGCGAACTTTGACCGGACAGACGGCTCAAAGCACTTGGTGCCGGTTTCGCAAATATAGACCGCCTCAGTTTCACGGTTGAGCGTTTCCATCTGGATCGTAAGATGATCGATGCCAAAGTCGTCGTGCAGCTTATCGCGGACGACCGCAAGCAGGTCGGAATGGCCGACCGTTTCGTCGTGGCTGATGTGGACGGACAACGCATCGATGCCCGATGAGATGGTCCAGACATGCAGATCGTGAATGCCGCGCACGCCGTCCACGGCGATTATCGTATCCCCAACGGCGGAAAGGTTTATATGGGCCGGCGTTCCTTCAAGGAGAACATTTACCGAATCCAGGATCAAACGCCATGCGCCCGCGATAATGATCACGCTGATCAAAACGCTGCCCGCGGCGTCCGCCCACATCCAGCCAAGCGTCAAAATAAGCACTCCGGCGCCCATAGCCGCAACCGAGCCAAGAAGATCGCCGATCACATGGAGGAACGCCCCACGCATGTTCAAGTTGTGTTTGTGGCCCGAGTGCAGCAGAAATGCCGCAATAATATTCACGGCCAGACCGCCGGTGGCTATAAGCAAAAGCTGCAGGCCTTTTACCTCAGGCGGCGATTGCCAGCGGTCTATCGCTTCATATACAACCCAAAGCGACAACAGAACCAGGGCCACTCCGTTCACAAAAGCGGCAAGAATTTCCAGCCTATAATAGCCGTAAGTTTTTTTTGAGGTGGCCGGGCGGGCGGCAAACCAGAAAGCGAACAGCGTAAGCGAGATCGCCGCTACATCGGTGAGCATATGTCCGGCGTCCGCGATCAGGGCAAGCGAGTTGGTCAGCCACCCGCCGACCGCCTCGGCGATCATATAGAGAAATGTCAGGGCAAGCGCGATCTTTAGGCGCGTTATGCTGCCGGAAGATCGCGTAGAATGTGAATGGTCATGGCCTGCCGACAATTCGATTTCCCCTTAGAACTTTCTTAAAACCTTTGCATTGCGGAGTGAGATGACAACGCCGCCGCGATTACCGCTATCATCTGTAAATTCGATAGCGGTCTCGGACAGCGGCGTCGATATCTGCAGCTGGAACGAGCCGTCAGAAGCGGCGTAAACCTGATTTCCCTGCGACTTAGCCTGAACCCCCGGCTGCGTTTTTCCGGCAATGATATAAACATTCCCGCCGACATTGTCCACTTGCAAGCCGCTAACTTCGATCGTACGATTCGGTTCCCGTCTTACCACCAGGAATTTCCATGGCTGACTCCAATCGCTCGTCTGGCCTGAACGCGAGTTCGCTTTTAGACGCCAGTAATACGTTCCCGGCGACAGGCCTCCAAGCCGGAACTCGCGGGCTGTTAAGGCGGAACGGTCAACCAGTATGGAATCCGCGGCAAAGTAGCCCGACTTGGCAACCTGTAGATAATAGCCCGCAAGCGGGGTCGAACCCTCGTCCTGCCATCTTAGAGAAAGGGATGCACCCGACCCGGCCGAATCGACGACCTGTGCCAGATCGACCGGCGCCGAAGGTCTGGGCGGGAGCAATAGCTGCTCTTTAGATGCAACTTGTCCCTGATCGACCGCTGCATACTCGTTCGCGTTGATCGTGGTCTTGTTGCCGCCCACGGTCGTCTCGACGCCGCCGCGGCTCACCCTGATCTCGGCTCCGTTCCCGTTTGTATTAAAACTAGCGTCGGTTTGCGGGTTAAGCTGCGTCTCAGTGTCCTGCATTTCGACGATGTTTTTGGCATTGCCCTGCTGGTCCTCGGTGCGGACATTCAACTGGCCGTCGTCAAGCGAAACGCGCACATTGTTGCCGCCGCCGAAAAACGACGAGTTGTCACGGATTACAACGGTACTGTTTGGACGGACAGAATAGACGGACTGATCGATCATCTGCACGATCGCCCTGCCGTCGGCCTGCGTTTGAATTGTGTCGCCGGCCGCTACGTAGGTTTCCTTAGTAACAAGAATGGTTTCGCGTGTCGCGGCCCGGGTGATCCTGACGTCGCCCTCAAACGATATTATTTTTGCCGCGTTCTTTGGCGCGTCACCCTGCTCTTCCGGTACGAACCAATTATTTCTAATTGCCCACCAACCGCCGAAAACGACCGTTCCGGCCACGAGTATGAATATGATGAGGCCCGTGATCGTGCTCCGCCTGATCTTCCACCACTCGACATAGATTTTCTTGTACTTGCTTTCCATCAGTGCCTAGATGACGCCGGGCTCATCCGTCGTGCTCTCGTCCTCTTCTTCTTTGATAATCGTCTTTGCTGCGGCCGGGAATAGGAGAGAGAGAACAACAGAAGCGGCGATCGATAAAACGACTACACCAAGAGAGATATTGATCACAAGCTGTTCGAACTCGTGGTTCTTATAGCGGACCAGGAAATTCGCAAAGCCCGAACCATCGGTGCCTGTAACCATTATCAGCCCTTCGGCGATAAGAGGCAAGAGCATTTTTACGCCGACAAAGGTCAAGATGAACGCCAGGCCGTATTTCAGAAAATGAAATCGGTCGGCAAGATCGGCAAGCAGGAAAAAAAACGTGCGCAGACCGAGGATCGCAAAAATGTTGGACGTATAGACAATGAACCGATCCGTCGTGATACCGAAAATTGCAGGGATCGAATCGACCGCAAAAATCAGGTCGGTAAACTCCACAGTTATCAGTACAAGCAGCAGCAGCGTTCCCGTCCGAACTCCGTCCTTTACGACGAAAAACTTGTCTCCGTCATAGTGTTTCGCGATGCGGATGTATTTGGTCGCAAAACGGACGATTGTACTTTCGTGAGGTTCGAAGTTGTCATCCGTGCTCTGAAACATTTTCAGGCCGGTGTAAACAAGAAACGCTCCGAAAACATAAATGATCCAGTGAAAACGCTCAACCAGCTCCGCACCCGCGAAGATCATTATCATTCGCAGAACAAGGGCTCCCATGATGCCCCAGAACAGGACCCGGTGCTGAAACTTTTTGGGTACCTTGAAATAGGTAAAGATCAGCAGGAACACGAACAGGTTGTCCACCGACAAGGACAGCTCGATCAGATAGCCGGTGAGAAAAAGCTTTGATTGTGCCAATGCAAGCGCCCAGTCGTTGTAATGCGTCCCGACCTGCCAATAAATAAAGACATTGAACAGTAAGGCCAGCGAGACCCATACCACGCTCCACCCGACCGTCTCTTTCCGCGTCGGCGCGTGTGCCTTGCGATTAACGATGCCTACATCGACAAAAAGCGCGACCAGCACGACCGAAAAAAAAAGAGCCCAAACCCAATAAGGATGTTCTACCGGTGTCATAAAATGAAAGATGCACCCACAAAAATGTTCAGGGTTTTGATTCTAACCGAAGTAATAGCCCAGAACCATCGTAAGCCCTTTTCTGTGATGAGGAAAGGTCTCACGAAAAGCCCGCCAAGGTCGCAAAAAGATAGACGGTTATGGAATTGGTTTGCGAATCGGACGGAAACCGATGCGGCGGTTCGTTAAAATATTGAATCAACCCGTGCGGGCCCGCTCGACGAGTCTAACAATACTTTCAAGGCCGCGTTTGTCGATCTCGGAGAAATCATTCAGCTTATCGCTGTCCACGTCCAATACGCCAAAAACTCCGCCGGTGCCGTCGAATATCGGAACAACGATCTCCGACTTCGATGCGGAACTGCATTCGATATGGCCGGGAAACTGATCCACATCCGGAACGATCACCGTTTGGCGCGTCGTGTAAGCATGACCGCAAACGCCCTGGTCAAGATCTATCCGCGTACAGGCAAGGGGTCCCTGAAATGGCCCGAGCACCAATTGGCCGTCCTTAATAAGATAGAATCCGACCCAAAAGAACCCAAGAGCTTCTTTCAAAACCGCCGCGATATTTGCCAGATTTGCGATCTCGTCTGTCTCACCCTTGACGAGTGCTTCGATCTGCGGTGCCAACTCCGCGTAGATCTGCCCCCTGTCGGCCGATTTCGAAAAGGCGATGCTCTCTGCCATAATCGGATTCTATAGTCAGGCTTGTCTGTGTGCAAATCTTGGTGCGGATCCTTCGATAGTTGATCCGTCCCATTGTTGAACCATCGTGGAATCTTTATCAAAGATCCTTTTTGTAGCCTTTGGCGGGGCCCTTGGCGCGGTTGCGCGTTATCTGGTGAACCTGTCGCCGCTTTCCGGCGTTTTCGAGCATTTTCCGCTGCCGACGTTTTTTATCAACGTGACCGGGTCGTTCCTGATCGGATTTTTTCTGATTCTGTTTGCCGACAAGGTGCAGGTTTCCGAAGGCGTAAGAATGATGATCGTCGTGGGCTTTCTCGGTGCGTTCACGACGTTTTCGACCTTCGAGATAGAAATTTATGGGCTTTTGCGGGACCGGATGTGGATGAACGCGCTTGTTTACCTGTTTGCCAGCGTAATTGCCGGATTTATCGGCGTTGCTGCCGGTATTCAGCTTGCCCGCCGGTTTTCGGGACTTGCTGGCTAGGGTCTTCACCGCTGCCCGTTTCCTCCTCGTCTGCTTCTTCGGACTTCTTGAAGAGAAACTGAAGAAGACCGGCGGCTTCGGGCGTGATCTGCGTGCCAAGGAGTTCTGCTGCATACGCCAGGACTGGATCACTCTTTTTGGCCAGGGCCACACCGGTCGGGCCAATCGGATAATCAGGCACAACGCCAACGTGCTCAAGCCGGTTTCCGTCACTCATTATCACGTCCGCGATGGTCACATTCATACCGTAGAAGGATACGGTCTGGTATCCGTCAGGCCCGCGGCTGTTTGCCATCGAGAGGTTATAGCTGGTCATTACGGCGCCTGCACTCGTATCGCCCACAACTTTCCCGCGCTTTTCGATCTGGATCACGCGCGAAAATACCTCGGATGCGGAGGCGGAATCGCTGTCGATAAGCACGATCAATTCACCCTTGAACTGCCGGCCTTTTACCGGCTTTGCGATTCGGGTGTCGGTCTTCTTTCTCGTTACCATGTCGGCAATCTTTAATTCCCGATCAAAAAAATGCCCGACCAGATACTCTTCAATCTTTACATAACCACCGCGGTTCCCGCGCAGGTCCAAGATAAACTTTGAACCCGTAAGAACCTCTTTCATCATCTGATCGACATACTTTCTTTCGACGGCAAACGTCAGCAGTTTGCACGCGGTCGTTTCGACTGACAACTTGGTGCATTTATAAGGATTTTCGCGTTTCTCTTTGCGTCTTTTCTCTGCTTCTTTTCGGCGCTCTTCAAGCGACTTAAAGCTCGCCTCGATAGTTACAGAACGTTCCTTTTCACCAGACCCTGCGACCACCACCGGGAGGAAGGGCATCGGTTCAAGCTGATAGAGATAGTAGTTAAGCACCCAAAGCGAATCGCGCGTAACGGGGTATTGGCCTATCTTCGTCACAAGTTCGCCGACCTTCAGGCCTTTCTTTTCGGCGTCGCTGCCCTTTTTTACATCGACGATCACGCAACGGTCCCCGATCATCTGCATAGCAAAACCATATTCGACCCGGTTTGACCTGTTAGGCGGGTAAAACCTCGTGTGCGAATCGTTGAACTCAAGCAACAGCGCCGCGATCACTCGAAATATTTGAGCATTGGTATCGAGAGACTTTATCTTCTCGGTCGCTTCCTTAAACCTCGCGTCGATATCGATGCCACGGTAATTCTTGTCATAGTAGTGCGTCTCAAGCGCATCCTTTACCTCCTTGAGCATGCTAATTCCGCGTGAGCGATTGAGCTTCGGGTTGGATTTGCTTACGACTTCATCGATGCGGATCTGGGCACTAAGGTAAATAGGGTGAATTATTAAGGCCAACGCAGCAGCCACTGCAATATTTCTAAGTCTCATTTTGGGTACATCCGGGTGTGTTTTAGTTTATCGGGTGGTCGAAACCATCAAATATGATAGCTCTAGAATTCAAAATTTCCTAATTTTTTAAAGTCAGGGCCCGACGGGAATTTTTGGAAAGCAGAGTCGCGTCCGAAGAAGTATCAGCAAGAACTGTGATATGCCCCATCTTTCGGCCCTGCTTTGGCTCAGCTTTCCCATAAAGATGCAGCTTTACCGCCGGGTGAGAAAGCGCCACGGTCCAATCGGGTTCGCCGTTTTGCCAGAGATCGCCGAGCAGATTAGCCATCGCGGCGGGTTTGTAAAATTCGGTGGAGCCCAGCGGCAAGCCGCAAACCGCCCGGACCTGCTGCTCGAACTGTGAGGTGACGCAGGCGTCGAACGTAAGATGTCCCGAATTATGCGGTCGCGGGGCGAGTTCGTTGACGAGAAGATTATCGTCTCCAGTCACAAACAGTTCAACACACAGGGTGCCGACGTAGTCCAATGTATCTGCAATGCTGCGCGCGATCTCGATGGCTTGGTCGAATACCTTTTCAGATACGAACGCCGGGGCAAACGATATATCGAGAATATGGTTCGCGTGCTCATTTTCGATTACGCCGAAATGAGCGAAATTTCCCGCCTCATCGCGCACACAAACAACCGACACTTCTTTTTCAAATTCAACAAAAGCTTCAAGGATCGCTTCGTTTCCATTCATCGCGGCGAATGCCGGTTCAATGTCGGACGGAGCAGCCACCTTTACCTGGCCTTTCCCGTCATAGCCGAACCCAGCCGTTTTTAGCACGGCCGGAAAACCGAGGTCGTTCGCGCCGCGGTAAAGATCGTCGATCAGCTTGACCTGCCGAAACGGCGTGACCGGAAAACCGTTATCAGACAAAAACGTCTTTTCCCGCAAGCGATTTTGGGTTGTATGCAGTATCTCGCCTTTCGGATGTACCGCGACAAATTCTGCAGCCGCCTCGACAGTTGCCGACGGAACATTCTCGAACTCGAACGTAACAACATCCACGGCGTTCGCGAATTCCCGCACGGCATCAAGATCGTCGTAAGGTGAGGACGTTTCAATGTCGGCGACCTGCCCGGTCGGTGTATCGGTCAACGGCGAAAACGTATGCACACGATAACCCATCTTGCGCGCCTCGATCGCAAACATCCGGCCCAACTGCCCGCTGCCGAACACGCCGATTGTGGAATTTGGAAGGATTTGGTTCATTTACGGAAGGAGTTTGACGTGCGGATATTGCAGTATCTCGGAATCTACGGTCACAAGCGGCACATCGTATATTCGCGCAGTCGCCACAATAAGACATGGGTGTCGAGAATGATCATTTCATGGCATCCCATTTCATCCAGTGGCACCGCAGGGCCAAAGGGATCTTCAGAGCTGTATGGAGTTCCTCGCAATGGATATGGGTTATCCGGGGCAACCTTGTGAGTTTTTTCCAGAGTAATTTTGACCATTTCTCCCGCTTCGACTTCGAAAGGATTTCGTCAATAACGATCGGCCCATTCGGCAACACAGGCTTTTTAATCTGATGCAACTCCATATCACTTCTCCAATCTTGATTTTAACACGGTTTTCGTCTGTTTCGACCGGAAAGTATGGAGCTTTTTCCGCAATTCAGGCCGCGAGTTTGCGAGGATTGCGACCGCCAACAGAGCGGCATTCTTCGCACCGGCCTGGCCGATCGCAAGCGTCCCGACCGGCACGCCTGCGGGCATTTGGACTATCGATAAAAGCGAATCGAGACCTTTTAGAGTTTTGCTTTCCACCGGCACACCAAGGACGGGCAAAACGGTTTGCGAGGCGCACATTCCCGGCAGATGGGCGGCGCCGCCGGCACCGGCAATGATGACCTCGATGCCGCGTTCTTCTGCCGATTTCGCGAACTCAAAAAGCAGATCGGGTGTGCGGTGGGCTGAGACGATCTTCGTTTCATGCTGAACGCCAAACTCATCGAGGGTTTCCGAAGCGACGGCAAGCGTGGGCCAATCGCTCTTGCTCCCCATTATTATCGAAACAACGGGTTTTCCGGGTTTTGGGCGGCTTGCATTTTTCGGCTTCGTCACTGCCATACGGATAAAATGATCAAAACTGATCGCCTATTTGCTCTCGGCCAGCGACCATTTCAAAGCCGGAGGCGTCAGAAAGGCCGTCACCATGGCGATGAAAACATATACGCCGAAGGTTGAGGGTGAGATCACGGCTTCCATTACTCCCTGAGCATTCGGCAGCATCAGAGTCATGCCAAGGCTTGCAAAGATGAGCGTAACCTCTCCGCGCGGCACCATTCCCAGGCCGACCGAGAGGCGATTCACGCCGCTTTCGACCACGCCAAGCGAACAAGCAAGTTTTCCAAGGACCGCGGCCGCAAGCATTGCCGCCGAAAGGCCGATCAACTGCGGATTAGCAAACGAAGCGATATCGACCTTTAATCCGACCGAGACGAAAAATATCGGTGAAAAAATGGCTGTCAGCGGTGCAATGAGAGCGATCAAATCCTGCATATTATCATTCGGGAGCGGATCGAAATGTGCCTCTTCAAGTATCAAACCGGCGGCAAAAGCTCCGACGATCGGTGCCAGCCCGACGGCGGCCGACAACCAGGCCATGAAGAAGCAAAGGGCAAGCGAGAATACCAGCATCACGCCCTTTGAGCGAAACCGTCCGAGCACAGGCGAGATAAGCGGAAAGACGAAATGCCCAAGAAGAAATGCTCCGACCAGAAACGCCAGAGCTTCGGCGAAGATCTGCGCGATCGACGCGACCGAAAGGGCACCCGTCGAACTTGCCGCCTGTATCGCGCTGACGATCACGGACATGAAGATCAGGCCGCCTACGTCGTCCAGGACCGCCGCCCCCAGGACAATCTTTGCCTCTTTCGTTTCGATGCGGTCGATGTCTTTCAGCACGCGGGCGGTGATACCGATGCTCGTCGCCGAGAGGGTCGCACCGATAAAAACTTTGCCCCAGAAGGCCAGATCGGGCAGGAAGTAACTAGCTACGAAATATCCCGCCAGCGTCGGCAAAACGATACCGATAATAGCCACGATAAGAGCAGAAATGCCCGTTTTGCGCATTTCCTGGATCTCGGTTTCGAGCCCGACCTCGAAAAGCAGGATCAGGATGCCAAGCTGGGCCAGCGAGTTAATGACTGCGTCGGTCTTCAGAAAATCGAGGCCATGAAAGCCTGTGTAAGCAAGGCTTCCCAGCAAGATCCCGACAGCAAGCTCGCCCAGAACCGGCGCCTGGTTCAAGCGTACACAGATCTCGCCCGCAATTTTCGCCAGAAAGAGGATAAGGGCAAGGCCAAGAAGCGAAAGAACAATTCCGCCATGTCCGTCGTCGCCGCCCGATGCCGAAGCGGCAGGCGAAAAAAACAGCAGCCCGATCGCGAAAGTGATGATTATCCAGATCTTTTTCATTTGTTAGAGGCCTGGCGGGATACGCCCTGATCGCCGGCATTTTTTCCTAGTTCGGTTCGCACAACTGCTTCGAATTTATCCCACGCCCTGATAATGCTCCGCCAATAAACGATCTCGCCTGTTTTGCCGATGACTATATTCTTTGGATATCCGGCAAAAACGAACGACCGCATCGCGTCTTTCGCCTCGACGCCCTGGAGATAATCAAACCGTTCTTTTGCCAGGTATTTTTTTACGTCGCTGGCCGAGTCGGCGGTCATCGCAAGAAAAACGATACCATCATCGCCGATAAATTTGGCCTTGAACTCATTGAGTTTTGGTTCAAGGTCCCGACAAGCGGGACAGCCGATAAACCAAAAGCTAAGCACAACAACCTTGCCGTTAAGATCTTCCGGAGTAAGGGTTTTCCCTTCGACCGTGCGGACGGAAAATTTGGGTGCAAGCATACCCTCCTGCGGGACCTTTTGAAGTCGAAACTCAACCGTTCCGTCCTCATAAGCCTTTATTACCGTTGCGTCGGGATAGTGAAAATTCGCCATTCGGATATCGGCAAACTCATTGTTCGATACAAGATTACCGTCCGAATCTCGGAGGACCGTTTTGCCCGGAGCCGATGTTGGAACTTTCGATTGTGCGTTCACCACCGACGCTGCGAAAAACAATACGACCGCAAACCCTAAAACAAGAGCTGTGAAACGTGCCCAAGGTATTCGCATTTGTTTAAAAATAAAAGAGTTGGGCAGTGAAAGCAAATATGCCGCGTGGATGCACCTCGCCTTTTCAAACAGATTTCGCCTTCGCCGATGGCAAATCGGCCAGGATCGCTAGTAAACTTTGAATTAGCGGCATCAGATAATTACCGACCTTAATGAATCTCACCTTTATCATTATCCTCGTAGTGGGAATCATCCTTTTCATATATTTCCAAATGGAGTCGAAAGGTGCCGGCCTTTTTGATTGGAGTCGTTCGCCGGATCGCAGATATCACCCGTCAAAGTTGGTGGGTGTACTCTTGGGGCTTAATGAAACAGCCGTCGAAGAGTTGATGGATCTGTATAAGAAAGAATTTGGAAACGGCCCGGCCAGATACGCCCGGCGAACTTACCGAAAATGGAAGTCCGGTAAAGTTCAGCCGACAACCCAAACGTACGAACGGTTTCTGGTACATTTGCCGCGGGTCATGACATACGATCTTAAATGTGAGGTTTTGCGGCATTTTATGGAGGAGTACGCCGGAAAAGACAACCACGAGTTGGATGTTTATGCTGACGATTGGGAAGAGAAGTTGACGCCGCTTGTGAAACAGATCGTTGAAAAGGCATTTACAGCGCAACTTCCCTTTGAGGTTGAACGGAAGCTTCAATGGTTGGGGGATGGAGACATGCAGGCCGCTCAAGGGATTCTAAGGGCGTCTCAGGCCGAGGAAGGAAAAATAATGGTCTCTTCGCTCCATGAGGAATTTGCAAATATAGAAAAGCTCCTTGCCGAAGAACATCTAAAGCCAAAAGTGACTCACATGTTAGAATTTCCCTACGGCACGATAACATTAAATATAAAGAGGAGAAATTGACCGGAAATGGATGATGAGAGCACTGAACTAATACCAAAAAAGCAGTCGCTTTTTCCTGTTTCAGCCGAGGACATCGTCGATAACGCGCTCCAGAATCTGGATGAAGGCCAGGCCCGCCGTGTGACCGAAAAAGCCGCGGATGAGATAGTGCGTCTCGCGGTCGAAAAACGCAAGGCAGAATATCGCAATTCCGCCGCCCAGGACGAGATGCACAACCTTATTAACAATGCGAACCTGCTCGATCAACGGGTTAGCGACTATAAGATCAACAGTACTTTTGAAACCGCATCAGGCACCACCAATGTCGAGATAAAAAAGTCGGGCCTCTCCAATTTCCACCTGATCCTGTTGGCGGGTATCCTGGTTCTGGCGGTGGTCATCGCTTTTCTTATGTTTGGCAGATGAAATGCAGTTCATCCAGGAACCTATCTACGTTCTCACCGTACTGCTGCTTCTGATCGTAGTTTCGGAATGGCTCGCGCGGAGAGGTGTATTCAAACACATCGGTTCTGTACTGATCGTGATCATCGCCGCGGCGATCATTGCCAACCTTGGCATCATTCCTTCGTCTCAAAACCCTCCCGTCGTTTACGACGGCATTTTTCAATACGCGCCGCCGCTTGGCATATTTTTTCTTCTTCTTGAAGTAAAACTAAAGGACCTGAAATTCGCGGGGCTTCCGATGATCCTGATGTTTTTGGTCGGAGCCGCTGGAACGGCAATCGCCGCGATCGTGGGATACAAAATAGTTTCGCCTCAAGATCATATCGACCTCGCTCATGCGGTGGCGGGAATGTACACCGGAACCTACAGCGGCGGAAGCGCGAATCTTAATGCGGTCGCCTTAAACTATGGCATAAACAAGGATGGCGTCCTCTATGCGGCCATCAACGCCGTCGATAACATACTGACGACGATATGGCTTGTTCTGACCCTTGTGCTTCCCAAACTTTTGCAAAGATATTTTCCGCGTAAAAGAAGTATTCCGCCCCAGCTTGAAGCGCTTTCCGATGAAGAGATCCTGGGCAAAATGACAGGTAATGAAAGCAGCGTCGGCTTGACCGACATTGCGCTGCTGCTCGCGCTTGGCTTGGGGAGTATGTTTGTTTCATCGCTCGTGTCAGGTGCGCTTGGCTGGATGCCATCGATAGTTGTGCTGACTACCCTTGCACTTATATTTGCCCAAATTCCCTTCGTTCAGAGACTGCGCGCGGACGCACCCTGGGCTATCTGTTGATAATGCTTTTCCTGGCGGTCATCGGAGCATACTGCGATTTTTGGGCGCTGATGAGCGCAGGCGATGTCGCCGGAGTGCTCCTCGTCTGGGTAACGATCATCGTTTTCCTGCACGGAGCAATCATCTTCGGCATCGGCGGCCTGCTGAAACAGGACTGGGACATCATCGCCATCGCCTCAAACGCCAACGTTGGCGGTGCGACCTCCGCCCCGGTCTGTGCCGCCAGCCTCGGCCGTCCCGATCTGCAATTGCCCGGCTTGCTCGCAGGAACGATCGGCACCGCCGTCGGCACCTACTTAGGTATTGCCGTAGCGGAGATCTTGAAATAGTTTAGGCCGAATAGCCTTTTGCACCGTCGAAAATATAAAGGTTCTCAGTCTTGATCACATCCAGGCCCGCATCTGCACATCGGCCAAGGAGCGAGATGATCTGTGCTTGTGTTACAGCATTGCCCTCAGATGAGTCAGCAACGAACCGGCACCGCCAGTGATCTACGGTGAAGGTATCTGGCTGGCCGCCGGGATAGACCTTGACGCCGCGGTTGGCGATGGTTTGGAGTTTCAGGCCGTCGCCGTTGACCTTTTCGACAAGGGAGCCTAGTTCGTCGGCGACGCCATAGAACGTGCCTTTCCACCAATCGAGGAAGATATCGACGCCGACCAGGGTCTTCTTCTGCGGCGTCGGCGTTGAGAATATCGGTTTTGGATTCTCATCGACTACATTCGCGACGTAGGTCACTGCCTTGAGCGTTTCCGGTTTTTGGCCGGTGCGTGCGACGACGGCTTCAGCAAATTCCTTTGTCCCGACCTTCTCGCTCGAAACGCCTTCCTTGAACATATCGTAGGTGTGGACGCCATCTTCGATGGTGCGGAGCCATGCGTTATGTGCGAGTTCTGCAACGTCAGGCTGATTTATATGCACAAGCATCAGGATTGCACCGAGGAACAAGCCCGAAGGATTTGCCATATTCTGACCGGCACGACGCGGAGCCGAGCCATGGATCGCTTCAAACATCGCAACCTTTTCGCCTATGTTTGACGAACCTGCGAGGCCGACCGAACCTGCGATCTGCGCCGCTACATCTGACAGAACATCGCCATACAGATTTGGCATCACGATCACGTCAAAATTCTCGGGCGTGTCGGCCATCTTAGCGGCGCCGATATCGACGATCCAATGATCGGCTTCGATGCCGGGATACTCGGGTGCGATCTCGTCGAAGACTCGATGAAACAAGCCGTCGGTCCGTTTCATAATGTTGTCTTTGATAAAGCAGGTCACCTTTTTTCGGCCAAATTTCTTTGCATATTCAAAGGCGTAGCGGACGATCTTTTCGCTGCCTGGACGCGAGATGAGCTTTAGGCATTCCTCGACCTGATCAGTCTGGCGATATTCGATACCGGCGTAGGTGTCTTCCTCATTCTCGCGGACGATCACGACGTCCATAACCGGATGTTTGGTCGAAACGAACGGATGATACGAAACGCAGGGACGGACATTCGCGTACAGGCCAAGGGTTTTACGGACCGCCACGTTCAGCGAGCTGTAACCGCCGCCCTGCGGTGTTGTGATCGGCGCCTTTAGAAATACTTTCGTCCGGCGAAGCGATTCCCACGATTCAGGAGCGATACCGGCGGCATTGCCGGCCAGGTAAACCTTCTCTCCGATATCGATCGTTTCGATATCAAGCCGTGCACCGGCTGCCTTCAAAATATTGAGCGTCGCATCCATGATCTCCGGCCCGATGCCGTCGCCATGCGCGACCGTAATAGGTACGTTAGACATAATTTTCCTCTAAATCCTTATTAAGATTACCTGCAAAGGTGGCTGATCAGTCGATTTTATCGAAATTAGGGCTGCCGGGCAAAAGACTGTTATTCCCTGCCGGAAATACCGTCGATCTTTTCAGCCAGCGCAAAGTCCACATCGGTAATCCCGCTTCGGTCATGCGTTGTTGTTGCTATCTCGGCATAGCCCCAGCCAAAGGTTATGTCCGGATGATGGTCGGCCTCTTCGGCGATCGCTCCGGCCTTGTTCACAAACGCAAGGCTTTCCGCAAAATTCCCGAATGTAAACCTTCGTTTGATGCATTCGCCGTCCGCGGCCCAATTCTTAAGTGAAGTCAGCCGTTCCCGGACCTCGTCCGTTGAGAGTTTCCGTCGTTCCATCTTTTTTGCTCCGTTGAATTACGATACAATCAGTGTTTGAACCTAGTAATATACTCTTAATTTTTGTACGAATGAAGAACAGCTTTCTCAAATCCGCGGGCCTATTTATTTTCATGGCGGCGCTTATCGCTTGTGCGGGCGGGTCGAAACCGGCTACACCGATCGAAACCTTTGTTACATATACAAAGGCCATCAAGCAGAAAGACATTCCGACCATGAAGGTTCTGCTCTCATCGGAAACACTCAAGATGCATGAGCTTGAGGCACAGGCGCAGGGAGTGACGGTCGATGACATCGTAAAACGTGAGACCTTGTTTATCGAGTCTCAAACAAAGGTCAGGTATAAAAACGAGAAGATCGATGGCGACCAGGCGACACTCGAGGTTGAAAATTCCTTTGGTTCGTGGGAAACCGTGCCATTTATCTTGGAAGGCGGCACCTGGAAAATAGACAAAAAAGGCTTCGCTCAGCGGATG
Source organism: Pyrinomonadaceae bacterium (assembly GCA_041745075.1). Classification (GTDB taxonomy): domain Bacteria; phylum Acidobacteriota; class Blastocatellia; order Pyrinomonadales; family Pyrinomonadaceae; genus OLB17. The sequence goes on along the minus strand of JBGTJP010000182.1, from coordinate 16,281 downwards.
ATGGAAGAAAGCGAAAAGAGTAATCAGGAATTGGAGAACCTTTTTAACAACAACCGGCCTCAGCCCTGATGAAGATTTGGCTGACCGTCTTTTACTTTTAGCGTCCAACCAATTTTGTGACAATAGTCAAACCTTTCAAAGCACTGCGGCCCCCGGCGGATAAAGCAAGGAACGTGTCGTGCGTTCCATATGATGTCGTCAGCGACGAGGAGGTCCGCGAGATCACGTTGGAAAATCCCAGCAGTTTTCTTCGCGTCACGCGGCCCGAGGCTGAGTTTGGCACCGACGCTCCGGCTCATGCTTTTGTCGAGGCAAAACAGCTTCTCGATAAATTCATAGCTGACGGCCTTCTTGCGCCAGATTCGGAAAAATGCATTTATGTCTATCGTCTTAGGTCGGGCGGCTGCCAGCAGACGGGCATTGTCGGCTGCTGTTCGATAGACGACTATGACGACGGCGTAATATTGAAACACGAAAGGACCCGGCCGGATAAGGTCCGTGATCGTACGGATCACATGCTCGCTTTGCGGGCTCAGACCGGATTGATATTTCTCGCTTTCCGAAATACGGATGAGATGCGGCGGTTGATCGAGCAAACCGTTGCCGAGACACCGGTCTATGATTTTCCGTGTCCGGCTGGTGTGCAGCAAACCGTTTGGCGCGTCCCGAAAACCGAGGCCTTTGAAGGGGCGTTCCGGAACATACCTGAACTCTACGTGGCGGATGGGCATCACCGGGCCGAAAGCGCTTCGCTGGCCAGAAAAGAGCTGCGTGACGCCAATCCAGGCCATACCGGTGATGAAAGCTATAACTACGTGATGGCGGGCATCTTTCCGTCGGAAGACCTTTCGATAATGGCCTATAACCGTGTCGTAAAAGACCTCAACGCCTTGACCGAGCAGGAATTTCTCGACGGTCTGCGGCAGTATTTTATCATTACGGAAACCACGGAACGCGAACCAAAAGATCGCGGCCAATTCGCTATGTATCTGGGCGGAAAGTGGTTCAATCTCAGGTATAACGTGAATTACATACGCGAACCCGAACCGCTTGAGCGGCTTGATGTTCAGATACTTCAGTCAAAAGTTCTCTCGCCCCTGCTCGGAATAGACGACCCGCGAACAAACCAACGCATAACCTTTGTCGGCGGCGGACGCGGGATCGACGAGCTTGAAAAATATGTCGATAGCGGTCGTGCGGCAGTTGCGTTCTCACTTTTCCCAACTACCATGGACGACCTGTTCGCTGTTTCAGACATGGGCGAGATAATGCCGCCTAAATCCACGTGGTTTGAGCCTAAATTAAAGGACGGCCTTTTTGTACATTTGATCTAAAGCCCATGATCGACCAAAACGAGTTGGCTGCGCTGCGGCAGGATTACTCCCGGCACGAGTTGTCAAAGGCGACCGTTGCCGCGGATCCGTTCGACCAATTTTCATTGTGGTTTGACGAAGCGGTTTCCGGGCAAATATTCGAACCCAACGCGATGCATCTAGGCACCGCCACACCGGAAGGACGGCCGTCTGGAAGGACCGTGCTGCTAAAAGGCTTTGACCATACCGGGTTCCGGTTCTTTACCAATTACGGAAGTGCAAAGGCACGCGAACTGGACGCGAATCCTCGCTGCTACCTGCATTTTTTCTGGAAAGAACTGGAACGCCAGGTGTTCATTGGCGGCGCGGCTGAGAAGACCTCGGAACACGAATCCGATGAATATTTTGCGACCCGGCCGTACAAAAGTCAGATAGGTGCCTGGGCGTCCGAGCAAAGCTCAATGATCGGGTCACGCTCGGTTATCGAGAGAAATTTTGAGGCGGTGGCCGCGAAGTATCCGGAAGGCAGCGTGGCGCGGCCACCGTTCTGGGGCGGGTTTAGAGTAACACCCGAAACGTTCGAATTCTGGCAGGGACGCAGAAGCCGCTTGCACGACCGACTACTCTATACTCGGCTCGACGCCGATTGGAAAGTTTCCAGACTATCCCCTTGATCGAGGCCTAGTTGAACCAAAGGTTTTCAACAGCAACTCGCCAATCTGCGAGCATCTTTTTATCTAGGCTGAGTATCCCTTCGCGAGTAACGCCTGAAGGCGGAGGGACCGATCTCGCCAGTTCGTCAAAGACCGCACCGCGATCCTTATTGGAAGCACGCGAAAGCAGGTGCCAGAGCGTGACCATGTCGTAATAATCAGCTTTTGCAAGTAATGAGCGAAGGGCCGAGCTTCCGCCGCTGCCGAAATCGAATTGTTCCAATGCGCGCTGAAACTCAGGGCTCGTTTCCTGAGAAAACGGAGTTCCAAGCCCCTTTCCTATTCGTGTCAAACACATCATTCCGGCCGGCACGATCGACTCTCGTCCTTTATCTTCCAAAGCTACAAATCCGCCGGTAACGCGAAGGATGCTGTTGCCGACCCGGTCGACCTCAAGCGTGTATTCGCAGCCAAGATCAACGGCCCTTCCCGACGGGGTATCGACCACAAATAGTCTGGGTGGTGCAAAGATCTTCGCGTGCAGCGACCCCCGTTCAAGCGCCAGCCGGTGCTCGTCCGTTCCTGTTTGAACGAACTTGACGAGTGAGTTCGGTGCGACCTCGACGCTTCCGATATTCGCCACAGTTATCCTTGCCTTGGACCGCGCGTCTGTCTTAAGCAATTCCCCGACTGCGATCTGCCCCGACATGCTCCCATCGCCTATTTTCGGCACTCCGGCAAGCGTTTCAACCTGCCAGCTCTCGCCAGATGGCGGGAGTACGCTTTGATCGGAGTTCGAGTTATTGGTATTCGTGTCGGCGTTTGAATTGACGGCGACATTCGCATTGTTCGCCGGAGCTTCCGTTTTTACTGGAACGGCCGGTAGTTGATCTTGGGGCGTTGAGTTTTGATCGGATGTCTGGGCCGAGTATGGGTTCTCGCCGCTGAACAGGCTAATGTACACAACCACCGACAAGGCGGAGACCGCGACCAAAGCTAAGGCAAAAGCGAGTCCGCGACGGAGTTCAAAAAGCGACGCTTGCGGGATCAAGCCCATTTGCGGAACAGCGGCCCGATCAAGAGCGTTCTCGATTCTCGACCAAACTGCATCCGGTGCGTCCGTCCGAGGCATCGTCGCCGCGAGTGAAGCACTAAGCTTGAGATCGTCATGTTCACGGCGGCACTCATCACAGACCAGCAAATGTTCGCCGACCGCCTGACGCTCGTCCTTGGTCAGCTCCTGATCAAGGAATGCCTGAATATCGTTTTTGTAATGCCGTTCGTCCATCAAACCTATATCTCACCCCTTAAATGCCCGAGCTTTGCGGCAACCATCTTGTGTCCCCGGCTAAGCCGCGACGAAACTGTTCCGATAGAACATTCCAGCACGTCCGCGATCTCGGTGTAGGATAGGCCTTCAACGTATTTCAGCAACAACGGAAGTCGATACTTTGGCTTCAGGCTGCCGAGGACGGCCTGGACTTCTACCGCGATCTCACGTAAGCGGATCTTTTCATCGAGAGATACCTTAACAACCGGCTCGCCGGCCGAAAACCAGTCCGCCAGCCCGAACAAACGTCGGCTCTTGCGGGTTTCGTCGATACAGGTATTCACAGTCAATCTGTAAAGCCACGTCGTGAACTCTGCATCACCGCGGAAGTTCATTTGGGTAAAGAGCTTCAGAAAAACCTGCTGGGTTACATCTGCCGCCTTATCTGCGTCGCCGCTGAAAAAGTTTAATGCGACCGAATAGACACGCTTCTGATGCTCAACGAACAGAGTATGCATCGCCTCGCGATTGCCTCTTCTGCATTCATCGATCAGGTCGATTTGCGGCGGATCTTTTGTCACCCGTGCGAGCTGCTCCATTAGACTTTCGATCTTACGATTCTACTCGGTTTTTCGCCCCATCGCCCACACATCGCTGCTGTAAACGAACTTTATCTCGCCGTTCTCGGTGTACGAAGATTTGCCGCCCGTCATCGCGTTTTCATTGTTCCAGTCTCCTAATTTATCTATAAATGTCCTTATACCAACAACTTCAAGTTCCGGGTCGCTCGTAGCAATCCGTCCGTGCCTTTCTCAAAACTCACGATCGGATTGAACCCGCCTTTCTGTCCGGCTTGGCCGCGTTCATTCTGCGATATCAGACGGTCGCCTTCGAACAAGATCGAATCGACCCAATCTTCACGCATTTTCTCGGTGGTCAGCGTCATGTGAATATGGGCTGCGAAACGGTTAACGGGATATGGAGCGGGTTTGATCGACCGAAATGAGTATTTTCCACTCTTATCTGTCAGCATCCAGCCGCGGTACTTTCCATGGCGATGTACGTCTTTTGTTCGGCCATAATAGCCTTCAAAATCTGTATGATAAAGATAGATCAGCGTGTTCGTGGCGGGGGTTTTTCCATCGGGCTGAAAAACCGTACCCGAGATCTCCATGGGCTCGCCTTTATCGCTTTCGGTTGAAAGTGTGGTTTTCCAGGAAACATTTGCCGGAGCACTGATCGCGCCGGACCATTCGCCGTTCAGATCCTGAATCGCCATCTTCTTCAGCTTTTCGAGGATATCCGACGAAAGACCGCTTTCGGCAAGTGCAGCTCCCTTGCAGTTGATCAGAAAAGGTGCTGCGGCTGCCGAAACCATGATATTTCGTATAAATTCTCTTCGTGATGCTTTCGATTTGATCATTGCTGTTGTCCTCGCTTATGGATTATTCAATAATTAGACGAACAGCCATCGCGGTTTCTTCCATTTTTATGCAGTTTGAGACAGAAAGATTATTGATCCTCCCTTACACGCATGACGACCTCGAAGAGCTCATCGAAATGCGTTCTGATCCAGATGTCTATCGATACCTTGGCGGGCTTGAGCGCCAAAACCGGATAGAGATTACAAAACGACTCGATTTTTACATCGATTGCTATGAAAAATTCGGCTTTGGCATGTGTGCGATGATCTGGAAAGAAACCGGTGAGAATATCGGCGGGAGCGGCCTGCAGCCGTTGGAAAATACAGGCGAGATCGAAGTCGGGTACAGTCTGAAGAAGAGTTTTTGGCGGCGCGGCATTGGTTATGAATGCGCCCGTGCGTGGCTTGAATATGGCTTTGAGACGGCGGGCCTCGAACGCATCGTTGCGGTCGCCGATGAGGCAAATGTCGGCTCGTGGCGTATCATGGAAAAGTGCGGAATGACCTTCGAGAAGAAGGAGTTTCATTACAATATGGAATGTAAATTCTATGCGGTCTCGAAAGAAGAGTTTCTAAGGAGGTGAATGCTATGAAACGTACAATATTTTTATACTGGTCGATCGTAATTCTGACGGCGAGCTTTGTTTCCGCCCAGGCGCCAAAGAGTAATTGGGCTAAATTCGACGGAAATAAGATTCATTACTACGACATTGGCAGCGCGAAGAATAAAGGTGCATTGATATTTGTTCACGGCTGGACATGCCATGCTGATTTTTGGAAGGATTCATACTCGGCGTTTCCGGGTTACCGCGTCATAGCCATCGATCTGATCGGACACGGAAAGAGCGATAAGCCGAAAGCCCTGTATTCGATGGAGTATTTTGCAAAATCCATTGAATCTGTGATGCGGAATGCGAAGGTGCAAAAGGCGGTTCTCGTCGGGCACAGCATGGGAACACCAGTCGCGCGTCAGTTTTATCGCCTTTACCCGGAAAAAACGCTGGGGTTAGTGGTTGTGGACGGCGCATTGAAACGTTTCTTTCCAAAAGCAACGATGGAACAATTTATTGAGCCTCTTCGCACGAACTACAAGGAAAATGCGGCCAAATTTATCGATGGCATGGTTACACCCGTCAAGGATGAGGCATTAAAAAAATACATTCGGGATGGAATGCTCGCTACGCCGGATCATGTGGCGATTAGCGCATGGAGCGGCATGGCCGATGAGACGATTTGGGTTGAAGATCAAATAAAGGTCCCAGTCCTAGCCATTATGGCGCCCGGGCCATTTTGGCCACCGGACGTTAAGGACACTTTCACTTCGGTGGCTCCCGATCTCGATTTTCAAATGTGGACGGACGTCAGTCATTTTCTCCACATGGAAAAACCAAAAGAGTTTAACGAGCAGGTCGCGGCATTTATCAGAAAGAAAAACCTGCTTTAGAAACTCGACCCAAGAAAGCTTGTTGCACATGTGCGACCTCGGCGAGCCGGGGTTATTGCAGGGAATTCAGTTTCAAAAACGTTAGGAATGCAATTAAGCTACCCAAAACTAGCCTTCGCCGTCCTGTTGACGATCTATTTTCTTTGGATCGCATACGCACCGATGCAGGGCAGTTTTCTCGACCTCGTCGATCTGCCGATCCATGAGACAGGGCACTTGATCTTCCGGCTGTTCGGCGAATTTATGATGATCGCGGGCGGGTCGCTGTTTCAGGTCATCTTTCCGGCCGTTTTTGTTGGCTATTTCTGGTGGCATGAAAAGTATTATTCTGCCGCTATTGTGTTGTTTTGGGTCGGACAGAGCATTATCAATGTTTGGGTTTATGCGGCGGACGCCGTGGTTATGCAGTTGTTGTTGACCAGCGGCTTTACCGGCAGCGAGGGCAGTTTTCACGATTGGAACTATATGCTGACGCATCTCGGGCTGCTCGGATCGACGAAGGCGATCGCCGGATTTATCCGCGTGCTCGGAACATTGACTATTATTGCAGCCGCGGTTTCATCGATCTATTACGCGTTGCACTCGCCCGTGCAGGAGTTCGAAGAAATATGAAGGCGACGCTTATCACGGGTGCTTCGGGCGGCATCGGCGAGGCGTTTGCACGTAGGCTTGCCGAAGAAGGGCAAAACCTCGTGCTCGTTGCGCGGTCAGAAGAAAAGCTGCGCGCACTTCGCGACGAGCTACAGGAAAAGCATAAGATAACTGCACATTACATCGCGGTTGACCTGACTGGTTTTGAGGCTGACAAGCAGCTATTTGAGGAAACCGAAAAGAACGGCATCGAGGTTGATTGGCTGATCAACAATGCTGGTTTTGGCTCAATGGGAGAATTCTCAAATCTCGATCTTGAACGCGAGCTTGGCATGATCGATCTGAATATCTCTTGTTTGGTCGCGCTAACGCATCGATACCTACAAAAGATGCGTGAGCGCAAAAGCGGAACGATAATCAACGTGTCGTCCGCCGCCGGTTTTCAGCCGATCCCGTTCATGGCAACCTATGCCGCTACAAAAGCTTTCGTAACTTCGTTTTCCGAGGCACTTGCTGAAGAGAACAGGCGCTACGGCATCCAAGTGCTCGCGCTGTGCCCTGGCTCGACTGAGACCAATTTTCACGCCGCGGCCGGCATGGTCCGGGCAACCGGCTTCAAGGGCCAGCAAACGGTCGAGGACGTGGTAGGAACGGCCATGAGTGCGATAGGTACAGATCGTGCGAAGATAGTTTCGGGCTGGGCAAACTGGATCGTCGCTTCGGGCGTGAGTTTTTTTCCGAGCTCTTTGATCACACGCGTTATGGGCAAGGCCATGCGAAGCCGTTTTCAAAAGGATTGAAGTTCTAATCCGTTCCTTTAGTCCTTTGAACCTATGGGAAGAATTGGGCGCGGATATTTTTTTCGGAAAGGTGAAAAGTGATAGCTGCTAAGTGATAAGTTAAAAGTTTTTCTTCCAATTTTCAGCTATCACTTTTCACTTATTCAGGAATAAAATCGTATTTACTTGGCCTTTGAAGAATTCTATTGATTGCTAATGCAAGAGGCCGATCCCGGTTTAATTTTATGAAGTTTACAGTTCTCGGAAGCGGATCGACAGGCAACGCCGTCCTTGTCGCGACCGAAAAAACAAAGCTGCTGATCGACGCCGGTATGAGTGCCCGCGAGATATTGCGGCGTCTGTCCGTGGTCGGAGTCGATCCGGCTGATCTCGACGCGATCGTGATAACGCACGAGCACAGCGACCATGTTGGTGGACTGCGGAACCTTCTAAACAAGGTCTCGTGCCCTGTTTACATATCCGGGGCTACGGAAGAGGCTTATTACTGGTATCGGGCACCAAAGACCAACGGCGAAGAAGAGAGCCTTAAACGTCGCGACGCGTTGAAGGATCGACGCGTCGAGATCGAATCGACCCAGGAGTTTTGCATCGGCGATATCGACTTCGAACCGTTTACCGTTCCACACGATGCGGTCGATAATTTCGGTTTTGTTGCTAGAAGCGGCGGCGTAAAAATAGCGACGCTCACCGATTTCGGACACGTTACACAGCTAATTCGCGACAAGCTCCTCAACTGTGACGGCATCGTCATCGAATCAAACCACAGCCGCGATATGCTCCGCGCCTGCCCGGTTTATAACTGGAGTCTCAAGCAGCGAATCGCCGGCCGCCGTGGTCACCTGTCTAATGAAGACCTCGCCGACTGGCTGCAAAACGATTTTGACGGAACCGCCCGCCACATCGTACTCGCTCATCTCTCACAGCGCGCCAACGACGTTCATCTCGCCCGCATAACGGCCGAAACCGCCTTGAAGATGCGAATGCCGCTGTTTCAGGTGGAAACACAGATAACCCTTTCAAGCCACATGGCGCCCACGGAATGGATAGCTTTCTAGGGGCCCTTACCTGGAGCTAGCCGCGATCAGGTTCGTCATCTTCGTCTCGACCGGCCCTGAGGCACGGCTGTAATTCGACATAACTATCGCCGTCCAGCCGGATGCGAGATACATATCCAGATTAGAACTGATCCCGGGAAATCCCCCGCTGTGCCCTGTCGTGCCAGCCGCTGTATCAACCCCAAAGCCGTAGCCGTAAGCAGGTGAATTTAGTTCCGGTTTTGGCGACGTGATGAGCTTTAATGTCTCGGAGCTGACCAGCTTGCCGGACCGAAGCGCCTGATCGAATTTCAGAAGATCCTCGACGGTCGAATATCCGCCTCCCTGCGGACCGCCGCGCATCACATGTGCAAAGATGTTGTTGCCCCACTCAATCCCGTTGTCAGTGAACCGCTTGTCATAACCGACGGCAAGGTTCGTGTTCACTTTGTCCAGCTCATAACAGTCGGTGTTGGTCATTCCCGCCGATTTATATATATTCTCGCGGACGTAATCGTAATAGCTCTGGCCGGACACGACCTCGATCACTTTGCCGAGGACCATCATTCCAGTATTGCTGTACTGCCATTTTGAACCGGGCTCGAATCTGATGTCCTTTTCGTCCTGGCGGGCGAGGCGCATCATGTCGTCGATCGTACGCAATCGGTCCCGCGACATCGCAATATATTTATCCGAGAAGTAGCCACCGAGACCCGCCGTATGTGTCAGCAGATGTTTGATCCGGATAATTTTCGCCGCCTCTGGATTTGGAAAATCGGGGATATACTTAAACAACGGATCGTCGTAGGAAAGTTTTCCTTTCTCGACAAGCTGGGCAATGGCAACGCCTGTGAACATCTTGTTCATCGAGCCAAGGTTGAATTTGGTATCAATCCGGTTTGGCACGCCAAAATCCTTGTTTGCCATTCCAAACGCTCCTTTGTAAACGACCTGGCCATCTTTTGCCAGCAGCATCGCACCGGAAAAAACGTCGGCGTCGGCCAGCTTTTTCGCAAACGACTCAAGATCGACGGCGATCTCCTTACTCGACATTTTTTTTGCCTCGACCGGCGCATTTCTTGGCGGCCGCAATCCAATGCCGGTTATTTTGTACGGAGCTTCCGGCTCGACCCGTACGAGCAGACCGTCCCACGTACCGGTCAGCTTGCTTTTGACGAGCAGGACGACTTCGTTCGGGTTCCAATCCTGGACATCTCCTATCTCATAGCCGCGGGTTTGATCATGAAGCGTCGAGAGAAAGCCGAGATGCCGCTCCATTGGCATCTTTATCATTTCACCGGCGAAATTCGCCTCGACATATTTTGCATACTCGGCACGGTTGCCCTTTTCAACAAAACCGGCGAGAGCTTTGGCATGGCGTTCAGCTGCCGCTTGCGCAAGCGATGGCTGGCCTGAAATGTCCCCCGTAAGAACAAACGACAGAACGACGAATCCAAATACTCCAAAAATTGCTTGCATAAAAACACCTCGAGAAATTAGTTTACTGACCAGAATACGCTTTTGGTCACAAATTGTTCACGTTTTTTTTCGAGGATCTAGGACCGGCCCGATGGAATGCCGCCAGCCCTTCCTGCCGACCATGCCGCGATCAGGGCGACTGGCAGACCGACAAACAACGCGTGACCGATGATGCTGTTGAGCATCGCGCCTATCGGCTCACTGAAAACAGCGCTCGGACTACTGGCTCGTGCGGAAAGGGGGAGCACAACACACTGCATTACATAGTGCGCTAGAGCGCCGAAAGCAAGACCGGAAACAATCGGACGTCGGATAAGAAAAGAGATATTGCGGCTAAGCAGGTAATAGACCGCTGCTATACAGAACGCGACAACAAAATGAAGAAAGATGCCTAAGACCGCCGTGTTCCAACCACCTGCCTTTGCAGCCTCGCGGCCAAGAATTCCCGAAGCCGGGCCCCACCAGACTTGTTGGAATGTGATGCCATAGTAATTGGGGAAGAAAATACTGGCGTCCAGAAAATCGAGAACGCCGACAATAAGGCCGCCGAACACGATCGTGTTGAACGCAGAGGGCTTTCCGGGCGATCCATCGTGAACCATAGAAATTGAGTGTGGCGGTCTCTACTTATAGAGACCGCCATCCTGGATCTTAGAAGGTACAACTCCCCGAAAGGTTTTCCGGTGCAAGGGGGAAGGGCCGTGCTCGCGAAGCGCTTCGAAATGAGATGCGCAGCCGTAGCCCTTGTGGCCGGCAAAACCGTATTGCGGATAGGTCGCCTCATAATTCCGCATCAATTCGTCACGGTAGGTTTTTGCAATTATGGAGGCCGCGGCGATAGAAACGGAAATTGAATCGCCTTTTATCAATGCCTTTTGCGGAAGCCGGACGAGCTTTAACTGCAATGCGTCGATCAGAAGATAATCAGCGGCGGGCGTCAGCGCCTGAATTGCGAGGAGCATTGCTTTTTTCGTAGCTTCGAGAATATTTATCCTGTCGATCTCATCGGCTTCCACGGCCCCGATCCCAAAAGCAACCGCGTTCTCGCGCAGTTCGGAATTGATCGTTTCACGCTGAGCCGCGGTAAGTTTCTTGGAATCGTCCAGGCCCTGGGGTAATGGTTTTTTCCGGTCAAGGATACAGGCCGCCGCTACGACAGGGCCTGCCAAACACCCGCGGCCGACCTCATCGACACCGGCAATAAAGCAAAACCCTTCGCTTCGGGCCTGATCTTCGAAATCATACCCGATCGTCCACACCTGCTTCGTCGCAAGAAGTTGAAAATCGCTCATTTGGATAAAATTCTATACCGCCCGCCGCCAGACGTGAAACAGTGGGTTTAAAAACCAGTGCGAACCTCATAGAAGCTAAACTTTAGTATAGGTTGAGATCGCCGTAGCGATCAGTTTTTTTTCTTCATTCACGACGTCCGCCGAGACGGTAAATATTCGCTTGCCTGCCCGAACGACTTTGGCGGTACAGGTAAAGGTGCCCTCGAAATGGGGCCTGACGTAATGCACGGTCAGGTCGATGGTCGAGGCGCGTTCCTCTTTCGAAAGCCGGGTGATAACGGCAAAGGCCATCGCGGTGTCGATCAAAGTCGCGGTCACGCCGCCGTGCAGAACACCGGCGGGCTGGCGAAGCTCATCACGCATTTCGATCTTTATCACTGCCTCATTATGCCTGAGATCGACAAGCCGCATTCCGATCAGTTGCGCGAACGGCAGGCCGTGAAGGGTGTTCTCGGCGCGTTCTCGCCTGTCAGGCGTTATCTCGATAGTTTCGCTCATTTTGGTTGGTCGAACTCGCTCAGTAAAACCTTATGGGACTCGGGCGGCAATGAAAAGAGGCTTTCGTCAACGTCCGGCTTAAAATTTATCATCTCGACGGTGTATTCAAGGACGCGTGCATCGCCGCTGATGGAAAAAAACTCCTGCTTTACGGGCAGGCCGATCGTTTCGTCAAAGTAAACTATGACCTCGCTTGCGTCATTGTCGTTCACCACCGCTTTGTATTTAACAATGCTGCCTTCGCGGCCTATTTCCTCAAACGAGCCCCGGTGGCCGGTGGTCAATAACTCGTGAGTCAGTTCGCTGAACTGCGGTGCTCCGGTGTTGCCGGCGAGGGCGGGACGCTCGGCGTAAATGTTCCGGCCGACGTCGAGAACGTATTCCTTGTCGGTCCGCATGACAGCTCTTTGCCCCTTCTCCCCCAGATCATAATCTGTCCGTCGCCAGTTCCCCTTTTTGGCAAGCCGCGTCCGCCTTATGGAGGCGCCGGCGGTTTCGACTATCTCACACTGAAAATTCTCGGGCTCCTTTGTCTTGAAGGGCAATCGGCTCTTTGGCTCGGATATTGTCCGGACGCTGTTATCGACATTACTTTTGATCCATCCGCACCCCGCCGTTGCAAGCAAAATCAGAAAGGCGGCGAGGAAAGATTTGGCGGGATTTGACAAAGGCATTCGGCTTGGTCGAATTTTATCATAACGATGTCGGTGAATAATAAGAGCAGGAAACTTCTGGGGTGGCAGGCGGCGTATATTGCGGCCGCGGCGGCCGTGCTGCCGATCTCGCCCTTTTTGTTCCTTCAGGGACAATACACGCGGCGAAAGGTCGGTATTTTACCGGATGCGGCGGGAGAGAAGACAGGAATCGCAGGTGATGGCGAGGGTGCGGCGGCGAAGCTGCTTGTGATCGGTGAATCGACCGTCGCTGGTTTGGGTGCACGCACGCACAAAGAGGCGCTTGCCGGACGCTTTGCCGAACAGCTTTCGACTAGGATCGGCCGCCCGGTCGCATGGACGGTCATCGGCAGGAACGGCGTCACTGCCCGGCGGACAATCGATGAACTGGTACCGCAGATACCGGATGCGGTCTTCGATTTCATTCTCGTGGGGCTTGGCGGCAACGACGTGATGAAGCTGAGCAGCCCGAAGAAGTGGAGACGGGATATGATGGAACTGCTTAGCATTTTGGGCGACAGGAATCCGGACGCAGCCATCTTTATTTCGAACTGCCCGATGATCAAATATTCGCCGGCCATACCTCATCCGATCAAATTCCTGCTCTGGGAGCTTTCAAAACTGCATGACGCGAACATTCGCGAGTTCACCGCGGGCATGGAACGAGTTCACTATTATCCGCAGCCGGCGGATGTCCAGATCGACGGTTTTTTCGCCGATGGCATTCATCCGTCCGAACAGGGTTACGCCGATTGGGCCCGTGCGATGCTCCGGCACTTCGATACAACACATAAATGGTAGCCGCACAAAGAGCAATTGAGGGACTCGGCCCGCTTCTCGACGCACATGCCGAGTGGCTGATGATCGGCGAGAACGGCCGTTCGTTTCCCGTGAATCGAACCGAGATCGAGATCGCGGACGAGGCGAAGCGGACGCTGTTTGGCGTGATCGGCGAGAAAGGGTTTAGTTCGCGGCGTGTCGCGGCGTTTAGCTCGGACGGCGGCGAGATATTGGTTACGGTGACGGCCGCATTCGGGGGTGACGCGGAAACGCTTCGGCTTGTCCCGCGTGTTTCGGCCGCGGAACTTGCCGCAAACGTCGAGCTTGCACGGCTTGAAAAAGCGAATGGGATCGCCGCACTTGTCGAACAGTCTGTGGCAGGTGCAAAAATCGTCCGAATTGCATTGAACAAAGGCAGCGGGCGGTTTGCCGAGATCATCGCAGACCTCGCCGCATTCGGCCGATTCGCTGTATTTTCCGATATTGCGGGCGGTGCATCGCCGGAATCTGTGCTGGCAACATCGATCCTGTGGTTCGAACGGCTCCAGGCAAGAGCAAAGAAACCGGCCCGCGAACTACATATAGTCGCAGAAAAACGTGCCGCTTCGAATTTGCAAAAACTTCTCTCGTTGTTGAAAGCGCCGGTCAGATCGAAGATAAAGATATTCGAGATAAACCGAACGGGCGGTGTTGAATCGCTCAAGCCAAGGGCCGAATTGGCGATGAACCGCCTGTGGCGTGAGAAGCCTAAAAAGCTGAACCTGCCTGCTGAGGTCGTACCCGGTGAAATTGCCCGCAGAGTGATAGAACTGTCGCCGGAGCCGATCGACGTAATTCACTCGCGGCATGGCGAGACGATTCGATTTAACGGAATACCATTCGCACGGGTACGGATCATGGCAGGAAAGGAATCGGGCTGGTTTGGCATCGAGCGCATCAAAAGGCCGCTGAATGAACAGTCATGGCCTGACCTCGAACGCCTGATCGACGACCTGAAAAATTACCGCACCGCAGAAACGGCGTCAAAGCGTCACGAATTCTATCGCGTTTCGCCGGAATCGTGGCTTGAATCGATACTTCGCCGGAACATTAAACTGCTCGACGCAAACCTTATCCTTGCCCCGATCTACAACCAGTTCCGCACCGTCGCCGACAAGATCGACCTGCTCGCCCTCAGACGCGACGGCCGCCTCGTCATTATCGAAATAAAAGCCTCGCCCGACCGCGAAACCCCATTCCAGGCCGCCGATTATTGGCGAAAAATAGAACATCTTCGCAAGCGTGGTGAGCTAAAACGAGCAAAGGTTTTTGGCGATCTGGAAATTATCGACAAACCCGCCCTCGTTTACGCCGTCGCTCCTGCCCTGAGCTTCCATCGAGACTTCGAGCACTTCGCTCGAATGCTCTCACCCGAGATCGAACTCTGGCGGTTCGAGCTGCATGAGAATTGGCGGGAGGAGATAAAGGTTATTTCGAGAAGAAACTATTTCTAGTAATATCCATTATGTTTCACGTTGGGAATAAATTTAATTCAGTGCGTGTGAATAGATTTGCGAATCCATGCACTCGGATTGAACGGCGTACCCATCTCAACTTTACGAATAAATCCTCAACTTATGGAAAGCAAACGTGCCTTTAATACCGATCAGAAAGAGAACGATGAAGAACCCCGCGATGCCAATGCCGAGGATTCCAAGTCCTGATTCTGCGAGTTGCAGAATCTTCTCCAAAATAAAGAGCACAAGAGCGGCGACCGCACATATTCGACTACGCCGATAGATACCAATTGCGATACCTCCGAAAACGACTGCGTCAAGCATGCTCCACAAAGTGAGACCTGCCAATTTTTCTGGTAGTAAGATCGAAGCTAGCGCGATCAACCCTGTAAGCACAGCGACGCAGCCCGCCGCCCATACACCTTTATTCGAGGCGGCAATCGCTGATGGCAAATCGACGATCGTCGGCCAGTACCATTTCTCACTTTGTATATTTTGTTCGGCAGCCACTTTGATTTCTGATGTCCCAAAATTCGGGCTACGTCCATTTTAGCAAAACAGCTGCCTTAAATTGACAGGGTGGGTCGTATTCGTGTTCGCGGACATAGTGATATATCAAGTCGGGTGCCGCGTACACAGTCTTACCCAAACCCACGACCCGTATTTCAGCCGACCCTAGCAGTACAGAGCGTCCGCTCATCTCTTCATGCATTCCAAAAGATCGAACGGGGCAGAAACGGCAAACATGAAAGCCGCGAGTTAGTTGGACTGGCGAAAGGCAATAGGTGAGCAAGGCTTCAAGAAACTGATTGGTTGGTTTTGCAATTGGAAACGCGATTTTTGGGTCAAGCCACCCGACGTTTAGCTTCGAATCGCTGACTGGAAAGTAACTGTAGGGTGAAAGATCTGTGTAATACATGGTTTTACTGCTGCATCACAATTTTCAACCCTTCTTACTCACAAATTTATATCCGACGCCGCGAACTGTTCGTACGATCTGCGGGTCGTTCGGTTTGTCTTCGAGGTACTTTCGCAGCCTCACAATAAAATTATCTATTGCCCGCGTGTCGGTGTCTTCCTGGAGGCCCCAGACGTCTTCGAGGATGGTGTTGCGGGAGACGGTTTGGCCTTCGTGTTCGATGAGGTAGCGGAGGAGTTTAATCTCCATCAGTGTCAGATGGATGACGTCGTCGCCGCTGCGGAGTTCGAGGTTCGCAAAATCTATGGTTTTGCCGTTTATCTCGAACGTGTCGCCGAGGCGGTCTTTGCTGGTCTCACGCCGCGTCCATTCACGCCGCCGGAGAAGGCCGTTTAGACGGGCAAGGAATATTTCGAGGTCGAACGGTTTTGGGAGATAGTCATCGGCCCCGGCCTCAAAGCCTTTGAGCACGTCTTCGGGGCGACCGCGGGCGGTCAGCATCAATATCGGGGTGTAGTCCTGCCTTGCCCGCAATTTAGCCGCGACCTCGAACCCGTCGATGCCGGGCATCATCACATCCAGGACGATCGCGTCAAAGCTCCGGCTTTCCGCCTT
>JBGTJP010000181.1:0-7909 GCA_041745075.1 Pyrinomonadaceae bacterium | reverse complement strand
TCACCAGTCGGGCAGCGACCGGATCGCGGAGGTTGCCGAAGGTTTGCCGAAGGGTTCGATCATCGTAAACGTCCAGGGCGACGAGCCGCTGATCTCGCCGGATACGATCGATCGAGTTGTCGAAGCATTTACCAGCGGTAACGCGGACCTGGGATCTCGTTGCGACATCGCAACCGCCTACGAACCGATCGCGAATATCGCGGACGTTCTTTCGCCGGATGTGGTAAAGGTCGTCACCGGTGAAAACGATCTCGCAGTGTATTTCTCGCGGTCGCCCATCCCGTTTCTTCGTGACGAGGTCAAACGATATGGCAGCCTTGCGATGGCTCTGGAGCGAGAAAGCGGGCTCCTGCGTATTTTCAAAAAACACACGGGTCTCTATGTTTACAACCGGGAGTTTCTGCTCGAATTTACAAAGATGCCGCGGTCGAGGCTTGAAAAGATCGAAATGCTCGAACAGTTGCGGGCGCTTGAGAACGGGGCGAAAATAAGGGTCGTCGAAGCTGCGTCTAGTTCCGTCGGCGTCGATACGGCCGAAGATCTTGAACGGGCAAGAAACCTATACGCTTCGGCTGCGGCAGGTATCGGTGTTGTCGATTGATAGTTGTCAGTTGATAATTGATGGTTATGGGCGACTGGATCGGATTATTCTTGTTGGTTTTACTGGCGGCCGGAGCATATTTTGGACTTCGGGCACTGGCGAACCCGAAGCCGCGAACCTCAGACGATTTCGAAAGAGGCGCCGCCGAGAACACGACTATGCTGGGAGCTTCGATGAATGCTCTTAACGAGATAATGAATCCGGCGGCGGCAAAGGCAAAGGAAACGATCCAGCAATTGAAGGACGGGCGATATCAGAAGAAAAAGCGGGAAGGGAAATCGAATGGCAATCTCGAAAGCGAATGACTTAAAATTTGCTGCCGTTTGGAAAAGAGCAGTCGCTTGATCTGTTGATAGAGGTTTCACTTTTCAGCCTTCTGATAGCTTTTTAAATTGGATATTGAACATACCTATCGAGTATTCATTTTTTGAAGGTCGTGGGATCTCCGTAAAAATGGATGAGTATGTTAATGAAAATTTCGTAAAACTTGCTTTATTGTATTCGGCAGCAATTGTATTCGGCAGCAAAATTCGTGGTTATAGTGCCCTATTTCGTTTTTGCTGAAAGCAGCCGTTGGCAGGCGACATTTGGGAAAAAGATCTTTGGTCTAAAAGTTGGGGATTCTGACGGAAAAAGAATATCGGTCGGAAAAGCCTTTTTAAGATTATTTGGCAAATGGATTTCGGGACAGATTTTATTGATTGGGTATTTTATGGCTTTTTTTTACGGAGAAAAAGCAGGCGTTGCACGATATTCTATCCGGAACTTTTGTATTTGAAGAAAAATAAGGAAAACAAATGACAAAATACATATTCGTAACCGGCGGCGTGGTATCAAGTTTGGGTAAAGGCCTGGCGGCGAGTTCGATCGGCTGTTTGCTGGAGGCCCGCGGGATGAGCGTTCAGATGATGAAACTCGACCCGTATATCAATGTCGATCCAGGTACCATGTCACCGTTCCAGCATGGCGAGGTTTTTGTGACCGACGACGGCGCCGAAACAGATCTCGACCTGGGCCATTATGAGCGTTTTACACACGCCAAGCTGTCGCAAGCGAACAACTGGACCAGCGGCCGCATTTATCTTTCCGTTATCGAAAAAGAGCGCCGCGGCGATTATCTCGGCAAAACGATCCAGGTCATTCCGCACATCACGGACGAGATCAAAATGGCGATCCGGACGGTAGCAAATGCTCACGAGCCCGACGTACTGATCGTCGAGATCGGCGGAACGGTCGGCGACATCGAGTCGCTGCCGTTCATGGAAGCGATCCGCCAGATCGGCAATGAGGAAGGCCGTGGTAATGCGATATTTGTTCACGTTACGCTTGTGCCTTATATCGCTGCGGCAGGTGAGTTGAAAACCAAACCGACACAGCATTCTGTAAAAGAGCTTCGCGAGATCGGCATCGCTCCCGATATTCTGCTCTGTCGTTCCGAGCGAACGCTCCCGATGGACCTTCGGCGAAAGATCGCCCTATTTTGCAACGTGCAGGAAAACGCGGTCATTTCGGCCCTCGATGTGCCTTCGATCTACGAGGTGCCGCTTGCGTTTCACGAGCAGGGCCTCGATGAACTTATTGTCAACGATCTCAAATTGGATGAACAGTTTCCGCATCTCGATCTCAAAAACTGGCGCGAACTTGTTTCGACCATAAAGGACCCGACGGGCGGTTCGGTGAAGATCGGGATCGTCGGCAAATACGTCGAACTTGAGGATTCGTATAAATCACTGCGTGAAGCTCTCACGCATGCGGGCGTTGCAAATAATCTGCGGGTCAATGTGACGTGGATCGAGTCCGAGAATTTGATGAAGGATGATTATGAGACGGAACTGCAGGATTTCGATGCGATCCTGGTGCCGGGCGGTTTTGGCAAACGCGGCATTTCCGGAATGCTGCGGTCCATCAAATACGCGCGGCGTTCGGGAACGCCTTATTTTGGAATTTGTCTTGGCATGCAGACGGCGTGCATCGAATTTGCCCGAAATGTTTGTGGCCTGAAAGACGCGGATTCCACCGAATTTAATGAAGAAACGCCGTTTCCGATCATCTTCAAGCTTCGCGATCTGGTTGACGTTGACGAACTCGGCGGAACGATGCGGCTCGGCGAATGGGCCTGCAAAGTGAAAGAAGGCTCGCTGGCGAGCGATATATACAATTCTGCCGAAGACATCGGCGAGCGACATCGACACCGCTTCGAGTTCAATCCTGAATATCGCGAAGTGTTAGAAAAAGAAGGCCTCGTGTTTAGCGGGATCTCGCCCGACGGCAAGTTTGTCGAGATCGTTGAGCTTGATCGTTCGCGACATCCTTATTTTATTGCGTGTCAGTTTCATCCGGAATACAAGTCGAAGCCGCTCGCCCCCCATCCTTTGTTTACCGCTTTTGTAAAGGCGGCATGGGAAAACCGGCTAACCAGCGAAAATCTTCAACACGACGTAACGAGCGACCGTCAACCTCAGGTAGTAAATAGCGAGGCGATGAAGGAGTCGGCCTAGAACGTTTGAGGGTTTATGCGCGTGATCCTGTTGACCCACGGCGGGGCCGACCTCGTGATCGAACGGCTCGCCGGTTTGATGGGCGTTGAGGTCGCGGGCGTCTTTATTGAAACGGTCACGACGCCAAAGCGTCCGCTCCCGGAAAAGATCAAGCGGTCCATCAAATATGATGGCATGGGCGGAACGATCGGAAAACTTTTCTCAAGAACGGGATCTACACCTGAGGTGTTGAACGATCGAACCAGCGAAGCGGCCCGGCGTTATGCGATTCCAACTATCCAATTGGAGAATTTTCACTCAAACGCAGCGATAAAAAAACTCCGTTCTTTCGATGCCGACCTCGGCGTTATCTATGGGACGAACATCATAAAGGAAAGCGTATTTTCGATTCCCCGACTCGGCTCGATCAATCTTCACCAGGGCCTTGCACCGAACTATCGCGGTGGGCCGCCTGTTTTTTGGGAACTCTTCAACGGTGAGGGCGAAGTGGGTTTGACGGTTCATTTCGTTGCACAAAAGGTGGATACGGGCGATATTATTTTGCAAAGGACCGTGCCGCTTGAATACGACCGAAAGTTCGGGAGCGATTTTGAAGCCTTTATTGCCGAATTTAGATCAAAGCTCCGCGAAGATTCGGCCGAACTTGTGGCGGATGCCGTAAGCGGTATCGCGGCGGGAAAATTTAACCGGATTCCGCAGGACACGTCGCTTGGTAAACGCTACCGGTTGCCGACGAAAAAAGAGAAAGATGAGATGCGTCGGCGGTTGAAAAAGAGGCTGGCGGAGGGTGCGAATGGATAGGGCTTCGCCCGCAAATTTCCTCGTCCGCGTTAACGCCTTTGCCCCGTTCCGGTTCCTGAATCGCGGCAAGCTTCCGGTCGTGATGTACCATCGGTTTAGCCAAGCCGAAGAGTTTGGCAAGACGTCGCTATCTGTATTTGAGAATCACCTTGACTATCTTACGCGCTGTTACAAAGTCATCTCTCTCAACGATGCGATTTCGCATCTGGGCTCCGGTTCTCTGCTTCCGCCGAGGTCCGTTGTAATTACGATCGACGACGGTTATCGGGATTTTTATGAGATCGCGTTTCCCGTTTTACGACAACGCGGCCTGCCGGCAACCCTTTATGCAGTTACCGATTTCGTTGATCAAAAATGCTGGATATGGACCGATATCGCAAGGTTCATTTTGACGCAAACGGTGAGGGAGCGGATTAATCTTGAGATCGAAGGAAAGCTGATCGAACGTCACCTGGGTAATTTGGCCTCGCGTCTTTCGGCTGCGGGTTCGGTAAATACCGAGCTAAAGAAGCTTGGCGACGGAGAAAAAGATAGGATCCTTGCGGCCTTTGCCAAAGCGATGGGTGTGGAGGTTCCGGACATTCCGCCAAGCGAATTTGACTCGATCACCTGGGACAAGGCCCGTGAAATGGAAAAGGCCGGGATCGACATCGGCTCGCACACGGCGACGCATCCGATACTAACGAACGTTGACGAACAGCGATTGGAAAGTGAACTCATGATCTCGCGAACTGCAGTTCAAGAGAAGCTTCAAAAGGACGCGGTCCATTTTTGTTACCCCAACGGGAACGTTTCGCGGCGGGAACGCGACGCGGCCGAAAAAGCCGGATACGCTTCGGCAGTGACGACCGAGATCAGACTGTGCGAGAATGGAGAAGATACGTTTTTGCTCCCGAGGATCGACGCGGAGCCCGAATTGCACAGGCTGGTTCAGGCCACCAGCGGGTTCGACCGAATAAGATCAAGCCTTCGCTAATACGCAAATATGAAAAAATTCAACCGCATCATTGCCGCTGTTTCTCTCTTAATACTATTGCCGTCGCTGGGGTTTTCTCATGAATATTGGCTCGAGCCCGAGACGTTTTTCCCTTCGGTCGGTGAGAAGATAAACCTGCGGATGTACGTCGGCGAAGGGCTTAAGATCGAGGAAGAACGGCCGTTTCAATCGGAGAAGACGACCTTGTTCAAGCACTTTTTTGGAAAGATCGCCGCAGCAGCTCGTAACAACGAAGATAACTCGATGCCATTTTACAGCTATACGCACGAAGGCGAAGCTGGAGATCATATGTTTGCCGTTGAGCGAAACTGGTCTTACATCACGCTTGAACCGCAGAAATTTGAAGAGTACCTTCGCGAAGACGGCATGGAATGCATTATCGACGAGCGTGCGAAACTAAAAGAGGCGGATAAGGACGGCCGCGAACGATACAGTAGGTTCCTCAAAACACTTCTGCAAGTGGGGAACAAACTCGACAATACTTACAAAATGAAGTCCGGCCTTAAGCTCGACATCACGCCGCGTGAGAATCCGTACTCAAAGAAAGCAGGCGAACAGCTTGGTTTTCAGGTTACCTTTGACGGCAAGCCGCTCGCCGGAAAAGCGATCTTTGCCGACAACCGCGACGGCGACAATATTACTAGGGTCAAACTGATGACCGACAAGAATGGGCGGGTAAACGTCAAACTTGACCGCAAAGGCGTTTGGCTTGTGCGACTAGTTTTTATGCAGCGCTGCAAAACAGACTGCGGCGAGGCAGATTGGGAGAGCTTTTGGGGAGCGTTTAGTTTTGGGGTTAGGTAAATAGTGAAAAACTTTAGTGTTGAATCAGTTACCTTTGGCGGCGGCGATCTGTCGTTTCTTCTCGGGCCGTGCGTGGTCGAGTCGGTCGATCACGCGATGTTCATGGCGCAGGAGATAAACGATATTTGCAAGCATGTTGGCGTTGGATTTGTTTATAAATCTTCGTTCGACAAAGCTAACCGCAGCTCGATCGAAAGCTTTCGCGGGCAGGGAATGGAGTTCGGGCTTGATGTGCTGGCACAGGTCAAGGCAGAGATCGGCGTGCCGGTCATCACCGATATTCACGAGCCATGGCAGGTCGAGAAAGCGGCCGAGGTCGCCGATATCCTTCAAATCCCCGCATTCCTTTGCCGCCAGACCGATCTGCTGGTCGAGGCTGCCAAATCGGGCCGGGCTGTGAACGTAAAGAAAGGGCAGTTCCTTGCTCCGTGGGACGCAAAGAACGTTGTCGATAAATTGCACGACGGGGGGTGTGAGAAAATCCTGCTGACCGAACGCGGGGCCAGCTTTGGATATAATAACCTCGTAGTCGATCTTCGCAGCTTTCCGATAATGCGTTCGTTCGGGGTGCCGGTGGTCTTTGACGTCACGCACAGCCTCCAGCTTCCGGGCGGCTTGGGCAAGGCGACTGGAGGGCAATCCGAGTACATAGAAGATTTTGCCCGAGCCGGTGTCGCCTGCGGTGTTGATGCCGTCTTTATGGAGGTCCATGATAACCCCGCAAAAGCGCCGAGCGACGGCCCCAACCAGCTTCCTCTTGGCCGTCTCGAAAAACTTCTCCTGAAATTAAAGCAGATCCACGAACTCGTTAATAAACCTTAACCTGCCCGTTCGCGTACAAACACCAAAATATAGGAGGATGATCGCGCGGCTGCCCGAGGTTTCGGATGCTTTAGCGATCCAAGAGTGTTATGAAGTTATCAATTCGATCATCAAGTTTTGGTCTTTTTGCGGCGATTATGCTGTTTCTGACGGGCCTTGTATCGGCTCAGGGCCCAAATGTGAACACGCCTCGTCCGGTCAGTCCGGCTGCGGAGGTCAAGCAGACCATCGGCTTTACCGAGGTCACTGTTAATTATTCCCGGCCGAGAGTGACCAATAACGGCGTCGACAGGAGCGGCAAAGTATGGGGCCAGTTAGTTCCTTATGGAATGGCCCCGAATAACTTTGGGAATCAGAAGCCGATGCCGTGGCGTGCCGGGGCTAACGAAAATACGACAGTCCGCTTTACGGATGACGTGAAGATTGAGGGTAAACCGCTCCCGGCTGGAATCTACGGCCTTCATATGCTGATTAAGGAAGGCGATAAGGCGACCATCATCTTTTCGAAAAATCACACGTCGTGGGGAAGTTTCTTTTATGAGCCGAGCGAAGACGCGCTTCGCGTGGATGTCACAACCCGTCCGGTCCCGCATACCGAGGTCCTGACATACGATTTTATCGATATGGACAGCGATTCGGCGGTGCTTGCCCTGTCGTGGGAAAAGAAGCAGATCCCGTTTAAGATAAACGTTGACCTCCACAAAACGGTACTCGCGAATTTTAGGAACGAGCTGCGGGCCTTGCCGGGCTTTGGCTGGCAGGGTTTTCTGACGGCGGCGAACTACTGTCTCACAAACAACATAAATCACGACGAAGCTCTGCAATGGGCCGACATAGCGGTTAGCCGCAACAGATCATTTCCAACGCTGTCTGCGAAAGCCGGCTTGCTCGCTCAGAAGGGCAGCACGGGGGAAGCGGATAAAATAATGGACGAGGCGATTGTTGGTGCAACCGAGGCTGAAGTAAACACCTACGGATACCAATTGCTGGGGCTGAAGCGATATGACAAGGCGATCGAGTACCTTCAGTTGAACACTAAAAAGAACCCTTCGAGCGCGAACGCCTTTGACAGTTTGGGCGAAGCCTATAAACTCGCCGGTGATAAGGAAAACGCCGTAAAGAACCTGAAAATTGCTCTTACCCTAAATCCGCCTGCAGCCGTAAAGGCCAATACGGAAAAGCTATTGAAGGAACTGGGAGCGATGTAGGCTTTTTAACGGCATCTTTTTGGCAGAAACGGCAATGTTTGGATCATCCGATCGCTGCCGTTTCCTTTTGTTTTCGCCTCGGTCAAGAGGCCGCTAAGAAACGGCTTTTTAGATATGCCGATCTAATGTGGAGATGATGTGCGAATTTCTCGCATTTTTGGCCATCTGTTAAGATTAG
>JBGTJP010000180.1:0-36374 GCA_041745075.1 Pyrinomonadaceae bacterium | reverse complement strand
TTCTCCTCCGCCTGCTTTTGGGCTTGTTCGGCCGATATAACAATGTCGCCCAAGTAGCTCTTGTCGGGGTCGAAGTCATCGGGTTCGTTGGGGAAAGAAAGTACATCGGTCGAGGAATCCTTGTTTCGAAATAGCTTATTCAATTCCTTCATCCGACGGTCAGAGACGAGAGCGACCGAAAATCCGCCGCCGTTGACCTCCTTTACAGCCTTAACCGAATGAAAGAATTCGCGGAGGGTTACAAGATCGACCGCAACTTTGCGTTGAAGATTAACAAGCTCGGCCAGATTCATACGGTTGTAAAATCCTTTACATGCTGTTTCGCAAAGGTTAAAAATCTGTTCTTTTCGTCGTCAAAGGCAAATCCGGTTTTGGCGACGGCCATGCCGTTGTGGTCGAAGAAGAAGTATATCGACTGTTTCGTTTCTTCGAGGCGATTTATCTTTTTCCAGGGGTGAAAGGATGAACTGTCGGAATGTCGGCACCACACGCCGTCATCGGTTAGCTCGACCTCGGCGACTTCCTTCTCGATGCTGCCGAATGCCGAACTAAAGTAATGACGATAGTCTGACCGCAAAAGCGCTGGCAAGAAGGCTATAGATAAGATCAGACTAACGATCAGCACTGCCAATCCGACGAGAAGTTGATCAAAATACCAAAGCACCGCCGGAAGCCCGAGCATGTTGATCAAAAGAAACGCCTGAAGAGCATACTGCGCACGAGAAGGCAGTTTGTACGCGCTGTTTACCTTCTGAGCGATATAGGCGTAGTCGTCAGTTGACGGATAAAAACTGACCTTAATAGAGACAGCTAACTCGTGACTGTCTACGACCGCCGGAGCTTGAGGCTGTTGTGATTCGAGAAAGGTGGACATTAGAGTCGTGAGCTCGATGGATCTTCCTGATCAGTAGTGTGCTCTTCGTACGCCTTAACGATCATCTGCACCAGTTTATGGCGGACGACGTCCTTGTCGGTGAAATGGACGAACGCGATGCCGTCGAGGTCTTTCAGGACGATCTCAGCCTCCTTTATGCCGCTCTTTTGGCCGCGTGGAAGGTCGATCTGGGTTTTATCGCCGGTCACGACGGCCTTTGAGCCGAAGCCTATACGCGTCAGGAACATCTTCATCTGTTCACTAGTGGTGTTTTGGGCTTCGTCAAGAATGATGAATGCGTCAGAGAGCGTACGACCGCGCATAAATGCCAGCGGGGCGATCTCGATGATGCGTTTTTCGAGCATTTTTGTGACGCGTTCGCCATCTACAAGATCGAACAATGCGTCATAGAGAGGCCGCAGGTACGGATCGACCTTGTCCTGAAGATCGCCGGGTAAAAAGCCGAGCCGCTCACCGGCTTCGACCGCGGGCCGCGTCAGGATAATGCGGCTGACCTGCTTTTTGAACAGGGCATCGACCGCCATTGCGACCGCGAGAAAGCTTTTGCCCGTTCCGGCGACGCCGATCCCAAAAACTAGATCGTGAGAAGCAATGGCATCAAGATACTTTCGCTGGTTGGCCGTTTTTGGGGCGACCTGCTTTTTGCCCGAAGGATTAAACCTTGCCCTTAGAAAATGGTCCTTGAGGCTGTAGGCACGGTCCTCGGCGATCTGTTTGAATGCATCGCGAAGTTCCTTATCCGTAAATGTGTTTCCGTCGGCAAACAGGTCGCTAAAATCAGACAATATTTGTTCAACCGTCTTGATATCGCGCTCGTCTCCGTCGATCAGAAGCTCGTTGCCGCGAGCACCTATGCTCACATCGAGGATCGATTCCAGGTATTTGATGTTTTGGTCTTGAACGCCGAAAAGCGTATTGAGGCCTTGTGGGGGAAGTTCTAATTTTCGAAGATTGCTCAAATTCTGACTACGCCTGCTTATGGTTCGAATTTATAGGTTGAGGCTACTAGAACAGGGGCAGTGGTGTCAATAAGTTCTACAAGAGTTCGGAATTGCCGTCCGGCAGATTATGGCACGTTTTTTGCGAGTCTTACCAAATATACTTCTGAATGTACTAATTCAGATCATAAGGGGGAAGCAAATGTTTGGAAAGTTTTCGGATGACGGAAGGAAGCGAAGCAACACAATAGTTTTCGACCTGCATACAACCAGTCCGGGGCAAGAGGGTTCTTCCATCAGGCGGAATTATCATGCCGCGGCGTCGCATCGATCGTACACAAGAGCTGAAATCTTTGATCGGGCGAGGCGGATATTTTACCGAGGGCGGCGAAGTTCAGAACGGGCCGTTGCGTGAATTTTATACGTAAATAAATTCTTAATTTCAAGGAGGGTTTGAATGCCGAAAGCTAAGGACGGAACAAGTAAATACACATCAAAACAGGAACGCAAAGCGGACCACATAGCGGAAGCCTATGAGGAAAAAGGGCTTCCTAAAAAGGAGGCCGAGGCCCGGGCCTGGGCAACCGTGAACAAGCAGGACGGCGGTGGAAAGAACCCGGGCGGATCCGGCAGAAAAAAATCCAGTTGATCAAGGAGCAAGTATGACAAAAAATATTCCTAATTTGAAAAACGTCCTGGCCGTTATGGGCGGTGTGACCGCCGGCTTGGGTATTATGTACCTTCTTGACCCCCAAAATGGTGTTAAACGACGAGGGGCGATTCGTGACAAGGCGGTCAGTCTTTCAAACGACATGCGCGAATCGGTGTACAGGACCGGTACAGACTTGAAGGCTCGGGCGACGGATATGATCCATGACGCCACGGCGCTTATACCCGTGATCGGAACGGCGTCTCCGCCATCCCAGAATCAGGTCAGCGCCCCCATAAATGGAAAAGCGTAGCCTGCCTTACAGAGATGCAGAATTAACCTGGCTAAGAACCAGCGACATATTATAGGCCGTCTTTGCGAACCAAAGACGGCCTATGGTATTCTTACTCCTTTGTATTAACACCTATTTCTTGTCTATCTAGAGGAGCAATATATTAAAAATGGCTAACGAAGCAGGCGTACAGATCGGGACGGTGGTGCAGATCATCGGGCCGGTCGTTGACGTTGAATTTAAGGATTATTTGCCGCCGGTTTATCAGGCTTTGAGGATCACGTCGGAAGGTTTTGACGTTGAAACGGCCGTCGATGTTGTGGCCGAAGTGCAGCAGCACCTTGGCGAAGGCCGTGTTCGTGCGGTTTCGATGCTGCCGACCGACGGAATGGTCCGCGGAATGAAGGTCATTGACCTTGGCGGGCCGATAACGGTTCCGGTGGGCACCGCGACCCTGGGCCGTGTGATGAATGTTATCGGCGATCCGGTGGATGAACTTGGACCGGTAAACAGCGAGACGCGTGCGTCGATCCATCGGCATGCACCCAGCTTTGATGAGCAGGCGACGTCGCTCGAGATGTTTGAGACGGGCATCAAGGTCATCGACCTTGTGCAGCCGTTCCTTCGCGGTGGAAAGATCGGGCTGTTCGGCGGTGCCGGAGTAGGCAAAACGGTGCTCATCATGGAGCTGATTAACAACGTCGCCATTGGTTCGGAAGGCTATTCAGTTTTCGCAGGTGTCGGCGAACGGACGCGCGAAGGGAACGACCTTCTTCGCGAAATGGTGGAGTCCGAGGTTATCAAGTACGGCAAAGACTTCAACGAGAATATGGAGAAGACCGGGGCTTTTGACCTGACGAAGGTCGATAAGTCCCTGCTCCCGGAATCAAAGGTGTCGCTTGTGTACGGACAGATGACCGAGCCTCCGGGCGCACGCCTGCGTGTTGCTTTGTCGGGATTAACCGTCGCTGAATATTTCCGCGATCAGGGCAACGACGTGCTTTTCTTTGTCGATAACATTTTCCGCTTTACGCAGGCCGGTTCCGAAGTGTCCGCACTTCTCGGCCGTATGCCGTCTGCTGTGGGCTATCAGCCCACACTCGCATCGGAAATGGGTGAGATGCAGGAACGCATCACCTCGACCAAGACCGGTGCGATTACGTCGATCCAGGCCGTTTACGTGCCCGCCGACGATTACACCGATCCGGCACCTGCTACGACGTTCGCCCACCTTGACGCCGTTACGGCTCTTTCGCGTCAGATCGTGGAGCTCGGCATTTACCCGGCGGTCGATCCGCTTGCATCTAACTCGCGAATTCTCGATCCGCAGGTTGTTGGCGACGAGCATTACAATACTGCTCAAGAAGTTAAGCGTATTCTGCAAAGATACAAGGATCTTCAGGACATCATCGCTATTCTCGGCCTTGACGAACTGTCAGAAGACGACAAGCTGACCGTCGCTCGTGCACGAAAGATACAGCGTTTCTTCTCGCAGCCGTTCTATGTCGGCGAGCAGTTCACCGGTTTGAAGGGTCAGTACGTCAAGATCGAAGACACGATCAAAGGCTTTAAGGAGATCCTCGAAGGCAAATGCGACGAGATGCCTGAGCAGTCTTTTTACATGGTCGGTACGATCGAACAGGCGAGGGAGAAAGCCAAGAAAATGGCTGCGGCTGCTTAAGGTCGAAGAGTGAAAAAGTGAAAGGCTAAGTTATTAAGTCCGTTCGCGTCTTTTCGCTTTTATACTTTTTTCACTTTTTAACATTTATGTTGAAACTAGAAATAGTTACACCCGAAAAACGCGTTGTCGATGAGACCGTCGATTCGGTGACGGTTCCGACGTTGTCTGGCGAAGCGGGCATTCTGCCGAATCATGCTCCGCTTATCTCCGCTCTTAAACCCGGTATTCTTAGTTTTTCGAACAAGGGCACGACCGAGAAGCTGGCGGTGGCCGGTGGATTTGTCGAGGTAAGTTCGGACACCGTTTCTGTGCTGACCGATCTGGCCGAGAATGCGGCCGCCGTCAATGTCGAAGCCGCCCGCAGCGACAAGGAAGAAGCGGAAAAGGCCCTTGTGGCTAACGCAGCCGTTTCCTACGAGGAAACGGCTGATGTCCGCGACAGGCTTGATTTCGCTAATGCCAGATTGCAGTTGGCCGGACGGTGAGCATCTGAACTTTGGCGCTCTGCGACGACGCTTTTTATTAGCTCGCTTTGAGAGGTGCTCCGTGGGATCGCCTCTTTTTCTTTGTCTTTTGTGTGCGGAAATTTGTTTTATTTTCGCTCTGCTGTTTGCTATACTTCGGCTAAATAATCGGCGGAGGAGAATGGGGAAATGTTCGCAAGGTTCGCGGGTTTATTAATCGCTGCCGGTCTTTCGTGTGTTCCTGTGACCGCCCAATCACTTATAGGCTATGTCGTGGAATGTCACGGAGTGTGGGTTTTAAACGGCTCGACCGCATTGGCTCCCGGACAAAAACTTCCCGCGGGAGGCTCGATCCGCCGCCAGTCCTCCTCGAGTGCCGACTACATCACGATCGCCGATACACAAACCAAAGTACTTGCCTCCGCCAGCCGCAACTGCGGGAAAGGGGTCTGTTCTGGAAGAATTGTACTTCCGCGCCGGACCACACCGAATTCCTGGTGGGAATCAGCAACCGAAACCGGCCGTGTGCTGTTTGCCGCAGGGATGGAAAAGGTGTTTGGTTCGCCGCTTCGCGATGATCTGAATCAGATTAGAAGCGGCGGACTTTCGGACGACGTGGTGAAATTGGTCCAGGGCAGAATTGATATGAGTTCCGTCTTGAAAACCGAAGGAGAACAATATTTGCGCTGGCGCGTCGCCAGCCTGAACGGTTCGGCAGGCTGGACGAAGCCGGTTAAGCTCGACACGACGGCCATAGTTACCGGTTTTCAGCCGGGGCTTTTCGAAACAAATCTGATGCGGCGGAGCGGCGCCGATTTTGAGCCGGTTGCTTCAGGATGGATCTTGGTGACGCCGGCGGCGGACTTTGAAAAGACGCGGGCTTTGTTTAAGGAAATGCGGACGATTACCGAGAAATGGGGCGACAAGGTGAGGCCTGAAACCGCACGCCTGTTTTTATGGGCATCACTGGATAATCTGGCGCGATCCAGAGAATAGCACACACGGATGGCGCGAAAGAAATCACGTCGAATCCCAAAAACGACGCAATCGAAAGACGGCGAGGTGAAAACGCGCGTCGAACCAAAAAGTAACAGCGAGAAACTGAAAGTTACTTTTTGGCGACGATTCGTAAAGGCACTGCCGTTGATCCTCCTTGCCCTGCTCTTTACGTTTATATTGAACCGGGCCGGGCTATTCGCTGAATTGGAAACCGCCTTTCTGGATATTCAGATGAAAATGGCGATGCCCGACGAGGAAAGCCATATTGTCATAGTTGAGATCGGGCAGGAAGATTTTGATGGTTTGTTCAAAGGTCAAAGGAGTCCTTTGAATCCGCCCGTGCTTCAGCAATTGCTGGAAGCCGTTGCCGATGGCGGGCCGTGCGTGGTCGGCGTCGATATCGACACAAGTTTTGGGCAATTCGAGAAATTCGATGTGGACCGATTGTCTAACTTTGTCTGGTCGCGATCGGCTGAGCTCAATCCGGCCATCGTTCCGCTAAAAGTACTGGGAAGAAACGATCCAGCCCTTGATCAGAGATCGGGACTGCCTATAACAAAGTCCGACAAAGGCGTAACGCGATTTTACTCTCGGATGATAAAAACGACCGAGGGTGAACTGCCTTCTTTCGCATGGGCCGTTTTTAACGAAGCAAAGGAACGCAAATGCCCGGGAATAACTTTTCCGTCGCTTG
This sequence comes from Pyrinomonadaceae bacterium, assembly GCA_041745075.1. GTDB lineage: Bacteria > Acidobacteriota > Blastocatellia > Pyrinomonadales > Pyrinomonadaceae > OLB17. Next base: position 29,762 of record JBGTJP010000180.1, on the reverse strand, counting down.
AAGAAACATCCGAGCCATTGATAGTGGGTTTTTCAAGAGGGGCCGACGGGATTGGGCGAACTAAAATCTCCGCCGGCCACTTAATGAAACTTGCCGAAGGTAAATGGCCGAACAAAAGCCTGATAAAAGATAAGATCGTTCTGGTTGGCGGTTCATTTTTGAACGAAGACATCCGCGACACTCCCCTGGGCATGATGAACGGTTTTGCAATTAATGCAAACATCGTCGAAACCGAGTTGCGCGGCGGCGGTGTACAGCCCCCCCGCGTCTTGAGCCTGATCCTGCTTCAGATCTTTGACGGCGTCCTGCTCATGGCTCTGTTTCAACTGTTCGTATGGCGCAAGGCGGCCCTGCTAAGTCTGCCGTTTATCCTTGTCCTTTCGCTCGCCTGCAGCTTTTTTACGTATTATTCTTTCGCGCAATGGCTATTTTTTGCCCCCGTAATGATTGGCGTACTCCTGACCGAACTATTTGACAAGGCAAAGGACCACTTCAAGAATAAATATAAACGGGAAATAACCGAAACGTATCAGGAATTGAGTGGACTGACAGGCGAAGAAAAAAATTTACCGGTCGAAGACTGACTCGAGCAAGTAGAAGGCCGGCTTTTTGAAATGATGTCATACAAACATTCTGCAGTTGCACAAGTGTTCGGTTTGATGTTGAGCGTCGTGAGCGTTCTCGGGCAAACTCCGAGCCCTCCGCCTTCAGCAGAATCGAAGATTCTTAGTGCCGAAACAAGCTACTATGTTGGCCTTGGTCTCGTTCGAAAGCGGACGAAAGAATCGCTGCAGGCGGCCCTGTTGGAATTTACCGAAGCCCGCCGATTGTGCTCACAGCTTGGCGACAAAAGGAACGAAGCACGGGCCCTGAACGAGATTGCATCGATTTACGCATATTGGGGAGACAATCGCAGGGCCCTTGACCATCACAATCTGGCACTGACGCTTCGTCAAGCTATAAACGACCGAGCCGGTGAGGCGATGACTCTTAATAATATTGGAAAGGTCTATTCAAATCTCGGTGACAAGCGAAAGGCCATCGAATATTACAGCTTGGCGTTGCAATCATTCAAAGACTCGGGCGATCAACGGAGCGAAGCCACGATTCTGAATAACATAGGCTCGATCCACTCGGATCTAGGAGAAAACCATGAAGCCCTCGAGTATTTCGATAAGTCGCTGCCGCTTAGTGCCGGCGACAAACGCGGCGAAGGGCGGACGCTTAGTAATATTGGCGGTGTATATTCGAATTTAGGCGACAAATTGAAAGCTCTTGGTTTTTACGCGCGCGCTCTCACGGCTTTCGAGGAAGCGCAAGACCGTCGCGGCACAGCGCTGGTGCTCAATAATATCGGGAAGATCCACGCGGATTTAGGTCAGGGACTAAAAGCACTTGATTATTACGAAAAATCCCTGGCGCTTCGTATAGCCACCGACGACAAACCGGGAGAAGCAACTACTCTGAACAATATAGGCGAGGTTTATTCGACTCTGGGCGAAAAACAGAAGTCTCTCTCGAATTATGATCTTGCCCTGGCAGCTTTTAGATCGTTTGGCGACGAGCGCGGACAGGGGACCATACTCAACAACATCGGCAGCATCTATGCGACTTTGGGCGAGAATGAGAAAGCGCTCGACTATTTCAATCTTGCACTGCAACTCCGAGTAAAAACCGAAGACCGAAAAGGCGAAGCTAGAACCTTGAGCAATATCGGCAGCGTCTACTCGGACATGGGGCAAAGCCGCAGGGCCCTTCAATACTACGGTCGTGCATTGTCGATCCGCGGAGAGATCGGTGACAGGGCTGGCCAAGCCGTGACCCTGGCCAACATCGGTGGCGCTTATTCGGCTTTAAGTGACAATGAGAAAGCTGTTGAATACTTAAATCGATCCTTGCTCCTCAGTAGGTTGGTTGGCGACCGACGGGGCGAAGCGACCACACTAAACAACCTTGGAATCGTAAGTTCAGGGTTAGGCAATAATCGGAAAGCTCTGGACTATCTCCATCAGGCTATGCTTTTTTTTAGAGCCGTTGGCGATCGCCACGGCGAAGCCACTGCACTTGGCAATATGATGGTTGTTTGGGCCGATCTCGGAGACCTACGATGGGCGGCCCTTTATGGCAAGCAGTCGGTCAATCTCTATCAAAGTTTGCGATCAGACATTCAAGATCTCGACGAGAATCTGAAGCAGCGGTTCCTCGGCACGGTCGATGAGGTTTACCGAAGATTGGCGGAAATATTGATTAGGCAAGGGCGACTTTCCGAAACCGAACGGGTTCTGCGAATGCTTAAGGAGGAAGAATATTTTGAATTTGTCAGCCGCGATGGCAACGTCATTGCCTCACTTGACGAACGAATCGGTCTGAATCCGGTGGAAAATCGTGCAGTGGAGGCAGATGATTCTACATCTCGCGATGTCGATAAGATTTACCGAGAGATAGAGAAACTGAAAACGGAACGACTGGAAATGGATTCGTCTGGCAGCCCCGGCGAGCGGGCGCAGGCCATCAGCGATAGGAAAGCAGAACTGCAAGAGCAACTTCGTTCTACGTGGCAGAAATTGAAAGGCATCCTGACCGATCTTAGACAGGAATTCGCCAAGGAGAAGTTTGATTCAATCACGCTTGAAACAGGCTTGCAATCGGTCGTAAAGGGATGGAACGATCCTCAAACAGCTGTTGTCTCGACTGTGGTTGGTCACGACAAGCTAAGCTTGATCGTAACGACTCCGGAATTTCAGCGCGGGTATGTAATCGCCAATCTATCAGAGGAAAAATTGAAAGGGCTGGTGGCTAATCTCAGATTTGCTATAACAAAGGCAAGATTCGAAAAAAGCGATCCGAGGCCCGCGGCACAGGAGCTTTACAATGCACTGATCAAACCGATCGAAAAGGACCTGGAAGCGGCGAAGATTCACACTTTGGTTTGGTCACTTGATAAATTCTTGCGATATGTGCCGGTTTCGGCATTGTGGGACAAGGACAAAGGTTATATCGCGCAAAAATATGCCAGTGTTGTACTCGCACTGGCCAGCCGGCAGAATCTGGCCTTTCGCCCGGCGAACAAGTCGAAATGGCGGGCACTCGGCGTTGGAATGTCGAAAAAGGCCGGAGACCTTGAGGCTTTAACTAATGTTCCCGCAGAAATACAGGCAATTGTCCGTGACCCGTCAGTTCCGCGGTCAGCCGGGGAACTTCCCGGAATATTTGCCGGACGGCAGCTGCTCGACGAAAAATTTACCCTGCCTGAGTTCCGCAAGTCATTGGGCAGCTATAGGTTCACCCACGCCGCGACACATTTCGTCTTTGTTTCGGGAACCAAGGCAGAGGGACTCAATTCATATTTGCTTTTAGGAGATGGCGGGAAATTAACTCTCTCGCAGGTGCAAAATTCGGACAATATCTTTGCGGGCGTCGAACTGCTCACGCTTTCGGCCTGCGACACAGGTTTCGGCGGCAAAACGGCGGATGGCCGCGAGATCGAAGGCCTCGGAGCTCTCGCCCAGCGCAAGGGGGCGCGGGCAATAATGGCGACCCTTTGGGGAGTTGCCGACGAGAGCACCAGCGATCTGATGGTCCAGTTTTATAAAAATTATAAGAAACCCGACCTTTCAAAGGCCGAGGCTCTTCGATTGGCGCAGCTGGATCTTCTTGGCCAGCCGGACCTGGCTGCTGCGGGGCGAAAGCTTCCGCGAAAGCCGATTTCAACAAAAAATTTCTCACACCCCTTTTACTGGTCGCCGTTTATCCTCATCGGCAACTGGCGCTGACGCCATCTGTCTACAACCGGTCAAGAATTTCCATTTATCATTGCTTCGCCAGGCTGTCGGTAAAAGCTCGCGTGCTATAATTTGCAGGCGAAATGGACAGTCCACTCCTGGCATCATTATTCGACGACGTTGAACGGCGTGCTTTGACCGTATCGGAGTTGAATGCCGACATTAAGGCGGCGTTGGAATCACGGTTTGCGAGCGTTTGGGTCGAGGGCGAGATAACGAATTTCCATTCGGCCTCGTCCGGCCACTGGTATTTTTCGTTGACAGACGGCGAGACGGTGTTAAAGGCTGCGTGCTATCGCGGGCAGAATTACCGGATCCGATTTATGCCGTCGGACGGGCTCCACGTCCGCTGCCGCGGGCGTATCACGGCCTATGAAAAGCGCGGCGAATATCAGTTGATGGTCGAATCGCTCGAACCGGTTGGCGAAGGGGCCTTGATGGTAGCATTTGAGCAGATCAAAGCACGCCTTTTTGCCGAGGGCCTGTTTGACGAGGCATTAAAGCGTCCGCTGCCGCCATTTCCACGGCGGATCGGTATCGTCACCTCGCCGGATGGTGCGGCCGTCCACGATATAATGACGGTTCTGGACCGCCGCGCACGATCGGTCAGTGTGGTTGTGATACCGACGCTTGTTCAGGGCGAACTGGCCGCCGGCCAGATCGCGGCCGCTATCCGTTTAGCAAACGAATTTTGCAATGGCTGTTTGGAACACGAAAAGATCGATGTCCTGATCGTCGGCCGCGGCGGCGGTTCATCTGAGGACCTATGGGCGTTTAACGAGGAACGCGTCGCGAGGGCGATCAGGGAATCCAATATCCCGGTAATATCCGCCGTTGGTCACGAGGTTGATTTTACGATCGCCGATCTTGTCGCCGACCTGCGTGCCGCCACACCTTCGGCGGCGGCTGAGATAGTTGCTGCAAGCGAAACGGATGTGCTCAGAAGGATCGGCCAGTTGTCCGGCGACCTCTCGCGACAGATGGAGTACATTCTGCTGGCAGCTCATGCCGATCTTCAGTCGCTGGAGATGGCTCCTGTGTTTGCGGAATTTCCGGCACGTATTCGCGATCTTCGGCATCAAGTGGACGGCTTGAATGTCCGGGCCGCCGCGCGAATGACCGCGGGTCTGCGATCTCAAACTTCAAGATTTGGCGAGGCCGCGGCACGGCTCTCGCCGATCAGGCTGTCGGCACGGCTTTCGGGCAATGCACAGCGGCTGGCGCTTTTGGAACAGAGATCTGCTTCCGCGGCAGCCGGCCTAACGTCCGTGCATCATCGCCGGGTCGAGAATATGATGGCCCGGCTCGATGAGTTATCGCCGTTGGCGGTACTGACGCGAGGTTATTCGATCACGCAAAAAGGAAGCGGCGAGATCGTCAGAAACGCGCATCAAATCCGCGAGGGGGAACGCCTGGATATCACGCTTGCGGCTGGCAAATTAGAGGCCGAGGTAGTAAAGATCGAGGAATAGGAGCGGATCAACGTATTGGGAAAGAAGGTTGTTGAGATCAAAGGAATCCCTGCCGAAACGGCGGAAACCAGTATGGCGAAACGCAAGACCTGGAAGACAGTGGTCGTAACCGCGGCGGCTACTTTCGCCGTTGTCTGTGTTATTACGTCGATCTCGTCCTACTTCTATTGGCGGCACCTAAAGACCACACCGCAATATTCTCTGGCGTTGATAGTTGATGCCGCAAAACAGGATCAGCAGGAAACGGTTAACGACCTGGTGGATATCGATATGGTCGTTGACGATTTTCTGCCGCAGATAACAGACAAGGCTGTCGAGCTTTACGGTCGCGGATTGCCGCCAGAGACCGTGCAGCGGGTCGCCCGCATCGCCGCACCCGTGATGCCCGCCCTCAAGGATCGTGCCCGCGATGAACTTCCGGGTGCTATCCGGCAAAAGACATCCGCCTTTGCCGACGTTCCGTTTGCGGCAATGGTAATCGGGGCCGATAAATATTTGGACGTTTCGGTAGCGGGCGATGTGGCCACTGTTAAAAGCAAATTGCCCGAACATAATTTTGAGGTTCAAATGAAACGAACGGGTGAACGGTGGAAGATATCCGCCGTTAAGGACGACGCTTTGGCTACGCGTATCGCTCAGCGTATCGGGCAGGAGATAATAGCGATTGCGGTGAATGGCTCCGGTTCCAGAAAGAGCCGGCTCGACATCGCGAACATAAACGAGCTTCTCCGCGAAGCGGTAGAGATATTCAGATAATTATGGCAAAAACATTTGAAGCGTCACTAAATGAACTGGAACGGATCGTCACTCAATTGGAAGAAGGAGACTTGCCGCTTGAAGAAAGTTTGAAGTTGTTCGAGACAGGCGTCCGGCTTTCACGCGAATGCCGCGAACGCCTGACAAACGCCGAGCGGAAAATAGAAGTGTTGATGAAAGAAGCCGACGGGACGATCAACCTTCAGTCCGTTGTCGAGTAAGTATTATCGAGTCGCGGTCATAAGCACCGCGAGAACGGCGAACGCCACCACAACCAATCCAAGAGCCAGAATTCCAACGATGATCGAATAGATCACGATCCCCGTCGTGTTGTCCTTGCCCGTCTTGCCGTTATAAGCTTTCCCGCAGCCGAGACATTTAACGTGCGTCAGCACCTTAGGGCCGAGGACGCCGCCCCACCACGTGAAACGCATCTTTTCCGAGTTTGTGCCGCCGCATTGCGGACACGGAGCATAAGTGTTCATAAGAAAGCGATCCAAATGAAATGCCGCCGCCGAACTCAAAATTCGACGGCGGCATAAGCTTAGCGCAATTACTCTAATCGCGTGAACTGAAGATTGTCAGGATATACCAGAAAAGCAACGCAATGCCCGCGAACAGAGTTAGCGACGCCGCGACATATTGTTTTGGGTTGTACTGATGCAGGACCTGTGAAGTATTGTACAGGATCGCCGTTCCCGCGAACGCTACCATTGCGAAAGCAAAAACACTGCCGAGCGAGAAGCCGAAAATGGCACTCGCGACAATAAATCCGAGGGCCGCGAAACCGCCTATTGCTACGATCGGGCCAAGAAATGAAAAATCTGACCGCGTGATAAACACCGTAGCGGTTATCCCGAGGAACAATCCGAGCGTCGTTATCCCGGCCTTCAGAAGTACCGCACCGTCATCGGCATAGTATGTAGCCATGAAGATCAACGGCACAAAAATGACCGCTTCGGCCAGCACAAATATGCCTAATCCGAGATATTGTGTAAACTGCGACGTTTCCGAGACCGCCCAGCGGTTTGCCAGGAACGATACGCCCATAAACAGGCCGAGCACCAGAAGCCAGCCCATGCTGCCGCCGCTAAATATCACGTTCGCGATCATCTGGGCCGCGCCCGTCATGAACAGCATTCCCTCGACCACGATAAACGCCATGATCGCCGCCGCCAAAAGAAGATACGTCCTGCGGATAAACTGTGCCCGCTGGGCAGGTAAGGCTTCAGCCGCCGACTCTCCGAATGATGTTGTAAATTCTTCCATAGTTAATTCTTAGATTACCTTTACTTGTTCTTGTTTGCCCGGATTCTAAATATCGATTCCGGAAAGCTTTATGCGAACTTAACACTTATTATAACGTGAAAATGCAAAATATAGTAAAGAAAAAGAGCCCTATCGGCTCCAGCCTTCTGATAGGATCTTGTTGAATTGTTGCGCCTGAACGTCCGGGGAAAACTCGCGGCTAGCCAAATCTTTCGCAACCGCCGCCGAATCGGCCAAACCGTTGACAGTAGCCATGGCTATCGTTTCATTTGCTTCTGAAATCTCATCGTCATCCGCAGCAAGTTCGGGTTGAGCGAATACAGCTTCGGTTTCCAGGAACAATTTCGAGAAGATGGGGAAATGGTCCGACCCGAAACGGGCGAGCCTTCGAAACTCGACCAGACGAAAGTGGTTTGAATGAAAAAGGTGGTCGAGCGGGAAGCGAAAAAGAGGGAAACCCGCATGAAAAGTGGGAAAAAAACCGCGGCCCACGCGCGGATCCAATAGCCCGCTGACCTTCTGAAAAAGATCATTCGTGCGTGACCATGCGACATCATTCAAATCGCCAAAAACGATAAAGGGCGTGCGGTCCGACTTGTTTTCCTTGCCAACGATCAGCAGTTCTGCATCGCGCGGTTCTGCCCGTTCTTCCTCAGTTGGGACGGGCGGCCGAGGGTGGAGACAGCGAAATTTCAATTGCTCGCCGGACCGGAGTTCGACCTTGCCGTGGAACGACGGCACGTCGTCCTGAACTAGAAACTTGATCTCCGTCCCGATCAATTTGAGCCGTGAAAACAGCAGCATCCCATAGGTGTTGTCCTGCGGCTGCTTGATCGTAAAAGGATGGTCGGCATCAAACCCTGAAAACTGTTCTGCCCACCAATCGTCTGTTTCGACCAGCAGAATCACGTCGGGGTCGGCTTCGCGGATCAGATCCTTCAGGCCATCCGAGCTTCGATTGCTCATCAAAACATTCGCGAATAAGATCGCGATCTCTGAATCGCTGCCTCTTCCACTGCTCCGCTGGACCTGCTTCGGATATAGCGGGGTGTACGGAATGATCCAATATGCCTGGATCAAGGCAGAGGCCAACAGCGATCCCATAAATACTAGCTCGGCAGCGCTGTCACTTCAGATCAGAGCCGAATAAGCGAGGAAAATCGAGAACGAGATGACGAAGATGTGCAAACGGGGAAACTCGAATATTCGTATCCACCACGCGCCGCTTCTAATAATCGGTACGGCTGTAATGAGAATCATCAGCAACCCTGCCGAAGTTAGTAGGAATTGCAACATAGTCGGTACTCATCGAGCAGCAGCCGATCAAGAATTAAGCAAAACGCCTCCAGAGATCGCCCAAATTCCCTTATCGGAACCGTTTCGAGCAAAAAGGGCGATCGGAGACCGCCCTTCACGCCCGCAAAAAATCGAACAAGATCACTCCGCTTTTCCGACGGCCTTCGTTGCTTCGGCGGGTTCGGGCCGCGGGGCGGCTAAACCAAGCTCCGGCGAGCGCCATAGGTTTGAGACGAGCAGTTCGCGGATGAATGTCATCTCTTTTGGCAGGCGGTCATAGAGTTTGAAGAAAAGGTCGTCGTGCATCGCGATCTCCTTTAGCCAGATGTCGCGGTCGAGGCTTTGTACCTTCTCGAAATCCTCGCGTGAGAAATCGAGTCCGCGCCAGTCCATATCGTCGTAACGCGGCATCCAGCCGAGCGGTGTTTCGGCACCGACGGATTTGCCGCGTGAACGCTCTACAACCCATTTAAGCACACGCATGTTTTCGCCAAAACCGGGCCACGCGAACTTGCCGTTCTCGTCTTTGCGGAACCAGTTGACCGAGAAGATACGCGGCGGTTCGGGGATCTGACGGCCGAAATCGAGCCAATGCGCGAAGTAATCGCCCATGTGATAACCGGCGAACGGCAGCATCGCGAACGGGTCGCGGCGGACCTCGCCGATATTGCCAAAGGCGGCGGCGGTCATCTCGGAACCCATCGTAGCGGCCATGTAAACGCCGAACGCCCAGTTGAAGGATTGTTGAATAAGCGGCACGACACTATTGCGGCGTCCGCCAAAAATGAAGGCCGAAACGGGCACGCCTTTCGGGCTGTCGAAGTGCTCATCGACGACCGGGCATTGCTCGATCGGTGCCGTGAAACGTGCGTTCGGGTGAGCGGCCGGTTTTTCGCTGGCGGGTGTCCAATCGTTGCCCTGCCAGTCGATCGCGTGGGCCGGCGGGTCGCCGTCCATGCCTTCCCACCAGATGTCGCCGTCGTCGGTCAGGGCCACGTTCGTAAAGATCGTGTTCTCCTTGATCGATTCCATGGCGTTCGGGTTGGTTTTGTAATTCGTTCCGGGTGCGACGCCGAAAAAGCCGGCTTCGGGGTTGATCGCCCGAAGTTTGCCGTTCTCGTCCGGTTTGATCCAGGCGATATCGTCGCCGACCGTCGTGATCTCCCAGCCTTCGTCACGGAATTCCTTTGGCGGGATGAGCATCGCAAAGTTGGTCTTGCCGCACGCCGACGGGAAGGCGGCGCACACATAATCTTTGTGGCCGTCGGGTGACTTCACACCGACGATCAGCATATGCTCGGCGAGCCATCCCTGTTCGCGGCCAAGCGTCGATGCTATGCGGAGTGCCAAACATTTCTTACCGAGCAGAGCGTTGCCGCCGTAGCCGGAGCCATACGAGATGATCGATCTTTCTTCGGGGAAGTGAACAATGTACTTGTCCTTCGGGTCCGGCGAACACGGCCACGCGACATCGGCCTGGCCTTCGCCGAGCGGCATTCCGACCGAGTGCAAACAGTGCACAAACTCGCCGTTGCCGAGCGCGTCGAGCGCTTTATTGCCCATGCGGGTCATGATCTTCATATTCACGACGACATACGCGGAATCGGAAAGCTGCACGCCGAACTGCGAGATCGGCGAACCGATCGGCCCCATACAGAAGGGAATTACGTACATCGTCCGTCCCTTCATCGAGCCGCGCATCTTCGGCGTTAGCAAGGCCTTCATGTCCTTTGGGGCCATCCAGTTATTGGTCGGCCCGGCGTCGCCCTTTGAGAGGGAGCAGATGTAGGTGCGATCCTCGACGCGGGCCACGTCCGACAGATGCGAGCGGGCCAAAAAGCTGTCCGGGCGCTTTTCTGCATTGAGTTTGATAAACGTGCCTGCATCGACCATCTCCTGGCACAGCCGGTCGTACTCTTCCTGCGAACCGTCGCACAGATAGACGGCGTCGGGTTCGCAAAGCTCGGCCATGTCGGTGACCCAGCGTTTCATTTCATCGTTCTTAATGTTTTCGGGGATGGTGTAATTAGCCATATTCTTTTGAATAGAGTCTCTAAATTAGCTCACTTGGTTGCTGTTAATTGAATAGTTGACCGCTGCCGGTCCATTTATGCTTAGTATTTGTAAATTTTATCACAGGATAATCCGTAAAGTGAACGCATAACACAAAATAATTGGTAAAACCAACAACCCACAGGCCATTGAATTGACAACAATTGGGTTTGTCCAAAACAAGGGTTCCACTGAAGTTCCCTCCCGATCACTATTGCTTAGGCCCGGAGGGCCGAACTGTTTGTAGAAAGGCCGTTAAACCTTAAGTACCAGCTCCGTAGGAGCGTCCTGATTCCTGGATCATTCTTCAAATGCAAAGAGATATTTCTCGTCATATTCGACTTCGAACTTCTTCAGCAACGAAACATATTCATGCTTAAAGGATCTCTTCGCATGATGGGTTTCCTGATTCAAAATGTACTTACAAACTTGGTCAACATGGCTTTTTGAATATGAAAAAGCGCCGAATCCTTCCTGCCAGTTGAAGTGTCCGCGAACCCATCCCTGTTTATTTATAAAATTTGACGATCCGGCCTTGATGTCGCGAACAAGGTCTGAAATGGATTGGGCAGGTCGAAGGCCGACGAGCAGGTGAATGTGATCGGGCATGCAGAATATCGACAGCAGTTTCGTGCCGCGTTTGTTAATTATGCCGGTAATGTATCTGTGAAGTTCTTCGCGGTTTTCCTTTTTGATCAGGTTCATTCTTCCCTCGACGGCGAAAACGATCTGAATGTAAATTTGAGAATATGTGTTAGCCATATCTTATTCCGAGCAGGACGCTCCTACGGAGCTGTTTACCAAAATTTTACATCCGTTTCTACAAACAGGATGCTCCTACGGAGCAATTTGTTCTCCTTTCTGCGGACGAGTCTGCGGACGAGGCGATCGTTGGCCATTGTATTTCTCTGCGGTTGTCGCGGAATTCAAGCGTCCTCGCCGCGCGTATTGCCTTATGGTATGGAATGCGATCGCGGTAATGATGATGCCGCCGCCGAGGACGGCATATTCGGTTGGGCGTTCCCCGACGAAGATAAACACCCAGACGGGGTTTAGCAGCGGTTCGATAAAGCCGATCAAACTGGCGTCGAGCGGCCGCGTGCCGCCGCGGACGCCTTTGATAAAGAGAATGTACGCGATCCCGATCTGGACGACGCCGAGAAAGGTGACCGCGAACCAGTCCATCGCCGTCATGACCGGAACGGCCGCGATGCCCGACGGCAGCGTTACCAACGCGAGCAGGAAATTGCCATAGATGACCGCGATCACGGGATTTATTGAAGAAGACCGGAGATCGGAACTTTTCTCCTGTCTCCCGTCTCCAGTCACCTGCCTTCCTCCACCGCCCGCCTTCGGGTGCTTGAGAAGCATTATGTACAGCCCGAGGAAGATACCCGAGAACAGCGCGGCCGTGTTGCCCTGATAATCCTCCAGCCTTAGCTGTCCGACAAAGAACAGGCTCATCCCGAGCAGCACCACTACGACCGTTATCAGATCGCGCCAGTGGAATTTTTCGCCGATGACGAACGGGGCAAGAATTAATATGTAGATCGGGGCCGTGTATTGGAGAAATATGGCGTTTGCGGCGGTGGTTTTCTTGGTCGCCCAGACAAACAGGAACAGCAGCAGGGCATAGATCACCGAGGTCAGCACGCCGAACGCATTTATCTTCAGCCCGTCCTTCCGCGTCAGCACCAGCACCGTCAACGCCGCCAGCAGCGACCGAAAAAACGTCACCTGATACGCATCTATCGACGTCAGTTTGATCAACAGACCGCCCGTGCTCCACAACAGCACAGCCATTACGACCAAATACACCGGATTGATTGTGGTTCGGGCGTCCGTCATAGAAAAATGAAGTGTATGCTGAACCCGTAACCATGAGCAAGGACGTAACCCCACGGAATGAGCCGCCTTGGATTCAAGGTTCGTATCTAAGTCTTGTATCAAACCCCACGTCAAGTTTCGGGCAAACATGGCTAAAAGGCAGTCGCGGCTTGGCGGATCATTTTGATCAAAAAAAGTTGGCAACCGGTTCGGGACCGGGCGCTTCATAATTCACGAAATCCTTTGAACAACCTAAACCTCACTTGATGACGGCTTAGGTTTTGTTTGTGGCACTTTTTGGTAAACGAATCTTTGGAGAACGGCCTGCCGTCGGCTTATAATCGACGAGTTAAAATAGTACAAAATGCAAAAAATATACTTTCACAGATCCGCAACCGCCCTGCTGGCGGTGCTTTTTTCGACGTTTATCCTCCAGGCCCAGTCCGTCGAGCCTGATTTTTCGAACATCAAGATAGGGAACTTCGGCCAGATGGACGGGCGATATTATCGCGGAGCACAGCCCGAACCGACCGACTACGCTTCTTTGAAGGAACTCGGCGTGCAGACCGTCATAGACCTACGCAATGATCCCACCGACTACGAAAAACCGGCCGTCGAGTCGCTGGGTATGAAGTATGTAAACATTCCAATGAGCGGATGGCGAACGCCGAAGATGGAAGACATCGACCGTTTTCTTGCCATTATGGACGACCCGGCGACCGGCACCGTCTATGTTCACTGCAAGGCGGGCCGCCATCGGGCCGGCGTGGCCGGAGCGGCCTATCGCTACACGAAATACGACTGGGACTATGACCAGGTTTACGCCGAAATGAAGAAGTTCCGCTATTCGAACGGACTCGTTCACGGCAAGCTTGGATCCTTCGTCAAAAAGTGGGGCAAAAAGCTCGAAGCCGAGAAACTTGCGGCCAATCAGGCATCGCTCTCAGAAAGCCGGGCCGGAAACTAACGCAAGCCGCATTATTTTAACAAACACCCGTGCGTGCATCTTGAGAGAAGCTGCACGGGTTTTCGCTTAGGCTTATTTATAAATGTCCTGAGCATTTTTTGTCTTTGCCCACTGTATCTTTTCGATGTTTTCCTCGTCGGCGTTGAGAATCCGGTCGCTGAGGATATCCGTAGTCAGTCTGAGCGGCATGTTCAGATAATAAACGATCGCTCCGATCGGGTTTTCTTCGTCCTCGGGATCGATCTTTCGCACCTCGGCATCCAGCCCTTGCCGCTTGAAGATCTTCTTGAGTATTTCCTGCGTTCGTTCCGTGTCGCGGGTTTTGATGGTGATCTCCATCGAACGGAAAATGTTCTCCGGTTCGGTGTGTTCCAACAGCCACAGCAGTGCCAATGCAAACAGACACAGCGAGATGCCCAGATCCCATCGACCGACGCCCGCCGCCAGACCAAGCGCGAGGCTGATCAATAGCACCGTTATCTCTTTTGGGTCGCGGATGTTCGTCCGAAAGCGTACCAGGGACGCCGCGGCGAAGATAGCGAACGCACGCGCCGCGTTGTCGCCTACAACCATCATTAGAGCCGCCGCGACCACAGCTAGTAGTATCTGCGTCTGCGAAACAAAAAGACTGCGGCGGAAAAGTGGAACGTTCGGCCGCGGACGAAACGCAAGGACGGCCGAGAAGATCACCGCCAGCAGGAGGCGAAATGTTATCTGTAGCATCCGCTCTGACCACGGTTCCGCCGTTTGCGCCGCGACCGCGTCCTGAGTCCCGAAAATATCCAACAGAAAGAAATTGTCGCTCGCTGGTGAAGGTCTTTCCGGTGCGGCCGCGGCTGCCGGGACTGTATCGTTACGCGTCGGGCCAGGTGACCGGTACGCGTAGTAGCCCGCGTTGATCGCAAAAAGCACCAACGCCGCGATGATCGCCGCCGCAAATACCCCCGTCACTACACTTAGCCGTACTTCTTTCATCATTTATCCAGTAAGGCGAGATTGTTGCCGCCCACCGCCCGGTCGAGTTCAGCGATCTTTCCCTTGACTGTCCGTACATACGTATCGACTTCCGTCGGCGTAAACCGTGCCGCACGAAATGCATCTCGTATCTGTGAATCGGAAAGCTGTTTCAAAAGGCCTGAGAGCCAGCGAGCCTGGTTAACGGTAAAACCCTTGAACAAGGCGCGGTTCTTGCCTTTGTAGGCAAGTTTAACGTCGCCGTCCCCAACCTCTTTTACAAATTTCGTCCGGGCGTAATGCTTTGGGCTGCCGACTTTTCGACCGAGCCTAAAGATGACTGGAAAATTGTTGTTGCCGAGCCGCCCGAACGTAGAGCCCAGATCGCTGATGATGTAATGATGCTCATTGCCGACCTCGAGCACCTTGTTCTGAAGGTCGAGAACGTCCCAATTTGTCATAAATACCATCATCATCTTAAGTCCCTGAATCTCATTGGTTCCCACGAACGGATTGTCCTTCCACTTCCATTCTTTCAGGCGTTCGATATTGTCGGGGCGGGCTTCAAGGCGTACATTCTTGAACGTGCCTTTGCCGGGGATCGTTATAGACGGAACGAGATAATTGATCTCCGTTTTATAGCCAAGACCCCAAAGGAGCCTTACAGCCGCCGTTTCCGGGCGGGCTTCGCGTCCGAGTTTCGCGACCCAGACCATTCCAGATCCGTCCTTGATCCTATACTTTTTATTGTGCCCGCCTTTTTCTTCCTTGATAAATTCGATCTTGCTCAGATCGGGCTGCATTTTGCTGCCGCCGGGCCCATTGAATAGATCCCGCCCCGGAATATTCACGCGCTCCCACATCACGGCTTTTTCCGCCCGATTCTTGCCGGCAGATGGCTGTGCAGAGACCGTGACGACGTTTAGCGACGCAAATACTATAAATATTAAACAATTTATTACTAAGCGGTTCCTTTTCATCTTCTTCCTCCCAGGGTTCATTTTTTTATTCCCGCAATAAAATCAAGCGGCTTTCGCTGATCCTCAAAATACAATTGGCTGTCAAACGGCTCCTCGCCATCGGTCCTAGCGGTCATCCGATATGTGCCGTCGGGCATCATTTCACGGGCGTTTACATTGTCCTTAAGGTAGGACACGAGGTATTTGTCGGCCAAGAATCGTTTGATGCCTCGGTCCTGCACGGGAGCTATTACTTCAACCCGCCGGTCCAGATTTCGCGGCATCCAGTCGGCGCTTCCGACATAAATTTCCGGATCACCGTCATTTTGGAAATAATAGACCCGGCTGTGCTCAAGAAGCCGGCCGACGACGCTCCGGACCCGAATATTCTCGGAAAATCCCGGCACGCCAGGACGCAAGGTGCACACTCCGCGAACGATAAGTTCGATCTTAACGCCAGCTTGCGATGCCGCATAAAGCGAACGCACGATCTCCGCATCGGCAAGTCGGTTTATTTTTGCGATTATTCTCGCGGGTCGGCCGGCCCGCGCGTTCTCCGCTTCGCGATCTATCATCTCCGTCATCCTTTCACGCAGATTCAGCGGGGCAACAAGCAGTTTTCTATGTGCTTCCGGCTGGGTGTAAACGGTCAAATAATTAAAGAGTTCCGTTACATCGGCACCAATTTCCTCGTCGGCCGTCAAGATACCGAGATCGGTGTAAACCGCCGAGGTCGCGGGGTTATAATTGCCGGTCGCAAGGTGGACATACCTTTTTAGTTTCCCGTCCTCGCGGCGGACGACGAGCGTCGTTTTGGCATGGGTCTTCAAACCTACGATCCCGTAAACGACGTGCACACCTGCCCGCTCGAGCTTTTTGCCCCATTCGATATTGTTTGCCTCATCAAACCTTGCTTTGATCTCGATGAGCACGGTCACCTGCTTTCCGCGTTCACTTGCTTCGATAAGCAGCGGGGCGATGGGCGATTCAGACCCGATACGATAAAGACATATCTTAATTGCGAGAACATCCGGGTCTTCTGCGGCTTCCCGGATCAGGTCCGTGACAATGCTGTACGGCATATATGGATGATGAAGGAGATGATCGGAGCGACCGATAATATCGAAAATCGACTCGCCGGAATCGAAGATGTCGGGTCGTTTGATGCGGATCGGGCGGTCCTTAAGATCAGGTCGGTCGAGGCTTACGATATCCCAAAAATCCGCAGCGTTGAGGGGCCCGTCAACGCTGTAAACGTCCTCGTCGGTTATCTCGAGGGACGCCGAAAGATGCTCGACCATCTCGGCCGGCATCGAGGACGAAACTTCGAGCCGCACGACATCGCCGAACCGACGGAGTTTCAGATTTTCCTCCATTGTCTCGAGCAGATCTTCGGCTTCGACTTCATGAAGGTCCATGTCGGCGTCCCTGGTTATTCGAAACAGGTGACAGGACTCAGGTTCGACCGTCGGAACGAGACGGATGATATTCGCCCTTATCAGGTCTTCGACAAACACAAAGGTGTCGGTGCCGTCTGCGACCCTGACAAATCGCGGCACGAACGAGGGAACTTTCAAACGAACAAAAAACCGTGTGCCGACGGACTTCATCACTCGTGCAGTGCGGCGGTTCACCCGCGGCTCGATATAGAATCCCAAATTCTGGCTGCCGTCCGAAATATATGGAAAGGGGTGTGTCGGGTCGACCGCCTGCGGTGTCAGCACAGGGTAGATATTTGCTTCAAAATAGTCGTTGGCGAATGACCGCTCGTCTTCGGAGAGTTCGCCGTAAGCCTTGATCGCCACGTTGTGGGCGGCCAGTCCGGGCAATATTCCATCCCGCAGGCAATCCATTTGGCGGGCGATCATTTCGTTTACCGCCTTGCGTATCGCTTCCAGAAGTTCAGTCGTCGCGGACCCATCCGAAAGGCTCGTGACGCCCCGGCCGATCTTCTCCTTTAGTGCCGACACCCGCACCATAAAGAATTCATCGATGTTCGACGAGAAGATCGCGATGAACTTAAGGCGTTCGAGCAAGGGCTGCTTGTCGTCGAGGCCCTCGTCGAGGACGCGGCGAAAGAACTCAAGCAGGCTAACGTCCCGATTTATAAGATCGCCCTGGGTCGCAATGCGTTGACGGTGGAAAGCGACCGAAAAATCGAAATTTTCAGATAATTGTCTTGGCGATGTTTTCATATCTATGGGAAACACTCCTAACACTCAAATCGGAGAGAGAGTAACAGCAAAAAATAACGGCAACTCGTGTGCCGAACTGCCGTTTATCTGTTAGATGTTTGAAAACACCGGTCTTGCCCGGTTATTTTTGCCTGCAAATTTTGATAAAATCAACCGTAGCTGTATGAAAATGATACAGTACGGCGGTCGTTAGTCGCCGCTGCGCATTTGGGCGGAGAGAGTGCGGATGCTGTGTTTGTCGAGGAGGTGGCGGAGCGAGCGGACCTGCATTTGGAGGAGGTCGGCGGCTTTTGTCTGGTTGCCGGAGGTCAAGCGGAGCGCTTCGATGACGTAGGTGCGTTCGAGATTTTCAAGGTGGGCCGTCAGATTGAGGCCGTCTGCGGGCAGCTCGAATTCGGCCTTGATGCGTTCGGGGTTGTAGTTTGTAATGTGCTCGGGCAGGCGTTCGGGCTGTATCTCGTCCGTCCGTTCGAGCGCGACGGCCCGTTCGATGGTGTGTTCGAGCTCGCGCACGTTCCCGCCCCACATATACTTCTCAAGCATATCCATCGTTTTTGGCGATACGCCCAGGCTGCGGCCGCTTTGGTCGCAGAACTTCTGGACGAAATGGCCTACCAGATCGGGAATGTCCTCGGTGCGGTCGCGAAGCGGGGGAAGGTGGATCGGGATTACCGATATTCGGTAGAAAAGGTCTTCGCGGAAGGTGCCTTCGGTTGACATTTGCTTGAGGTCGCGGTTTGTGGCCGCGATCACGCGTGCGTCGATCTTCAGCTCTTCGTGGGCACCAACCGGACGGACGCGGCGTTCCTGCAGCACGCGGAGCAGTTTTACCTGCATCGCGGGCGACATCTCGCCGATCTCATCCAAGAAGATCGTGCCCTTGTCGGCGGCTTCGAACAGGCCTTTGCGGTTCGTGTTCGCACCCGTAAACGCACCCTTGATATAGCCGAAAAGCTCGGATTCGAGAAGCGTTTCGGTAAATGCACCGCAGTTGATCGAGATAAACGGTTTTTCGGCCCGGTTGCTCAGGTCGTGGATCGCCCGTGCGACAAGCTCCTTGCCCGTGCCGCTTTCGCCGGTTATAAGCACGGTCGACTGGACCTCGGCGACCGTTTCGATCATTTGAAAGATCGCGTTCATCTTCTCGGACGTGCCGACGATGTTCTTTACGCTGCCGCGTTGACGCTGGGCCCGTTTGAACGCACGGTTCTCGTCGATCAGCGCCTGCTTTTCAAGCGTTTTCTTAACGATCAGCTTTAATTCATCGACGTCGAACGGTTTGGTGATAAAATCATCGGCCCCGAGCTTGAACGCCTCGCGGGCGGCCTCGACCGAGGCGTGGGCGGTCATGAACACTATGCCCATGTCCGGCAGCGATTCGCGGACCGTGCGGAGCATCTCGATGCCGTCCATATCGGGCATTCTAACGTCCGAGACAACAAGATCGGCCGGTTCCGCGGTCAGAAGCTCGACGGCTTCCGTGCCGTTTGAGGCGGTTCGAATGCTGTGCCCCTCGCCCTCGAAGATAAGGCTGAGAAGCTGCCGGTAACTCTGTTCGTCATCTACAATGAGGAGGTTGGACATTTTTTACACTGCGGTCTTAGATCGGGTGCGTTGCGAAACCAGCTTTTCTTTTCGATCGTTTCTTATTTCCCGAACAGGGTGAACAAAAAGGAAAAAGCGGGAAATGCAACGGAATCAACTCGATTAACAAAGGCGTTGCGGTCAATTGTGGGGTCGAATACGGATGAAATACCGATTTTATCCGCAATCTCTATTTTCACAGAACCAGGGGTAATAATTCAAGCAGAAACTTTCGAGTCCGGATTTTTGACATTCAGGAGGTCGTGCAGCCGGTTCGGTACGGTCGAAACATCGATGTCATCATCGTCCATCGGCCGGGGGCGATTTTCGGCTGGCAATTCGACGGTTATGGTGGTCCCCTCGCCCTCGATGCTGCGAACGTTGATCGTGCCGTTATGGTCGCGGATGATCTGGTAAACGATCGACAGGCCAAGGCCCGTGCCGCCCGAAGTAGATTTCGCGAACGGTTCGAAAAGCTGTTCGACCTGGTCGGGCGTCATGCCGTTGCCGGTATCTTCGAAGGTAATGCGTATGCGGCTGAGGCTGAGCGGGGCGAGCTTGATCGTGAGCTTGCCGCCGTCCTTCATCGCCTGGATCGAGTTGCGAGCCAGATTCCAGAATATTTGTTTTATCTGCGTCGAGTCGGCGGAGATGAAAACCGGTTCCGGCGGCAGTTGTTCCGCGAGGACGTGATTTTCGCCAACGTCCGGGCTGTGACGAAGAAGCGTGATCGTTTCGCGGATCGCCTCGCTTACGTCGATCTCGGTAAAGTTGCCGACCTTCGGACGGGCGTAGCTAAGAAAGTTCGTGATGATGCTGTTCAGGCGGTCGGATTCGCGCATGATAATGCCCATTAGGTCGGCCTGCACCGATTGGGCGGGCGTGTTTGCCTCGAGAACCTGTATTGCCCCACGCATCGCACCGAGCGGATTGCGGATCTCGTGGGCTAAACCGGCACCAACACGTCCCACGGCAGCAAGGCGGTCCTTTCGGCGGACGCTTTCCTCCATCGAACGGATCTCCGTAAGATCCTGAAACGTAACGATCAGGCCGGTTGCCTCATTGTCCTCGGAAAAAAGCTGCGAGATGCTGTAACCGATCCGCACCGCGAATCCCTCGGGGGTTTCGAGGCTGGCCTCGAAACGCGGAAGCTGTTCGCCCTCGGCGGCGGCCTGAATGGACTGTTCGATCTCGATATCTATCTTTCCGAAAAGCAGGCTGATATTTTCGCCCTCCATATCTTCCGCCTGAAAGCCCGTTATCTCTTGAGCCGCGGCGTTGAAGGTGTAGATCGTGCCGTCAAGGTCGGTCGTGATCAGACCCGACCGGATCGATTCGATTATGCGCTCGTGAAGGGCTTGAAGGTCGGCGAGCTTCTTCGTCGCTTCCTGAAGGCTCTGGCCCGACGAGTGACGTTCGGACAACCGTGCGGCCAGCAAGCCAACCACCAGAAAGGCGACGACGTGAAAGCTTATTCCCTGAGCAACTTTTGCAGGCGAGAGGGCCGTGCCCGTCGATTCGATGATCTGCAGGCTTGTTATGATCGAAAGGACGGCAAAAAGCGTAATGCAGATGAACGCCAGGACGATCGTCCCGAGCGGTTTCAGAAAAAGGCTCGAAACGCTGATAAGGACGATATATAGTACAATGAACGGCGAGGAAAGATCGCCGGTACGCCAGACGAGCCAGGTGATCAGCAGAGCGTCGAGGATAAACTGCAGCCGGACCTGCCAGGTGAGGCTCGAGCTTAATCGGAGAAGAAAGAAATAGACGATGGTAAGGCCGACCGAGACGATAAAGCCAATAAAAATGCTCTGCGGAAAATCTTCGAAAGAGAGTTTAAGCCTGCCGCTGTGCCATACCCAGGTTATGACTAGAAGCAGAAAAATAACTACTAAACGGCCCAGGATCAGTGTCTGAACCGGCATCTCCCGAAGTTTGGCTGCGCGGTATTTTTCGTTTAGACTGAACATATCCGGCCCGGAAAAAGCTATGAACTCAAATGCAAGAGAGAATAGTGCAGATCTTTACGAGAATCGCCCGTGGGGCAGTTTTACCATCCTGGACGAATCGGAAAATTTTAAGGTCAAACGAATTGAAGTGCTGCCCGGAAAACGGCTTAGCTACCAGCGCCACACCAAGCGGGCCGAACACTGGTTTGTCGTTCAGGGCACTGCTAAAGTAACATTAAATGGCTCGGAATTTCTAGTCAAAACCGGCGAAGCAACGGATATCGCCACAGGAACGGCCCACCGTGTTGAAAACCCCGACAACACAGAAACGCTGGTTTTTATCGAGACTCAGACCGGAACCTATTTCGGCGAAGATGATATTGAACGGCTCGACGACGATTTTGGCCGTGCCGGCTGACACGAATAACCGCTAATGCCCGCAGTTTTACAATGCCGCTGACATTCGAAAGAAAGCTGCCGATAATTCTGTTTTTCGTCTTCCTGATGCTGACGACGATAGGCGTTGTTTTCTATCAGAATACGATCTCGCTTCAGGATGCGATGGCCTGGCAGCGGCACTCTCAGGAGGTCGTCTCAAAGGTTGATGAAACCGTTGCCCTGGCCTTTGAGATCCAGTCCGCCATGACCAACTTCTTGCCAACCAGCAATGAAACCTACCTCGATCCGTTTGAAAGGGCCAAACCGAAGATCAGGCAGAATATAGAGCGCCTGCGTATTCTGACACAGAATGATGCCGGCAGGGCGAACCAGGCGGACGAAGTGAACCGCATGGACCAGGTGCTGAAACAATATACGTCCGAGGTTTCGCGGAAGGTCGGCGTTCGCAAGACCGAGGGCCCAAATTCAGCGGAAACCGAGTTGATGTGGCTTGAAGGCAAGGCAATGCTCGACCAGATCCGGGCGTCGGGTGAGCGGATAAAAGCGATACAGGTGGCTGCCCAAGCGGCCCGCGACCGGGGCGGCGACTTCAAATTCACTGTGACGGTTTGGGTCTTGATCGTGAGCAGTTTGGCGGGAATAATATCCCTGGGCCTCGCAAACTTGACCGTTCTTTCCGAAAGCAAGAAACGGCGGGCTGCCCAAACGAAGTTGATCGAAGCCAACGAAGGCCTCGAACGAAACGTGGAAGAACGTACCGTGGAACTCAAGGAGGCCAACGAACGGCTGCTTGAGATCGGCCGCGAACGGGAAACTATCCTCCACAGCGAAAAAGACGCCCGCCGCGAGGCCGAGATAGCGAACCGGCTGCGGGACGAGTTCATGGCCAGTGTTTCACACGAACTTCGGACGCCACTGAACTCGATTCTCGGATGGGCACGCTTGATGAAGGGTGGTTCGCTCGACGTTGACCAATCGGAAAAGGCCCTGACTACGATAATCAAGAATTCGGAAACGCAAAACCGTCTGATCGAGGATCTGTTGGACGTTGCTCGAGTCATTTCGGGCAAATTGCAGCTCGATATGATCGAACTGGATGCTTCGGAGGTTCTCTCACAGGCGGTCGAAACCATTCGGCCGGCGGCCGAGTCAAAGAAGATGACGATCGATTTTCCCCGGAACGGTCTCAGTGCTGTTGTCGTGGGCGATCGCAACCGCCTCGTGCAGGTATTCACAAATCTGCTTGGCAACGCGCTGAAATTCAGCCACGACCATTCCGCCATTCACATTTCGATCGAAAAGCGTCCGGATCATGTAGTTACAAAGATCAGGGATGAAGGAAAGGGTATCAGCCCCGAGTTTCTGCCGATGGTGTTCGAACGTTTTCGGCAGGATGTGACAAATAAATCCAACAACGGCGGGCTTGGGCTGGGATTGGCGATCGTCAGGAATCTTGTCGAGGTCCATGGCGGATCGGTCGGAGCCGCCAGCCCGGGTGTGAATAAAGGAGCGACTTTCACGGTCAAACTGCCGCTTGCGAAAAAGGAGTCCGAACCGCCGATCTTAGAACTTTAGTATTCGTTCAACAGCCGCCAGCAGGTCATCGGCTACAACATCAGGCCGCCCGTTCATCTCCTTTTCGTGTTCCCGTCCGTAACCGGTTCGCACCAATGCTGTGCGAATGCCCGCGTTGAACCCGGTTTCGGCGTCGATCTTTTTGTCGCCGATCATCCACGAACCGTTCATATCGATCTCAAAATCGCGTTTGGCCGATTCGATCATGCCCAGATTCGGTTTTCTGCACTCGCACCCGTCGCAAGGCAGATGCGGACAATAGTAAAACGCGTCGATCGCATTGCCCAGCCGCCGCTGCATTTCCTCATGGATCGAACGCATGGCGGCTTCGTCATATATCTCGCGGCCAATGCCCGACTGGTTTGTTACAACGATAATGCGATAGTTGCGGCTCTTCAGCAATTCGATCGCCTTGGGCGTGTACGGGAAAATGCGCAGCTCATCAACGCGTGAAAGAAAGTTGACCTCTTCGATCAGCGTACCGTCACGGTCGATAAACGCGGCCGGCCTTTTATTATTTTCAACTTTCATCTTCAGTTGGCGGAAACAGAATATCGCGGCAGACCGCAAAAACGCTATCTACGGTGATGCCGGTCATGCAGCGATGGTCGATGGGGCAGTCGCGAAGCATACACGGGGAACATTCCACATCCTTGCGAATTACAACCGCATTTTCCGAAAATGGCCGGGTCGTAACGGGGTTGGTCGGGCCGAAGATCACGGCCGTTTGCGTGCCGACGGCCGGTGCGACGTGTGCCAGGCCCATGTCATTTGAAACCAGCATATCGACGACGCTCAGGACAGCCGCCGCCTCGGCCACACTGGTTTTGCCCGTCAGATCCGTTGGCTTGTGCCGCGTCATTCCGATCACCTCGTGGGCCACATCTGTTTCAGATTTGGCACCGACGAGGACCGCCTGAGCATCGCACTCCTCACGCAAACGGTCGATCAACGCCGCGAATCCCACTGTGCCCCAGCGTTTGGCCCGCGAGTTTGTCGAACCGGCACCGATAGCAACTATCTTTTTCGAAAGATCGAGCCCGGCGGCGCGGAGTACCACTCGAGCACCCTCGCGTCGGCTTTCCGAGACCGGCAGGGATGCATCGGGAATGCTCTGCAAAACAGTCGCGGTTCCCAAATAACGGCGTTCCGCCTCGGCTACAAGATTCAGGTAATAGAAGGCCTCGTGCCGCTTGTCCTTCCATTCAGGCACGGCGACCGGGTCGGTCAGAAGCAGCCCCCTGAGGTCCTTGTTATAACCTATTCTGTGCGGTATTTTCGCCAAGCGGGTAGTAAGTGCCGATTCAAACGAGTTTGGAAATAATATCGCCAGATCGAAATTCTCGTCGCCAAGCTGATCGGCCTGATTCATTGTTTGCTTGATCTTCGAGGACAGTTTTTCGTAAGGAAGTATCCGGTCGATAAAGTCCGCATCTTCAAAAATTCCCTCGATCGGTCTTTTGGCATAAAGCACGATCTCGGCATCGGGAAACAGCCGCGACAGCTCGCGAAGGGCAGGCACGGACATCACGGCGTCGCCGATCCAATTGGTGCCGCGGACTACTATTTTATTGATCGAAGGTTTTTGCGGCATTTTTGAAAAACCGTAGTTTTCTACATAAAGATCAAATTATTTGGATAAGGAAAGACGAACTCGTCACTAACCATTACCCATTGATCGCTGAAGAAATCAAATTCTTGCAGCGGTTAGTGATAAGTGGTTAGTTGATAGTGGTCTTTCGATCATTTCTCAACGACGTAGCACCGTGCGTTGTTGAAAGTTCCGCTTAAGCTTTTAGCCATCCCTGGTTTAAGGCAAAGGACGCCTTCCGAACAAATTCGCCAATCCTTTATCCAAGTTTATCGACGGTTTCCAGCCAAGTTCTAGCTCTATCAACGAAAGGTCACTGACGTAATTCAGCGGAACCGGTTCTGGTAACGGCTCTTCGGCATCGACGATCGCCTGAAGGCCGGAAACCTCTTCCATCTTTGCGACCAACTCACTCAAACTCAATGTGTTCTCACCGCCGCCGCCGAGGTTATAAGTTCCGTGCCGAATTACCGAATCCGCAAAGGCCTGACACGCCGACGCAAGATCGTTAACGTGCAGCAGATCGCGGCGGGGGCGTCCATTGCCGGGCAGCCGGATGCGTTCGCCCAGGTTTATTGCGTCCGCATAGTGGCCAACGAAATTCGGCGTGTTGCCTTCGCTCGATGGAGCGTACACGGTCGATAGCCGAAAGATGCACGCTCGGAAGCCGTTTTGATTTGCATAATATTCGACGTATCGTTCGGCGATCAGCTTTGACCATTCGAGGGCCGACTGGCCGGCGTAAAGCGTTTGGCAGGTCTCGGGCACGTCACCAAAACTGTCGGCGAAACGTCCGTAAACATCCTTTGTCGAAGCGAAGATGAAAACAGCGTCCTTTTTAACATTCTTCAGTACATTCACGGTGCCCTCAACATTGGTGCGGAAAACATCGTCCGCCGCCGCCGGGTCTTTGTCCAGGAGTGCGGCGAGGTGAATGACCATATCGTATTCGCCGACACTTTGAACGTCATCCGCGTTCAGGATGTCGCGATCAGACCGACGCGACAGATCGTCGGCCTCAAAATAACGGCGAATGTGCGTACCCAGATATCCGCTTCCGCCAGTGACAAGTATTTTCATCGACATTATTTACTAGACTCGCCTGTTGAAACTAGATAGAATTTTACAGGGCAACCCGCAAAAACCAAACTCTCACCTAATCCGCAGACAGTTACGAGTAAATGCCGCCTTCGAACCAGCTAAAGAGCAGCCGCTCAAAAAAACCGCCGAAAGGCTGGGTCAGTGCTAAGCGTTCGTCCTCGTACAAGGCCGCGCCGCCATCCCGCGTCAAGAGAATTTTCGGATGGCTCGTTAACGGGTGGACCATTTCGCTTGGCCTTTTGGCCTTGCTCGCGACGTTTCTGACGCTGACCTACTATTGGTTCGATTTCTCGGACCAGATCGACCGCAAGTTAATGACCGGCGAGGTCTTTACGCCTTCGGCTGGCATCTATTCGGCACCGAAAACGCTTCGCGTGGGCGAGCCAATGACCCGTGCCGAATTGGTGGATTACCTAAAATCGGCCGGTTATATCGATAAGAACATCAAGGCGGACCGTGCCCGAAGCCGTTTTGAGGTCGTTGATGCCGGGATAAGTATCGAGCCGGGCATAACCGGCGTTATCGATGGCGAAAAAGCATTTGCATCGCTCATCGCGTCGTTCAGTAAGGACGGCAAAACCATTTCAAAGATCGTTGACAGCGACTCAAAGGCCGAACTGCCAAAAGTCCTGCTTGAGCCGAAGCAATTGAGCACCATCGCGGCCGAAGGCGACGGGCGGCGAAAGACTGTCGCATTTGACGATCTGCCAGATTATTTGATCAAAGCGATAACCGTCACGGAGGACCGGGCGTTTTTTGAGCATTATGGCGTTAATTTTCGCGGTATCGCGCGGGCCTTATGGCGTCGGTATGAGGGCGAAGAGAATACGCCGCTTGCAAATCAGGGCGGTTCGTCCATCACGCAGCAGCTTGTCAAAAACCTTTTGCTGACGAATGCTCCGACGCTTGAAAGAAAGGTGACCGAAGCGTATATGTCGGTCATCCTCGAAACACGGCTGAAAAAGCAGGAGATATTCACCCTTTACGCAAATCAGATCTATCTCGGGCAACAGACCGGTGTTTCGATCTACGGCGTGGGCGAAGCCGCGAACGCGTATTTCGGCAAGGACGTTTCGCAGCTCACATTGCCCGAAGCCGCGTTCCTCGCGGGGATAATCCGCAGCCCGAACCGTTATAACCCTTATAAGAATCCAGAAAAAGTACGCGAAAGGCGGAATCAGGTGCTTCAGTCGATGTTTGAGGCGGGTGAGATATCGGAACAGCTTTATTCACAGGCTTATGCTACGCCGGTCGAGCTTAGGCAGGTGACGCGTGCAAAAGACCGCGAAGGCATGCCGTATTTCTCGCAGTATGTCGTGGACGAACTGCCGAACGTCGTCAGCGACCCCGAAGCCCTTCAGCATCTTCGCGTTTATACGTCGATCGACCCGGATCTGCAAAAGCTGGCGTACAATACGGTTACCGAGCGTCTTGAAAAGCTCGACAGGTATTTTCCGAAGAGGCCAAAGGGAAGTTTGAACGCTGCTTTGGTTGCGATACGTCCGAAGACGGGTGAGATAGTGGCGATGGTGGGCGGTCGTAATTACGCCGAGAACCAGTTCAATCGGGCTACGATGGCGATGCGTCAGCCGGGTTCGGTCTTTAAGCCGTTCGTATATGCGGCCGCGTTGAATTCGCCCTATGACGGCGGACGCACATTTTCGGCCGCGACGATCTTAAAAGACGAAAAGAAAATATTCACATTCGGTAACGATTCCTATTCACCCAATAACTACGGCGATTATTTCTCGAATCAGGACATCACGCTCCGCGACGCCCTGGTCAAGAGCAAAAACACGGTCACGGTCGATCTTGGAATGCAGGTCAACATCGGTAAGGTGATGAATCTTGCTCATCGTGCCGGGATGCCGAAGGTGGACAAGGCCTATCCGTCGATGGCCCTTGGCACGGCCGAGGCGACGCCGCTGCAGGTTGCGACGGCATATACGATGTTCGCCAACCTTGGCGACCGCGTTTTACCGACGCCGATAACCCGCGTTACAAAGGGTGACGGCAAAACCGCAGCCGCTCCGATGCCGGACCGCAAAAACGTGATCCGTCCTGACGCCGCCTATATTGCCGCCGACATCATGAAGGATGTGATAAACAGGGGCACTGCCGCACACGCACAGGCGTGGGGTTTTAGGAACGCGGCCGGCAAGACGGCGTTTGCCGGGAAGACCGGAACGTCGCGTGACGGATGGTTTGCGGGATTTACGCCGGAGATCGTCTGTGTGGTTTACGTTGGTTTTGACGACAACGCCGATCTCGGGATGAAGGGCTCGGATTCGGCTATGCCGATCTGGGCTGATTTTATGCAGGAAGCGTTAAAGCTGCATCCCGAATGGAACGGCGATTGGCAGATGCCCGCCGGCATCCGCGAGGCCGAGATCGACATTCGCAACGGAACGCTTATCCGCGAACTCGACAGTGCCGAGACCGAAACGCCCGACGCAAAGGCTTCGCCGACGCCGACTCCTTCGCCAACGCCGGTCGATCCCGACCTTGCCGCATGGCAGACCGAGGAAGTTCCCGAACCAAAGGAAGTTTACGTCACCGATGTGCCGCCCGAATTCCGGCGAATCGAACTGTTCATACCCGGCACAATGCCGAACAGGGCAATGATCACAATGGATGAGAACGGCCTGATCGACGGCCCCGACGCGGGTGACCCGACGCCGACGCCATCCGCGACGCCCGTCAGCGGAACATGGACCGACAGTGTCGATGATCCGGCGAATCCCCGTCCAACCCCGCGTTCGGGCCGCTCAATCGACAGCCGCGGCTATGTGAATGTCATCGTCTGCCCCGTCACAATGATGCGTGCCACCATCAATTGTCCCCGCCGCGAAACCCGCCAGTTCGCCAACGGCACCGAACCAAAGGAATTCTGCCCGATACATACTCCTCCATAGAGTTTCTGTGATGCTGTAACCGTTTGCCGCCCTCTTGGGCTTTGCCCTCCGATGTGCGGACGATCTCAAAGCTTCATATCCAGCGATTTTACGAGGAAGCCGTAGATATCGGCTTGCTGCTGTATCTGCAGGGCCGTCGGGAGGCCTGCACCGTGGCCACCGCGGACCTGTATGCGGATCAGGACCGGGGCATCGCCCGCCTGTGCGTTCTGCATCGCGGCTGTGTATTTAAAGCTGTGAGCAGGGAACACACGGTCGTCGTGGTCGGCCGTTGTTACCAACGTCGGGGGATATTTTGTACCGGGTTTTGCGTTGTGGTACGGCGAGTAGGCGTACATCACCTTAAAATCGGCCTCGTCCTGCGGATCGCCGTAATCGGACTTCCACGCCCATCCGATCGTGAACTTATCAAAACGGAGCATGTCCATCACACCGACTGCGGGAAGCGCGGCACCGAAAAGGCCGGGGTTCTGATTCAACACGGCCCCGACAAGCAGCCCGCCGTTCGATCCGCCCTGAATCGCAAGCTTTGGCGTCGACGTGTATTTGTTGGCGATCAGCCATTTGCCAGCCCACGCAAAATCATCAAAGACGTTTTGCTTGTTGAGCCGCGAACCGCCCTTCCACCAATCCTTGCCGTATTCGCTTCCGCCCCGGATGCAAGCGACCGCGTAAATTCCGCCCATGTCCAGCCATGCAATGCGTGCCGGTGAGAATCCAGGTGTGGACGGTTGATTGAAACCGCCATAACCGAAAAGGATCGTAGGGTTCGTGCCGTCGAGCTTAATTCCTTTCTTATAGGTCAGGAACATCGGAACTTTCGTGCCGTCCTTGCTTGCGTAAAAGACCTGCTTCACTTCGTAATCGCTAGGGGTGAGTTTTACCTTCGCCTGACGGAACAGCGTGCTCTTACCTGTTTTCATATCGTAACGAAAGATCGTCGGCGGAGTATTGTAGCTTGAGTACGAGTAAAACGTTTCGGAATCTTTTCGTTTTCCGCCAAAGCCGCCGGCAGAACCGATGCCTGGAAGTTCAACGTCACGAACCCATTTGCCGCTTGTTTCGTAGATCTTGATCTTGGTATATGCGTCGTGCATATAGTTGAGCACGAATTGA
>JBGTJP010000179.1:0-4732 GCA_041745075.1 Pyrinomonadaceae bacterium | reverse complement strand
GACCGGGTGCGGTTTGTCCGTCAGGACGCCTAGGCTCTTGTGACGACGACTTGTCTAAAATCATTTCTCAATGAGTCTTCTGATCAGAAAAGAAGGAATTTTTACCAGCATCCAGGGCGTCGGGGCTTTTGGGCTTCAACGATTTGGCGTGAACCCTCGCGGAGCGATGGATCGGACCGCGGCCCGCATTGCGAATTTGATGCTTGGAAATGATGACGACGATCTCGTTCTCGAACTGCATTTCCCCGGACCCGAGATCGAATTTACAGAGGCATCTCGCTTCGCCGTCGCCGGTGCTGATCTTTTGCCGGTTTTAAACGGCGCAGCCATAGCAAACTGGAAAACGCACGCGGCGAATGCAGATGATGTTCTAGGGTTCGAGAAAAAGATCGTCGGCAGCCGTGCGTATATTGCCGTTGAAGGCGGCCTCAGATTACCGGAAGCCCAGCCGCGGTCGTTCTCGACGGTTCGGTTGAAAAAAGGCTCCCTCATCGAGCGAAACGCTCCGGCGGCCGGTTCGCCTGAAAACATTAACCACGCCGCATCCCGCGATATTCGTCCGGCCTACAGAAACTCGCCCACCGTTCGCGTCCTTCGCGGAGGCGAGTTTGATCACCTGGACGACTCTGCACAGACGGCATTTACAGCCGGCAGCTTTACGGTGACGAACGATTCGAACCGAATGGGATTTCGCCTCAGCGGCCCCGAGATACATATCTACGCACTTGATGAAATGGTCTCGGCTGCGGTTACGTTTGGCACGATCCAACTTCTTCCGGATGGCCAACTGATCGTGCTGATGGCCGACCATCAAACGTCGGGCGGTTACCCGCGGGTTGGAAATATCATATCGGCCGACCTTCCTCTGATCGCGCAGCTTGGGCCGGGCGACGCGGTAAACTTCAAACTTGTCGAAATTGGCGAGGCCGAGGAGGCTGCTATCAAGATAGAACGCGACCTTCGAATGCTGCGCGATGCGGTTCGTTTCGGTCGTTATTGGTAACGCGAGTGTGATAATCTGCTCGCATATTATGCTGTCTGTTGACCTTAACTGTGATGTGGGCGAAGGGTTCGGCCCATGGCGGATGGGAAACGACGCCGCCTTGATGAAGTATGTTTCGTCCGTGAACATCGCCTGCGGATCACACGCCGGCGACGCATCGACAATGCGAAAAACCGTCGAACTCGCGTTGGAAAACGGTGTAGCCATCGGCGCCCATCCGGGCTATCCCGATCTTCAGGGCTTCGGGCGCCGCAATATGTCGCTCTCGCCGCGGGAGATCTATGACCAGGTGCTCTATCAGATCTCGGCGCTAAAAGGCATCTGCGAAGCCGGAGGCGCACGCCTGCACCACGTCAAACCACACGGGGCCTTGTACAATCAGGCCGCAAAAGATCGGGAAATGGCCGACGCGATAGCGAAAGCAATAAAGAACCTCGATTCTAACCTACTCCTCTACGGCCTTTCCGGAAGTCAATTGATCGAGGCCGCCGAGGCCGCGGGGTTGAGGCCGGCATCGGAGGTATTTGCCGACCGGACTTATCAAAACGACGGCAGCTTGACGCCCCGCAGCGAAGCCAATGCCCTGATCAATGACCCGAAGGTCGCGGTCGCACAGGCTCTGGAAAT
This sequence comes from Pyrinomonadaceae bacterium, assembly GCA_041745075.1. Classification (GTDB taxonomy): domain Bacteria; phylum Acidobacteriota; class Blastocatellia; order Pyrinomonadales; family Pyrinomonadaceae; genus OLB17. Next base: position 3,102 of record JBGTJP010000179.1, on the reverse strand, counting down.
GCTCGAAAAGTCCGTGGTCACCGGTGCGAACGGCACGCCCGTAAAAGTTGCGGCCGATACGATCTGCATTCACGGCGATGGTCAAAATGCCGTCGAGTTTGCCTCGGCGATCCGAACCGCGATGGAAGAACGCGGGATCGCCATTGCGGCTCCGGCCTAAAACCTATGTCCGAAGAACCGGCAAAAAGAACTGCCCCTTCGTCCGCGATATTAGGCGCGGCGTTTTTGATGGCGACATCCGCCGTCGGGCCGGGTTTCCTCACTCAGACGACGGTGTTCACAAAGCAGTTGCTGGCCAGTTTCGGCTTCGTAATTCTCTTGTCCGTCATCCTCGACATATTCGCCCAATTGAACATTTGGCGTGTCCTTACCGTAAGCGGAAAACGCGGGCAGGATGTCGCGAACGAGACAATTCCCGGCAGCGGATACCTTCTCGCCGCACTGGTTTCCTTTGGCGGGCTGGTTTTTAATATCGGTAATATTGCCGGGTGCGGGCTGGGCCTGAATGTCCTTTTCGGCTTGCCGGTAGAAGTCGGGGCCGCGATCAGCGCCGCCATAGCGATCGCCTTGTTTTCGTTAAAGGAAGCCGGCAAAGCAATGGACATATTCGTCAAGATACTTGGGATCATCATGATCGGGCTGATCTTTTACGTAGTCTTTGCGTCGAAGCCTCCGCTGATGGAGGCGGTCCATCGGACTTTTATGCCGGCTGAGATCGACGCGCGTGCGATCGTCACGCTTGTTGGCGGGACGGTTGGCGGATACATCACGTTCGCCGGGGCGCACCGCCTGATCGATGCCGGTATTCACGGCGTCGGAGCGTTGCGCCAGGTAAACCGGAGCGCGGTAACCGGGATCATTTTGACCGCCATTGTTCGCTTTATGCTGTTCCTGGCGGCCTTTGGCGTTATCTCGGCCGGCATGGCTATCAGCGACGCTAATCCACCGGCTTCGGTTTTTGAGAATGCGGCGGGAAATTTTGGCCTGCGCATCTTCGGGATCGTGATGTGGGCGGCCGCGATCACATCCGTGATCGGAGCCGCGTTTACTTCGGTCTCTTTTATCAAGACCTTGAATTCGAAGGTCGAGGCGCGGTCGAATGCCGTGATAATAGGATTTATCATACTTTCCGCACTTATGTTTCTTGTGATCGGCAATCCGGTGAAGGTCCTTGTTTGGGCGGGCACGATAAACGGATTTATCCTGCCGGTTGGGCTGGCCCTGGTTCTGTTAGCTTCACGGCGGCAAAGTGTTGTCGGCGAGTACAGACATCCGGTGGTGCTTCAGATCGCGGGATGGGTGGTCGTAGCGGTTATGCTCGGATTCAGCATCCAGACGATCAACGGCTTTTTGTAAAATTCCGGTAAGCCCTTTTTGAATGCTTCGCATCCTAAGCCCAAAGGCATAAACTCCGGCGGACTTTATTAAATGGCAAGAATTCCAACTCTATCGCTATTCGTACTTGCGGCTGCTTCGCCGCTTCAGGCCCAATCAGGGCGGCGTGTGGAGCCCGCACCTTCTCCTACACCGGTTGTAATTGAAGGTTCGCTTGGGTATTCCGAATCAAAACCGCGGCGACCGCGCGAAACGAGAGCGCTCCCGGCGATGCCAGACAGCAATGGCGGTTCCAGATCAACATCGAACGTGTCCGCTCGCCCAGCCATCGGCACAAGCGGTGACGACGTTATCAAAGTCGAGACCAACCTGATAACCATCCCGGTCTCGGTATTCGACCGCAACGGACTTTACATACCAAACCTCGGCCGGTCCGAATTTAAGATCTTCGAAGATGGCGTCGAGCAGGAGATCGCTTATTTTGGAACGGCCGACAAACCGTTTACCGTTGTCCTGCTTCTCGATACCAGTCTTTCGACAAACTATAAGATCGAAGAGATTCGTCAGGCTGCGACAGCGTTTGTCGATCAACTAAAGTCTGAAGATGCCGTCGCGGTGATCGAGTTTGACGGGAATGTGCATGTCCTGACGGAAGTGACGCGCGAACGGCCGCGGATCTATAAGGCGATCGGCAAGGCTGATTTTGGCTATGGCACGTCGCTTTATGATGCGGTCGATTTTTCGCTTCGCAAGCGGTTGAGCAGGATCGAAGGTAGAAAGGCGATAGTCCTATTCACCGACGGTGTCGATACAACCTCGCGTAAAGCCGGTTATGGCACCACGCTAAGCCTGGCAGAGGAAGCGGACGCATTGGTCTTTCCGATCTACTACGACACGTTCGAATGGAGTAACGGGGCTTCCGCTCCCCGCATCCTGAACCCGGTCGGCACCCGTCCCGAAGACTATGAGCTTGGCCGGAAATACCTTGGCGAACTTGCCGAGTATACCGGCGGCCGCGTGTTCCGCCCCGAGGCAACGCCGGGCGGTCTTACCGCAGCCTTCGAGGGCATCGCCGAAGAGCTGCGCCGGCAATACAACATTGGCTATGTTCCGAAAACCCCGGGATCGCCGGGTCAGCGAAAACAGATCCGGGTACGCGTCAACCGCCCAAATCTTGTCCTCCGTGCTCGCGACAGCTATATCGTCGGCCTCTCAAAGAAACCAAACTAAAACAAGCACTCCGATAATGGGTCACCCGCGAAATGAAAAATGGAACCACCAAAAGCACGAAACAAACACGAAAAAACGTAGGAATATGATCTTTTTAGTGATGTTTGGTGTAATTTCGTGGTTAAAAGGGCTTTAGCCGAAATTCTGACAGGCAAATTCCTTAAGGCTTTAGCCGCGGATACTTAGCGAGGGCTAAAGCCTTTGTTGACTTATTGCCCACCACCTAAAGCTGGCGGGAAGTAAAAAAAGGCCGCCCTTTCGGACAGCCTTTTTCTTTTGTCTGTATGACCGGGCAGAGACCGAATGGGCCTCTGCCTGGTCAAGGGGTTATTGGTTACTGGGCCTGGACAGCATTATCAGATGCCGAACCGAGTGTCACAGTGTCATCTGCACTGCTTTCATTCGAGCTCGACTTCTTGATATACCATTTGCCTTCTGACGGACGGAATACAGCAATATCAAACTTGCCGTCGCCGTCATAGTCAGCCGGTACCGGTATATCGGTTGCCGTTCCAAGATACTTGACCGTGTAGGCCG
>JBGTJP010000178.1:0-13008 GCA_041745075.1 Pyrinomonadaceae bacterium | reverse complement strand
AACCGGATCTGCTCGTATCACGACTTTTCGGACGAGCCCCCCGATGTCGTCGAAATTTACGACCGACTGCGTTCAACACCAGCGACACACGTAAAGATAGCAATACGGGCCGAAAAAATAACCGACGCGATCCCTTTGTGGGATCTTCTTGAGAAAGCGAGGTCGGAGCGCAAACCGCTGATCCCGGTCGCGATGGGCGAGGCAGGTAAATGGACCAGAATATTAGGGCTGGCGCATGGCGCATTCATGACCTATGCGTCACCATCATCGGGTGCCGAAACCGCCCCGGGCCAGATCTCGGCCAAAGATATGGCAGAGGTGTTCCGCGTTAAGGAACTGGACAGGAACACAGAGGTCTTCGGGATCGTGGCTGGCGACTCAACTTACTCGGTTTCGCCATGGATGCATAACGCTGCCTTTAAGGCCGCGGGAATGAATCGAGTGTTCATTCCGCTCCAGGTAGAGGATCTCGATGAGTTCATTCGACGGATGGTCAATCCCGAGACCCGCGAAGTCGAATTAAATTTTAAAGGCTTTTCGGTCACAAACCCGCACAAGCAGGCGATTATCGAACATCTCGACGCCATCGACGAAACAGCCAAAAAGATCGGAGCCGTCAATACCGTAAAGATCGAAGACGGAAAACTTTTCGGGTATAACACCGACGCACCGGGATTTATCGCTCCTCTGAAAAAAGCACTGGGGGATATTCGGGAAGCGACCGTTGCCGTTATTGGTGCAGGCGGAGCGGCCCGTGCGTGCATTTATTCATTGCGGCAAGAGGGAGCGAATGTCATCTTGTTAGCGCGCGATCCGGAAAAAGCGGCGGCACTGGCAGCCGAATTTAATATCGCAGTGAGGCAGTATGAAATCTCAAATTTGAGATCTAAAATTTCAGGTTGGGACGTTATCGTTAACGCCACGCCGCTTGGAACAAAGGGTGAAAACGAAAACAAAACGATCGCCCGTGCCGAGGACCTGAAGGACGTAAAGTTGGTTTATGATCTTATTTACAATCCCTCGGAAACGAGGCTGATCGCCGAGGCCAGGGCGGCTGGTGTTCCGGCGATCGGCGGGCTTGAAATGCTGATCGCACAGGGAACACGGCAATTTGAGATTTGGACCGGAGAAAAAGCCCCCTCCGACGCGATGGCGGCTGCCGTTAAAAAGAAACTGAACCTATGAACCAGCCGGAAGCACTGAATTGTCCAAACTGCGGCGCCGGAGTGATGAGCGATCGGACGCAATGCGAATTTTGCCGATCGCGTCTAAAGACCGTGGGCTGCACCGCCTGTCTTGGAATGATGTTCCTCGGAAGTAAGTTCTGCGGCCATTGCGGAACGGCCGCCCATGCGGCCGAATTGATCGACGATGCCGATCCGGGCGAGTGCCCGCGGTGCAAGATCAAGCTGCAATCGCTCAAGATCGGCACGGTCCCGATCCGCGAATGCGAACGCTGCGGCGGATTTTGGTCGGACGTTCAAACGTTCGAAGGCATCTGTTCCAACAAGGAACAGCAGGCATCTGTACTCGGTTTTAGTGACAGCTATGTTCATCCTGACACCGTGCGGCCCGCCGTTTCGTACGTTCCCTGCCCCGATTGCAAGCAGTTGATGAACCGCAGCAACTTTGCCCGCTCTTCCGGGGTAATTGTCGATCTGTGTAAACAGCACGGTGTCTGGTTCGATGCCGGTGAACTGCCGAAGATAATCGACTTTATCGAAAAAGGCGGCCTCGACCGGGCGAGAGAGAAAGAAAAGATCTCCATCCAGGATGAACGTTCGCGGCTTCGCGATGAAGAACGACGGGTTGCGATGATGGCCCGGCGATCGGGTGGCGGCAGGTTTGATGACAACAAGCCGGATTCAGGTTTCGGCGGGATTATTTCGAGGTTGTTTGATCTGTGATGAACGAACGCTACAGCCGCCAGATATTGTTTGCCGAGATCGGCAAAGCCGGGCAAGAAAAGCTTTTGAACTCTCGTGTTCTGCTGATTGGCTGCGGTGCGCTTGGAGCGTCACATGCCGAGATGTTGGCACGGGCCGGCGTGGGAAACCTGCGTATCGTGGATCGTGATTTTGTTGAATTCACAAATCTTCAAAGACAAACATTATTCAAGGAATCGGACGCCGCCGAACGCCTGCCAAAGGCCGTCGCGGCCAAGGCCCGTATCGCCGAGATCAATTCTGAGATCGAGGTTGAGGCGATCGTGGCCGACGTAAATAATTCGAACATCGAATCGCTTATCGAAGGCTGCGTCGTCGTCCTCGATGGCACCGATAATTTTCAGATTCGCTACCTGATAAATGACGCCTGCGTAAAGCTTGGCAAAACATGGATCTACGGAGCCGCAGTTTCGAGTTATGGGACAACGATGACGATCATGCCGGGTAAAACGCCCTGTCTTCGTTGTATTTTCGGCGAAATGCCGGACGCCGGAAGTTCGCCGACATGCGATACTGCGGGCGTGATAATGCCGATAATTTCCAGCATTTCATCTGTTCAGGTGGCTGAAGCGATCAAGCTTTTGGTGAGCGATACCGCGGCCCTGCATCGCTCGCTCGTGCAGATCGACGTATGGCAGAACGATTGGAGAAAGATCAAGCTTGCAGGACCGCTTCCCGACTGTAAAACATGCGGAAAGCTGAATTTCGAATTCCTGGATGCCGAATCTCACGAATTTGCGGCTGTTCTCTGCGGCCGTGACGCCGTTCAAATTGCCCCGTTGCGACCGGCGGAGATCGATCTCGCGGGTTTTGCGTCGAAATTATCGAATATTCCCGGTGTCAAATGGAATGAATATCTTGTGAGGTTTACCGTGGGTGAAAATGAGTTCACACTATTCAAAGATGGCCGGGCGATCATAAAGGGAACGGACGACGCTTCGACGGCAAGGTCTTTATATTCAAAATTTATCGGAACGTAGTGCTGTACGGTGCAAAAGTAATTTTCTTACGGCTTTGCGATCCGATTTGCGGCAAGATCTATGCTTTTTTCCGGTTACGCTTAAATAGTTTTTCGTGGCTGTGTCGGTAAGACATCATAGTGAAGTTATGACTAACAAGCCAAAAGTTGTGATAGTCGGCGGAGGATTTGGCGGTCTATGGGCGGCCAAGGCCCTTGCTGACAAGCCCGTCGATGTAACCCTCATCGACCGAAAGAACCATCACGTTTTCCAACCGCTGCTTTATCAGGTAGCGACAGCGGTGCTAAGCCCGGGCGAGATCGCGACGCCTATTCGACGGATCCTTCACTACGCGAAGAATATCGAAGTTATTCTGGGCGAAGTGACCGGTTTTGATACTGCAGCCAAAAAGCTGGTACTCGATGATGGGACGGCGGTTGCTTTTGATTACCTGATCGTGGCCGCCGGAGCTCGGCACGCATATTTCGGGCATGACGACTGGGAAGTTTCGGCCCCAGGCTTGAAAACGCTTGAAGACGCCGTGGAGATCCGGCGCCGCGTGCTGCTCGCGTTTGAACTTGCGGAACGCGACGCCTACCTTAAAGGCTCACATGACCCGCTTAACTTTGTGGTTGTCGGCGGCGGACCGACAGGCGTCGAGTTGGCCGGGGCTATTGCGGGCATCGCCCGACAGGCGCTGGCAAAAGATTTCATGGCGATCGATACCCGAAAGGCAAAGGTCGTCTTGTTCGAAGGTTCCGATCGCGTCCTTGGCACTTTTGCCAAGGATCTTTCCGAAAGTGCAAAAACTCAGCTTGAAGACCTCGGTGTCGAGGTTCGGTTGAATAGTTTTGTGACGGACATTGCTCCGGGCAAGGTAAAGGTGGGCGACGAGTGGATCGGTTGCGAAGTTGCACTCTGGGCCACAGGAGTCGCCGCATCGCCGATAGGAAAGCAGCTTGGTGTCGAAACCGACAAGGCGGGCCGCGTGTTCGTCGAACCCGATCTAACAATTCCCGGTCACAAGGACATTTTCGTGATCGGCGATATGGCGTCGCTCAAGCAGGAAAACGGTGAACCGGTTCCCGGCGTCAGCCCGGCGGCAATGCAGATGGGTGGGGCGACCGCCGCGAATATCCTGGCGGATCTAAGAGGTATAGAACGAAAGAACTTCCGCTACGTCGATAAGGGAACGATGGCGACCATCGGCCGCAGTAAAGCGATCGCCGAAGTCCGCGGCTTCAAGTTCAAGGGATTTATCGCCTGGATGATGTGGCTGTTCCTTCACGTATTTTTCCTTATTGGTTTCCGAAATCGGATTATCGTTCTGCTCGAATGGTTCTGGGCTTATCTCACACGCGAACGCAGTGCCCGGTTGATAACCGGCGATGCAGACGAACTCCGCAACGCTCTGCATTTCCTAAGGGGCGATGACGCTGTAAGAACACTCGGCGAATTAACGCCCAAGAAGGCAAAAGCCAGGATATCTAGTTAAAGATACTGGCAAAACCTTTGCTCCATCAGGGCCTTGTAGCCCAGTGTCTTTTTGCGCATTAATAGCATATATTTAACCAGGATCGCCACTAGAATCTATCATCTATCACCTTTTCATCTATTTCGAAAATAGTCCTCCAAACGAAAGAAAACGTCCAGAATAGCTGATGAACATAGATGTAAGATCATAGATAAGTACATAACTATTAATTTTCGACATTTTTGGAAATTTGAACCATGAAGATCTTATTTTTGCTCACGCTTATTTTTGCCTTTTCGGTTTGCTCGCTTGCGTCAGAACCGGCGATCTGGTCGATCGATTCCCGGACTGAGATCCTCAAAGGCGACGCGCGAAATGTTTCTATCGACAGCGGCGGGGCCGTTATGTTGGCCCCTAGTTTGACCGAGGTTTACAAGACCGAACAGCCCTACATCTGGTCGAGTGCGGTTGACGCGGCCGGAAACGTCTATTTGGGGACAGGCGGGGACGGAAAGGTTTTTAAGGTGACCGCCGCCGGGGCGGGATCGCTTTTTGCGGACCTTGCCGAGTTGAACGTAACCGCCGTTGCCATTACGCGAAGCGGCGAAGTATTTGCCGCTACCTCGCCGGACGGCAAGGTTTACCGGATCGACGCCGCGGGAAAGGCTTCGGTCTATTTCGATGCAAAAGAAAAATATATCTGGTCGCTTGCGGTGATGAATGACGGAAGCCTGGCCGTCGGCACAGGCGAAGGCGGCAAAATATACCGCGTGCGTTCGGCTAACGCATCGGCCGAAGCCTCGCTGCTTTTTGATACCAGCGATTCGCACATCATCTCGCTTGCGGTCGATAAAGCAGGAAATCTGTACGCCGGGACCGATTCGAACGGTCTCGTCCTGAGATTCGGAGCCGATGGAAAACCGTTTGCTCTGCTCGATTCGCCGCTTCGTGAAATTCACGAACTGGCGGTCGGCCCCGACGGTTCGGTCTATGCACTTGCCCTTGGCGAGTCTGCCTCAACCGCAACCCCGGCCCCGGGCCCGACGCCGGCCACGGAAACCAAGACTGTTTCCGCCGCCCGGCCCGGCCCGCCCGCCCCAGAGCCGCCGCCGAAAAGCCGATACGATCTGACCGGCGCCAAATCCGCCGTTTACCGCATTCTGCCGGACGGAGGGATCGATGTGCTTTGGTCGTCACCAACGATAGTTGGATTTTCACTTTATGCACACCAAACAGGCCGCGGGGTTTTGCTGGGCACGTCGGACAAAGGGCGGATCTACGATATCTCCAATGACGGGCGCGAGTCACTCGCCCTACAAACCGACGCAAGTCAAATCTCAACGATCTTCGGCCAGGGCTCGAATCTCTACGCTACTTCCAGCAACCAGGGCCGTCTTTTCAAGATCGGGCCGGACACCGTCGCCGAAGGCACTTACGAATCATTGGTTTTGGATGCTAAATCCGTCGCAACTTGGGGCCGGATATGGTGGCGTGCATCGGGGAACGTGCAGATCCAGACGCGCAGCGGAAACACCGAAAAACCCGAGGAGACGTGGAGCCCGTGGTCAAACGTAAGCGGCACAGCCGGCGGTCAGATCGCCAGCCCAAGAGCAAAATATTTGCAGTGGCGGGCGGTGTTCAAGAGTTCGTCAAACGCGGCCGTGCTTAATGAGGTAAGTGCTTCCTATCTGCCGCGGAACATCGCGCCTGAGGTCTTATCGATCCAGATCATGCCGACGAACCTCGGCCTGCTTGCAAACCCGCCCGTGCAGATCGATCCGAACATAGAACTTTCGGGACTCGATCCGCAGGCGTTTGGAATTCCGGCTGTGGTCGTTGCTCCGCGCAGGGCGTTTCAGCGGGCCGCCCGGGCGCTCCAGTGGACCGCCGAGGACCGAAACGGTGACAAGCTGGTTTACGACGTCTATTACAAAGAGGTCAGCGACGCCAATTTTAAGCTGCTCCGCGCGAACATCGCCGAGTCGTTCGTGACGATCGACGGCCAGGCCTTGGCCGACGGCCGGTACGTGGTCCGGATCGTCGCAAAAGATTCGCCGGAAAATCCACCCGGACAGTTTCTTACCGGCGAAAGGATCAGCGAACCGTTCGACATTGATAACACCCAACCGAACGTAACCGCCGGGCCGCCTCAATTGACTGGCAATTCTGCTCGGATAACGTTTACCGCCAACGATAGATCAGGCCGCCTGGTGCGAGCCGAATACAGTACAAATGGCGGCCCATGGATGTCCGTTTTCGCCGAAGACGGAATATCTGATTCATCCGAGGAAAGATACGTGGTTGAGATTCCCGTGCAAGAGCCGGGCGAATATGCGGTCACCCTTCGCGTGTTCGATGGGAGCGGCAATGCGGGAAACGCGCGGGCCGTTGTTCGAAAATGATCGATCCTTGCTAATTCAACCAAAGCGAACACGAATCATTGAGCGACTTAGGTGATTCGTCCTGAATTTCTCGGTTTTATTTGTCCTGATTATGCCAATCAGCGATAAGAGCATTGCAGTTATTACCGGAGCCGCGTCGGGCATTGGACGTGCCCTGGCTATCCGCTTCGCCGGCAAGGGTGTCGCGGGAATCGCCGTTTCCGATGTAGATGAGAAATGCCTTGAAGAAACGGCGGAGATTATCGCCGAGACGGGCGTCGCGGTTTCGACCCACCTCGTCGATGTTTCAAAGCTCGGGCAGGTACAGACATTGTGCGACGAAGTGATTCAACGGCACGGCAGCGTAACCCACCTTATTAACAATGCAGGCGTAGGGTTGCTCGGCCGTTTCTCCCAGCTTTCGATCGAAGATTTCGAATGGCTGATGGCCATAAATTTTGGGGGGTTGTTTACGGCTGCAAGGTCTTCCTGCCGCATATGATGAAAGAGGAAAACGCCCATATCGTAAACGTTTCAAGCGTGTTCGGCCTCATTGCTCCCGAAGAACAGAGTGCCTACTGCGCGTCGAAGTTCGCGGTTCGCGGTTTCACGGAAAGCTTGAGGCACGAGTTGGCTGAAACCGGCGTTTCGGTCACCTGCGTCCATCCCGGCGGGGTAAAAACAAATATTGTTCGAAACTCGCGCGTTGGACAAAACACGCCGGTTGAATGGAAAGATCAGGGTACAAAACTCTTCGATAAGATCGCCCGAACAACGCCGGAAGAGGCAGCCGGGGAAATTATCAAGGCGATAGAATCGAAAAATCCCCGCCTTCTAATCGGCAAGGATGCCCGGGCGATCAGTCACATTTCACGTCTATTTCCGAAAAACTATCTAAAGATCATCGAAAGGCTGAATGGCCACAAAATGAGTTTGAGAAAGAAATAGCAGCTACTTCTTCGGCAACGTCATCGTCTCGCCTTCCGGGTCCATTTCCAGATGTTTTGTGGTGCTGTCGGTTACGCTTGGGGGAGCCAGGTCACCGGTCTTGTAGCGCGATTCAGACGAAACGTAATCGGTGCGCGAAGGCGGCAAGGCGGCGTTTTCGCTTGAGGTCAGAATGTTTTTATCATTGGCGGCAGGGATCAGGAAATTGTCGCCCTCATATTTTTTGAGCTGAACATATTGCGCGACGCCCGCACCTAAGGCCCCAAATGCCGGGATCAGCATCCAAAACCACCAGCCGCGCCCCATTTGTGAAAATGCGAGAGCGATAGAGACAGCGATAAAGGCCATGCCGGTAAAAATTTTCGTTATCGCCCCCTCATAACTAATGGGTTTACCTTTTTTATCGACAAGAGCCTGAGTCTTTTTCAGTTTTCCGGAAAGAGCGTCGGTGACGTTGCCGAGATCGACCCCGCAGCTACGGCAAAACTTGCCGGTTTCAGGATTTTGCGTTCCACATTTAGGACAAAACATAAGATTTAGGTTCCCGGTTCCAAGTTTCTCGTTCCTAGCTCGGAGCAGCAGTCCCGGGAATCGAACGACGCCCACACTGAAACTTAGAACTAAGAACTTTGAAATTAAGAACTAACGCTTCTCCGCCTTTTAGCTTCGAACAATACTACGCCTGCGGCGACCGAAACGTTCAAAGATTCTATTTTTCCATACATGGGAATTTTTACCAACACATCGCAGTTTTCTTTCACCAATCTGTGGAGCCCTGTTCCTTCGGCACCGAGGACAAGGGCTGACGGCTGCTTCCAGTCCCATTCGGTATAACTCATCTCCGCATCGCCGCTCGTGCCGACGATCCAAATGTTCCGACGTTTAAGGTCGTCGATAAGCCGGTTAAGGTTCGCGACCTTTGCAACCTTCACATACTCGGACGCACCGGCCGACGATTTCGCTACCGTGTCGGTCAAGCCGACCGCACGGCGATCGGGAATGACGACGCCGTCGGCTCCCGCACATTCCGCCGTCCGCAAAACGGCGCCTAAATTTCGCGGGTCCTCCACCCCATCCAGGATCACAAGCAACGCCGGATCCGCACAGCCATCGATAAGCTCGTCGATCGGAACATATTCCGCCGATGCGGCAATGGCCGCGACCCCCTGATGGTTTGCGTCGGGGCCGACAAGCCGCGTCAAATTCTCCCGGGATACACGGTCTATCAACACGCCGCCGGTTCGCGCAAGCTCAAAAATATCTTCAAGCCGCCGCTCCCTCGCTCCATCAGCAATCAGGATCTTTTCGATGCGGCGTGAGTTCGCCCGAAGTGCTTCCAAAACCGGCAGCAGCCCGAAGACAAGCCCGGGCCGCCGCGGAACAGGATCGGTAGGATCCGGTCCGCCTCGTTTGGGCAAAAAGTCCGCGGCGGCGTGGCGGGCCGATCTATCTTTTCTGCCATCAGGGCGCTTCTTCATAGCAGTATCCGCTGAAGCCGCGAGTATTTTGAGAATTGCTCGAGGTTGCTCGTCTTAACGACGTTTGAAAATCCCGATCTCCAAACGCCCGTTTTTTTGATGCCTTGAAAATCAGTGCGCTTCTCGACATCCCAGATCATCGCCAACGGCTGCATAACGCGGCGGTAATCGTCCGCAAAAATTGCCCCAGGCGCAAACGCCTTGAGTTTCTCTAACAGCCGTTGAATGTTCTCAACAGCGAGCATACTTTTTTCGCTCCCCAGACCTGAAAAATCGAACCCTTTGGTCAGGATCCGCCATCCCTGCGTTTCATCCGCCCCATAGAAATCGATCAGCAGTTCATCGGAAGAAGTCGCGGTTTCACTAAGCACTTTCTTGTCACCCTTCTTTCCCTTCTGGACCGACTCCGTCTTCGATTCCACGATCGTACCGGCAACTATCAGGGCAATACCGTCGCTGCCCACAACTTGCTTCTCACCCGTATTGAATAAAGTCGCTTGAACGGCACCGCCAAGAAATTCCAGCGATCTGAGGCGGATATTAGGTTTCAGTACCTTCAGGCTGACGTCACTAATTATCCGTAAATTCCAGCCGAGCCGTGAAAGGTATTTTGTGGCCATTTCGGCTTCCCTTTCCGATTCGATCCTTGCTACCGGCAAGGGACTGGCGGCTCCAACAATCTGTTCGATCAAGTCCGGTTCGCACCTTAGGTATTTCGCCGTAGCGGCGACATCGACATCAACAGCCGGGGGAATCGAGACGATGTTAAAGCCGTTTTCCCAGCTCTCCAGCGCCCTTAGATTTAACTTTAGAACGTCCGGCCGGTCCGCCGCGATCTCTATCGCCGTGCCGCAATACAAGCAGCCCGCCCGGTCGGGAGGATTCGACCTTCCGCATTTTGGACACACGATCAATTGGTCCGTCCGGAACTCTATCTCCTCGGATCGCACCTTCTGATCACCTACAATTTCGCGGTCTTTCCCGTCGCCTTCGTTTTGCATTCGCGCACCGCTCAAAAAAGGAAGTTTATCACGTCACCAAACGAAAAGGCTTGACCAGCCTGTTCCCTAAAAGGCAAACTAAGGGTGAGCATATTTTGAGCATCGGTATTGATAGAGAATTTGATCAGACACTATTTTGATAGATTTGCTGAAACTGATTATTACTTAAAACGACTTGGATTAGTTAGTGAAACTCTTCGGAATTTAAAAACGGCCATCGGATCTCTTCACCCGGAAAACACATGCCGGACCGTCACTCGAAATAAGCTGCAAGACCACATCCGACGAGGTTAATACAATGCAGTTCGACACGAGTACAAGCTCCTCCTGGAAGTTTGGACATCGCGGTCGCGTAGCGGTTTTTATTGACGGCAATAATCTTTTTCACGCGGCCCGGTTCCACACGATCGACATCGATTACAACAAATTACTCCGCATTTTGCTGGGTGACGGGCGGCTTTTACGTGCGTTCTTTTACACCGGTGTCGATGCCGGAGCCGAGCGCCAGCAAGGATTTCTTCTCTGGATGCGGCGCAACGGATTCCGCGTCGTCCAAAAAGAGCTGAAGACATTTTACGACGGTACGCGCAAGGCAAACCTCGATGTTGAGATCGCGGTCGATATGTTAAGCCTTGCGGGGCGCTACGATACTGCCGTGCTAGTCTCTGGCGATGAGGATTTTGTTTACGCCATCAACGCCGTCGCATACAAAGGGTGCCGGGTTGAGGTCGCAGGCTTTCGTTCGAACACGGCACCGCGGTTGATCGATGTAGCCGATTTTTTTATCGATCTGGGTGATATTGCCGAACTGATCCGAAAGGATGCGACACAAACCGGCGATTACGACGTACCGTCATTCGTTCCTCCTGACGAGACGCATATTACAGGCGGGGGATTTCGGCCTAACGGACGGGAGCAAGGACAGCCCAGGCCTGTCACCCCCGAAAGGAACTACCCTGACAATGACGACAGCGAATAAGCCCTGCAGGCGATAGAACAAAGGATGAAGCTGTTCACCATAGCCGAAGCTAACGAAATGCTTCCATCGGTCAAGCGGCGGCTTGAGACGATACGGAAGCTGTACGCTCGGATAGATATTTATCGAAATGAATCCCGCGCCGCCGCAGCCGCATCCGAAGCCGGCGGCGGAATGGCCGGCGGTTCAAATTACGTAAAGGCCCTTTACGAAGTCGGCAAACTAACCACCGAGGTTCATGAAATGGGTGTTCAGCTAAAGGATTATTCCCGCGGGCTGATAGACTTTCCGTGCATGCGGGACGAGCGCGTCGTGCTGCTCTGCTGGCAATTGGGCGAGAATGACGAGATCGAATGGTGGCATGAAGTAGAAGCCGGCTTTGGGGGACGCCAGCGCCTCTAAGCCCCCTCCGCATAAGCAACAAACGCTTGTTCTCCACAGGCTTACCCACACCAAACCCGAACAGGTTGAGAATCCGTGAAAGTTTAAAGTTTTGTGTACTTTAATGTTGACGACTTAAAGTGATCTCTGATATTATTCCGATGCTTAGACCCAAGCTCACTGGAAATCACTAAAATTCTTCAAGATCTACACGCCTATGAAGTGCACCGTTTGTCAACGCGATCTCGCGCCTAGTTTGTCCATGTGCATCCGCTGCGGCGCAATGAAAGGCGACTCTGCTCGCGAAGAAGCAGAGTCTAGCATTGTGCACGTTTCAGGCCCCATAAGGATGCAAGCCTCGGAATCGAGGGAAGTACAGGGAGAAATACAGTCGGTTCCTGCCGCTGAGCCGCGGCCGGAGGTTCGAAGATCAGCGACTTCAGACCTGGCGATCAAAAGAACCAGCCCTACCTTGGCGGAGTTTATAAGCCGAAATGCCGTCATTCCTGACTGGCGCTTGCAGCTTCAAAATTCGGTGCGGCAGAGGACGGGCCGCGAGCCCCAGAACAACGAACCGGCTGCATCGCCGTCGCCCGGGCAGCCCCGGACAAGCGGAGCGAATGCACTTAAGATCGAGTTTGCCGAAGATAAAGAGGCAAGCGAAACGGCCCGAAAAGTTGACAATGCACTAAAGCGGATCGAGGCGTCACGCCGCGCCTATGGGCCGACCGAAAAAGCCCGCGAAGGCATGCGTATCGCGAGGGCGGCCGGCAAGAAACACCCATTCAAAGTCGTCTCGCGTTCGGAGGACCTGCCCGGCTCGCCGGCTGATCCGAGTTCGGACCCGCCCATGACGCTCCGGCCGAAGTTGATCTCTTCGCTAAAGATCGAGAAAAAAGGATACGACACAAATAAGCTCGTGCCGATCCCGGAAGCCGCCCTGATCAATTCCAGTTTCGGCAAATCGGATGAGGCGTCCGAGGCAAAAGCCCCTTTAAAAGAGAACTGGTCAAGCAAGATCGAGATTCGTGAGAATGTCATTGACGAAGAAACGAGGCCGCCCGAACTTCCGTTTGTCGAAGAGAACGAACCGGAGACAGAAGAAATTGACGACGTCGCTCCGATCGCAATGCGTTTCAACGCCGGCCTTTTCGACCTGATAATCGGCGGCTTTGCCAGCTTTATACTATTGTCTCCATTTATTGCGTGGTCGAGCGGATGGATCTCGCTTTCCGGTTTCTTTTTATTTGCGACCGTCCTCCTCGCGGTGATGTTCATGTATCTGACCGCTGCGATCGCTTATCTCGGACAGACTTTTGGAATGAAGATATTCTCGCTCGAACTCATCGATGTTGAGCAAGGCGAGTTTCCGACCATCCATCAGGCGGCGGTCAGTTCCGCGGTTTATCTGGCATCGCTTCTTTTTGGCGGTTTGGGATTCATACCTATCCTGCTTAACGACGA
>JBGTJP010000177.1:0-16725 GCA_041745075.1 Pyrinomonadaceae bacterium | reverse complement strand
TGGGGCCAACCGCTCCTGATCGGGCCCGGCTCGATCCTCGTGGCGCACACCAAGGATGAGTTTGTATTGAAAAAGGATTTGGAAGCCGCGGTCGGGCTTTACATGAATCTCGCGAAAAAATTGCTAAACGCGGAGACCGCCAGGAACGCAGAGATTTAATCCAGAGATTTCTCTCTCTCTTTCTCTCTGCGTACTGTGCGGTCGCTGCGTTGAACTTCTTCTCAGTTTACGGGAGTGTGATTCTCATTATCCTGCCGGTGAAAATTTCCGTAACAAAAAGGTCGCCCGTTTGAGGGTGGCGGGCGAGGCTGGTTGGTGATATCAGGGTATTGGAAATCACGGTTGGCATCGCCGTCGGGGCGTCGAAACGCTGGAGCCGTCCGGGTGCACCGGCCAGCATGTTTGTGCTGAACTCGAGCGTGTAGGCCGTTGAGCAGAAACCGCCTTCGTCAACCGGCAGCACGTCGATAGCCGACGTTAAACCTCCGATCAGCTGCGACTCGGCTCCGGTGTCCAAATCGTATTGCCGCACATCCGCCGCACCCGCTGGGAATGGAAATCCGACAAGAAACGTGACGAGCAGCTTGTTATTAAACAAGCGGAGGCTGTCCGGCACCGGATCGGTAACCGGTGGGCCGAACGGCAGCGGATTGGGCCGTGGCGGATATGTGATCAGCGTTCCGATCGCTCCGCTTCCCAAATCTACCGTCCGAATATTATTCTGCGCCGCGTCAGCAACGTATAAGGTATTCGCATGCAACGCCAAACCGAACGGGTTTGACGGCCGGACATTGTTCGGAACATCGGGTCTTGGCAAAGGCGTGAAATTTGGGAAATCGGCGGCCAGTCTGATGCGGGCAGGAAAAAGACCGAAGGGTTGCGGCAAAATCAGTGTTTCGCCATTTGCCAGTCGCGCGTGGTCGGCCGATGACAGGCTAAAATTCTTTGGAATAATTTTCAGAACGACCGAGGGCAATGTAAGTTCAAGCACGGAGCTGAAAATCGGCGAATTCGGGTTAGGATTAGGAATTTCGCTGCCTTGTCCGGCGCCGGCGATGGTCGCATTGCCATTGCCGATTGCGATATAAAGCTTGTTGCCCTGCAGCAGCAACGCCGATGGTCCCGAAGGGTCGTTGTTCGGCTGGGCGAGGCCGGACGGCAGGCCGTCGATCAGGGTGACGCGGGCGCCGCTTTCGGTGACTATGGAAACTCGCCCGCTGTTTGGGGTGGACGAACCGGCTTCGGACACAAGAAAAAATTTGTATTGATGAGCGTAAATTATCTTCTGAGGATGCTCCAATCCGACGGCGAAAACCGTGCTTGTTTGAGCCTGAGATTCAAATACGAATCCGCCCAAAGCGAACACAAAACATAGAAAGGCAATTTTTTTGATGAACATGACAAATCCTCCATTTATTTTCGTTCCTGATCCATAACGCGACATGGACAGTGCAATCGGCTCAATAAAATTTATGCCTTATAGTTTAGCAGTTCTGAAAGCATTGACGCCAAAGGCTTGGGAGCATATTATCTAGGCGAATTCAGATGAAACCCCACGCTGAAAAAACGCAGGAAATTTCGCGCATTCTTCAGGAATGGAGCGATGGACGGCAGAATGCGTCGGATGAGCTTATGCCGCTTGTTTATGACGAGCTTCGGCGGCAGGCGGCCCGCTACCTACGGCGCGAACGGCCGGGCCATACGCTCCAGACGACGGCGTTGATTCACGAAACATATCTGAAACTTGTCGATCAGCGAAATGTCGATTGGCAGAACCGGGCGCATTTTTTTGGCATTGCGGCACAGGCGATGAAGCGGATTCTGGTCGATTACGCGAAGGCTCGGCACAGGCATAAACGCGGCGGCGCGGCCGAAAATTTGCCGATCGACGAAGCACGGTTCGTAGCATCGGGCGAGAAAAGCGTCGATCTGGTCGCTCTGGATGAGGCTTTGGGCAGGCTTGCTCAACTGGACAGCCAACAGGCGCAGATCGTAGAGCTAAAATTTTTCGGCGGGTTTACCATCGACGAGATAGCGGAAACACTAAGAATTTCACCCGCAACCGTAAAACGCGAATGGAATTCCGCAAAGGCCTGGCTTCACGGTGAGATCGTTAATTAGGAATTTCGCCCGCGAATACTCGAAAAATGGGAAAATATGTGAAAATGTTTTCATCTCTTTCATTGATGGCGCGTATTTTGCGGCCAGAAATTAATGATGAGCCCAGAACGCTGGCGGAAAATTAAATCTCTATTTGACGCCGCAATGGAAATTGAGGCGTCTGGGCGGGGCGCGTTTCTTGACAATAACTGCGACGGCGATGCGGTGTTGCGCGGAGAAGTTCGCCGACTTATCGATTCGTTTGAAAACGCTGAAAGTTTTATTGAAAAACCCGCGGCGGCGGAAGTGGCCAGCCTGATCCTCGAACCAAGCGAAACACTCAAAAACGGGCAGCGTTTTGCGCATTACGAAATCCAGCGGCAGATCGGCGTCGGCGGCATGGGCGAGGTCTATCTTGCACAGGATGAAAACCTCGACAGAAAGGTCGCGATAAAAATTCTAAACGAACAGTTTGGCCGCGATGAATCGAATTTACAGAGATTTGTGCGTGAGGCAAAAGCGGCTTCGGCCCTGAATCATCCCAATATTCTCATTATTCACGAAATCGGCATGAGTGGTGAAACAAACTACATCGTGAGCGAGTTTGTCGAGGGCGAAACCTTGCGGGGAGTTATCAGCAAGCTGCACAGTCATCCTGACCGCGTGACGACTCTTTCTGAAATCCTCGACATTGCCATCCAGATTGCCGGAGCGCTCTCCGCCGCACACGGAGCGCACATCGTCCACCGCGACATAAAACCCGAAAATATCATTGTTCGCCCTGATGGTTATGTGAAGATTTTGGATTTCGGTTTGGCGAAGCTGGTCGAGCAGAAAGCCGTCGGGTTTGAAGCGTCAACCGTCAAGCTAAACGAGACGGCGAAAGGCGTGATTCTCGGGACGGTGAATTACATGTCGCCCGAACAGGCAAAAGGCGAAAAGGTTGACGAGCGGACAGACATCTTCAGTTTCGGTATATTGATTTACGAAATGATCGCCGGACGAACGCCGTTTATTGGCGATTCGATGTCGGAAACGTTTGCAAACCTTATAAATGCCGAGCCGCAGCCACTTTTACGTTTTGTGTCCAATGTGCCCGATGAATTGCAGAGAATTGTCGGCAAGTCGCTTCGCAAAAACAAAGGCGAGCGTTACCAAACTATGAAGGGCTTGCTCGCGGATTTGAAAGATTTGCGGGAAAATCTCGCGTTTGACGAGCGATTGGAAAAATCGCATTCGTCAGGCGACAAAAACCCGACAACATTATTGCACGCGACAACCGTTGACGGAGTTAATCAAACGGGCGAAGCAAACCAAAACACGACCGGACAGACGAAATCGAAAAGATCGTTTGTCTTCGCCGTTTTCGGGATCGCGATTATCTGTGCCCTCGGGCTGGGCTATTTTTACTTTTTTTCAGATAACGCAACCTCAAATCCAAATGTCAGAAAATCGCTTGCCGTACTTCCGTTTATCAATGCCAGTCAGGACCCGAATGCCGATTACCTTGCGGATGGCGTGACTGAAAGTATTATCAATAATTTATCGCAGCTTTCGGGCCTACGGGTTATGTCGAGAAATTCGGCGTTTCGTTTTAAGGATGATCAAACAGACGTAAAAGCGATCGCTTCGAAGCTAGGGGTGGAAACTCTTGTTACGGGCGACATCAAGCAAGTTGGTGATAAATTCGTTATTAATGTTCGGTTGATAGACGCAAGCGACGATTCGCAGATCTGGGGAAGTCAATATGTCAAAACTACCGCCGACATTATCGCCGCCCAAAACGAGATCGCCCAGGCGGTCGTTCAAAATCTTCGTGTGAAATTATCCAACGCCGAACAACAGCGGCTCGGTAAAAACTACACTGAAAATGTTGAAGCATGGCAGCTTTATCAACGGGGACGCTTTCATACCTTTAAATTAACGCCGCCGGAAACGAATAAGGGAATTGGATATTTCCAACAGGCTATCGGCCTTGACCCAAACTACGCGCTTGCCTACGCTGGTCTTTCAGATGCGTATCGATCTCTTGCAATTGGCAGCGAGATCGATCCAGCCGAGAATTTTCCGAAAGCAATCGCCGCGGCACGAAAATCGATCGAGATCGACGACGCAATCTCCGAAGGCCATACCGCGCTTGCAATAAGTCTATTTTGGGGCGAATGGAATTGGACCGAGGCCGAAAATCAATTCAAACGCGCTTTGGAACTTAATCCGAATGAGGTCAATGCCCACCTCTTTTACGCTCACTTTCTTTCAAATTTGGGGCGGCACACGGACGCAATTACCGAAGTGGAACGCGCGGTCGAACTCGATCCGCTTTTTCCATTTGCTAACGCTCTAGAAGGGCAATTTCTGAATCACGCCGGACGGCCCGACGAAGCGTTAGACCAATTGCAGAAAACTTTTGAGCTTGCCCCCAATTTCTGGATGCCGCATTTATTTGCTTCGAGCGCCTATATCGATAAAGGAATGTATGCGGAAGCAATCGCTGAAGCACGTAAGGTGAGGGAACTTTCCGCCGCACAAACTTTTTCAATCGCTCTTGAAAGTTACGCTCTCGCAAAATCGCAAAAAACCAACGAAGCACAAAACGTGCTGAACGAGTTATTGAAACTATCCGAGACGCGCTCTATTCCAGCGACGCACATCGCGATGGCTTACAATGGCCTTGGCGAAACCGACAAAGCGCTTGAATGGTTGGAAAAAGGTTATGCAGAACACGATCCCAAAATGGCGTTTCTGAAAGTCGAACCAAAATGGAGCAACCTCCGAAACGAGCCGCGCTTCGTGAATCTGATGCGGCGGATGAATTTTGAATAGAGATGAAAATTGCACTGATCGGTCATGGAGCGATGGGGCAGATCATTGAAACGCTTGCAGTTGAGCGCGGGCATGAGGTGAGCGTTGCCATCGATGAGGATTACGCTGATTTTGACGCGGCGGAGCTTGCTATCGAAATTGACGGAGCGGAGGCGGCTATCGATTTTTCGGCGGCAGGGGCCGTGAAGCGGAATGTGGAAGCGTGCATGAAGGCGGGCGTTCCGCTGGTTGAGGGAACTACCGGGTGGAGCGGCGAGATCGAAGGTGTTAGAAAGATGGTCGAAGAGAGTGGCGGGGCTTTTGTTTACGGCGCCAATTTCTCGATCGGCGTAAATCTTTTTTATCGGATCGCAGACTTTGCCGCCAAGCTTTTTACAAAATTTCCTGAATATGAAGCCTTTATCGAAGAGCAGCATCATTCGCGGAAAAAGGACGCTCCGAGTGGGACGGCACTCGAGCTCAAAGACATAGTGGCCGAACATATCAAAAGCGAATTCAGTGTCTCTTCGATCCGGGCAGGGAACATTCCAGGAACGCACCGTGTAGGTTTTGACGGGTTGGCGGACCAGATATTGCTTGAACACACGGCCCGTTCGCGTGACGGATTTGCGATGGGCGCCATCATGGCCGCCGAATGGATCAGCGGCAAAAAAGGCTTCTTTGAATTCCGGGAGATTATGGACGAGACAGTTTGAAAGATTGTTTATCTTGGAGTGCGGAATAAAATCCGTGCGAATAAACATTCTTCAGATATTACCGACCCCACAATTCGTTAATTGACAAATTTCTCGATCCAAAATATTCAGGAGTACAAAAATGAAATTCGAAAAAGCACTGATAGCACTATTGTTCGTGGCGGTCTTCGCGGTCTTTTCAACATCCGTTTCCTTTGCTCAGGACACAATGGAAAAGGATGAGATGAAGAAAGGCGAGATGAAGAAAGATGAGGCCATGATGAAGGACGACATGGCGATGAAAGAGGACAACCGTCCCATCGTTGCCATAATCGCGGCCGACTGGTGTCCCTACTGTAAGCGGATCGATCCGGTTGTGAAGGACGTAATGTCGAGCTATTCGGAACAACTTCAGTTCGTAGTTTTTGACGTTACTAACGCAGCCACCTCAGCGGCGGCAAAAGAAAAGGCCGAAGAGCTCGGTATTGGAAAGTTCTTCGACGAAAATAAAGCTAAGACGTCGACAGTTGCGGTTTTAAAGGACGATAAGGTTGTTTACAAAACGTCCAACAACGGAAAAAAAGAAGACTATGTCAAGGCGTTTGACAAGGCCTTGAAATAATCTGCCCGTTCCAAAAAGGTGTGAGGGTGCAATAGCCATTTTCACGCCTTTTTCAACGCTTCCATCAGTTTCGGTTGTTCGCCGCCCATCGGTCTATTATACTGGACCCGAACTTATTGTTCTTCAAAGATCTTAGCTAATTTTATACCGTGGTCGACCGCACCTGTCATAAGCAATGATCCGAGTTGGTTTTGGAAGCGACATTCACAGGCTCACAGCAAACCGGCCGCTTGTCCTCGGCGGCGTCGCGATCGAATCGGATCTCGGTGCCGAGGGCCACTCCGACGCCGACGCACTTACGCACGCCATCACAGACGCGATATTTGGTGCTCTTTCGTTGGGCGATATCGGTTCTCATTTTCCAAATTCGGATGAACGCTGGCGCGACGCCGAGAGCTTTGTTTTCCTGAGGTTTGCCGTTACAGAGGCCCGCAGTCGCGGCTATTCGGTGGTAAATGTAGATTCAACGGTCAGCCTTGAGCGGCCGAAACTTCGCCCTTACATCGAGGAGATTCGAAAAGGCCTTGCTGTCGCCCTGGGGACCGATATGGATTCTGTAAGCGTAAAGGCTAAGACGGGCGAGGGCGTCGGCGTGATCGGCGAATTAAAAGCGATCGAAGTCAGCGCCGTGGTTCTTCTTACGAAAAACCGATGAAAACGTTGAAAACACTCTTGGGCATTGTCGTACTTGCTCTCTCTGCCTTGGGGGGACTAATTGCGCAGATCCCGTCCGCGACAGGCGTTTCGCTTCCAGAATTGCAGGCATCGCTTGTAAAGGATTTAAAGAAAAACGGAACGTATTCGGGCGGCGATGCCGACAACTGGATATCTGACATTGGTTTTACAGGTTGCCGGTTAAGTTTCAAGGCTGAACGGAAAGGAACGATTGGCGGATGGAAGGTCACCTCGACGATATCCTTTGATCTGTCTGATGTGGATCCGAGCGATGTATCCGAAAGACTTGCTGACACAAGGAAAATGCGAACTCTAAAGTTAAAAACGATCAACGATAAAGCCGCAGTGAGTTACAATCTCAAATCCCGCGATTTTGACGAGATCTCCCGAATGGTCAATTCGGCATCGATCACGGTTCGGAAGAAAAATGTCAGTATGGTGAAGGCAAAATTGATCGCGATCATCAGGGCCTGTCAACAGGAGGTTCGCGAGGGCCCCAACCCTTAAAAGTTGTGATTATAGACTTTCGGGCTGTCCTTGTGCGAAACTTGGGCAGCCTTTTTGTTCGAGCGGTGATGGAACTGCCGGGTCTGGTCACCGAGTTCCGGTTTTAAACAATAATGCGACCACAGGAAATAATTGCAAAAAAACGCGACGGCGGGGAATTGTCCGATGTTGAGATCCGTTCCTTTATCGACGGTGTTTGCGATAAGTCTTGGGCGGACTATCAGATCTCGGCGTTGATAATGGCTATCGTCATTCGCGGGATGAGCGCGGCGGAGCAGGACGCGATCACCGATGCGATGCTGCATTCCGGCGAGGTGCTCGATTTTTCTGCGATCGACAAGCCAAAAGGCGATAAACACTCGACCGGCGGCGTAGGGGACAAAACCTCGCTGATTATTGCACCGGTCGTCGCGGCATGCGGCATTGCGGTGCCGATGATCTCAGGCCGCGGACTTGGGCACACCGGCGGAACTCTCGACAAGCTTGAAGCGATACCGGGCTACAACGTCAAGCTTTCGACGGATGAGTTTCACCGCGTCATTGAGAAGTGCGGCTTTGCCATGGCAGGCCAGACGGCTGAAATAGCTCCGGCGGATAAGACCATATACGCACTTCGCGACGCGACCGCGACCGTGCCCTGCATTCCCCTTATCGTGGCATCGATAATGTCGAAAAAGCTTGCCGAAGGCCTCGATGCACTTATTCTCGATGTAAAAACCGGTTCCGGAGCCTTTATGCAAAACTTCGACGATTCGAAGGCCCTGGCCGAGGCACTCGTCCGAACGGGCCGGAATTTCGGCGTAAGGACCGAGGCCGTCATCTCAGATATGGGCCAGCCTCTTGGCCAATATGTCGGCAACGCCCTTGAAACATACGAGTGCATAAAGATACTTCGCGGCGAGGCCGACCCCGCGGCGACCCGGACAACCGAGCTTTCCGTCGAACTCGCTGCCCGACTTATCGTTCTTGCGGGTGTTGAGACCGACACGGAAGCAGCCCGAAAACGGTCGCGGGATGTCCTCTCCGATGGCACCGCGTTAGACAAATTACGGCTGAATATTGAAAAGCAGGGCGGTGATCCGAGGGTTTGTGACGACCCGGCGTCCCTGCTTGATCCACAGATCGTCAAAGTTGCGGTTGAGGCAGATTCTGACGGAACGGTAACCGAAATTGATACGCTCGCTATCGGCAACGCCGTTTGTGAACTCGGCGGCGGCCGAACGCGGGCGGACGATAAGGTCGATCACGCAATCGGTTTTGAAAACCGGGCAGGTGTAGGCGACCGGATCGCCAAAGGATTCGAGCTCGGCATCATCTATTGCCGAACTCCCGATCAAGCGGATCAGGTTCGAGATAAACTCAACAAAGCGTATAAACTAGGTGAAGGCCAGACCACAATGCCCAATCTCATTCGTTCGATCGTTTAGAACCTTAACAAACGATGCGGAAGCCTGCACGCGCGTACCTAAGGGCGTGATTTTGAGCCCTCCTAGACCATAAGGCTTCTGCCCTTTGTTCTTGCCCAATTTTGCTGTTGCCGTTACTCTTATTGCGCGCATCAAATCAAAATGACGGATTCGAAGATCATGAATTTCAGGTCGATCATCTTGGCGGGCATGTTGTTTCTCGCCATGTGTTTTGTTTCAGCGTGCGGCACCCATGCCGACGCCATGCGCGAAGGTTGCAGCACCAAGGTCGGCATCGTCTTCGACATTGGCGGCAAAAACGACCGCTCATTCAACGCGGCCGCGTGGGACGGAGTTAAGCGGGCCGAGAAGGAGCTGAACATTTGTCTCTACGACGTCGAGCCGGGAAATCCGACCTCGATCGAACCGGCGATGCGTGCTTTTGCCGAGCGGGATTTCGACCTGATAATCGGTATCGGTTTTGCCCAGGGACCGATCCTGCAAAAAGTTGCGGACGATTATCCGAATATCAAGTTTGCTATCGTCGATGGCGTTATTTTCGAAAAGGACGGAAAAACACCAAAGACGAACGTCGCCTCACTTGTGTTTCGTGAGCACGAAGGTTCATTCCTTGTCGGCATGATCGCTGCTTCCAAATCAAAGACGGGTGTGCTTGGCTTTGTCGGCGGCATGGATATTCCGCTGATCCATAAGTTTGCGACCGGTTATGAGGAGGGGGCGAGATACGTAAATCCCAATGTCAAGATTTGGACAAATTATGTGGGCGTGACCGATGGAGCATGGAACAACCCGGGCAAGGGAAAGGAACTGGCTCTGAACCAGATCGAGAAAGGAGCCGATGTTATCTTTACCGCGGCGGGTAATTCCGGCCTGGGGGCGTTCGACGCGGTTGAGCAGTACGGTAAGAACGACAAAGGTGAAGCAAACAAATTCGTCATCGGCGTCGATTCCAATCAAAATGGCGTCAAGCCCGGTTTTGTGCTCACTTCGATGGTAAAACGCGTCGATATTGCAGTGTTCGATGTAGTCAAAGAGGTCCTCAGTGGCCAATTCAAAGGCGGCTTTCACGTTTTCGGCCTCGACAAAGATGGCGTTGCGTACGCGATGGACGAGTTCAATCGTCCGCTGATCCCGCAGGAAGTAATAGACAAGGCGGAAGATGCAAAGGTCAAAATTGCCTCGGGCGAGATCAAAGTGACCGATGCGATGGCGAAGTGAGCCTGCGCAAAGGATGATATGAAACCGCGCGAAATACACCCGGATTTCGTAAACCTATTGATGTTCAAGGAGCCGAGCCTAATCGAGTTGTTTACGGATCTTAGGGCCTTTATTTTGGAGATTTGTCCGGACAGCAATGAATTGCTCTATCACACGCATGCCCTGACGGCCGTGTTCTCCACCTCAGACAAACTGGGAGACGCCTTTTGTATGCTTCCGATATATTCCAATCACGTTAATTTGGGTTTCAACAAGGGAACATTGCTCAAAGATCCACACAACTTACTTAAAGGCACCGGAAATTTGATCAGGCACATCCCTGTTTCAACTCCGGCGGATTATCGCAATAAGAGGGTGAAAGGCCTTGTCGCGGCGGCTTTGGATTTTGCGATCAAAGATATGGATCGACCGACCAAGGCGGTTGGTAGGACGATCTCGAAGATCAAAATAAAATGAGTTTTCCTAGCCTTGGCAATAGTTGAAATAAGACGGTTTTTTCAAAGTCATGCTTGAATTAAAAAACATCAGAAAAGCTTTTGGCGATTGTGTTGCGAATGAGGATGTTTCGCTTGTGGTTCACAAGGCCACGATACATGCCATTGTTGGCGAGAACGGTGCGGGTAAATCGACGGCGATGAAGATCGTTTACGGTTTCTATGATCCGGATCGCGGCGAAATTCTGCTGGACGGCAAACCGGTTTCGATCCGAAATCCGCACGATGCGATTGCGCTCGGCATCGGCATGGTGCATCAGCATTTCATGCTGGTCGATACGATGACCGTGGCCGAGAACATCATTCTCGGGGCCGAAACGGGTTCGGCCGTCAATCTCGATCTCGACAAAGCGAACCGCGACATCAAAACCCTCTCAGACGAACTGAAACTCAACATCAACCCGCAGGCCTATATCGAAGACCTTTCGGTCGGACAGCAGCAGCGGGTCGAACTATTGAAGGCCCTTTACCGCAATGCCGACCTGCTGATCCTGGATGAGCCGACCGCCGTGCTGACGCCGCAGGAAGTTTTGGAATTCTTTGGCATTCTCCGCCGCATGAAAGAGCAGGGCAAGACGATCATCATTATCACCCATAAACTCGAAGAGGTCCTTGCGATCTCCGATGAAGTGACCGTAATGCGGGACGGTCGGACGGTCGGGAACGTAAAGACCTCGGAGACGAATGCCAAGGACTTGGCGCGGATGATCGTCGGGCGGGATGTGCTTCTCAGAGTTGAAAAAACCGATGCGGAACCAAGGGGGTCGGTACTCGAAGTTGAGGATCTGGTGGTAGAGGGCCGTCACGGCCTGGCCATCGATGGTGTATCGTTCACCGTCCGGGCGGGCGAGATAGTAGGGATCGCCGGCATTGAAGGCAACGGCCAGACGGAGTTGATCGAGGCCCTGGCCGGGTTGGTTAAGCCGAAGGGCGGCCGCATCGAATTTGAGTGCCATGACGTTACAAATTTGAATGCGCGTAAGCGAAAAGAACTTGGGATCGCTCATATTCCCGAAGACCGGCATAAACGCGGTCTGCTCCTGAATTCGGATCTTGCCGAAAATTCGATACTCGGTGTCCACTACCGACCGCCGGTGGCCGCTTCAGGCTTTATGAACTCGGCCGCCATCGAAAGGCGTGTTTCAAACATTATCGAAAACTACGATGTTCGCCCGCCCAATTCCGAGCTTCCGGCCAGAGCGCTGTCGGGCGGCAACCAGCAAAAACTGATCATCGGGCGCGAGTTTGAGCTCGATCCAAAGCTCCTGCTGGTTTCACAGCCCACCCGCGGGGTTGACATCGGGGCCATCGAATTCATTCATAAAGCGATCATCGAACTCCGCGATAAAGGCCGTGCGGTATTATTGGTATCCGCCGAACTCGAGGAAGTAACGGCCCTGGCCGATCGCCTGCTTATTATCCGAGAAGGCAAGATCGTCGGCGAGGTAGATCCGAAAAAAGTTACGGTTGAAGAAATAGGATTGATGATGACCGGCGGGTAAATGCAGACGGCCACCGCGAAAAAAGTTGAATTCAAAAAGCTAGCGACTCAGTTCGTGGTCGTTGGTCACGCGAAACGAAAATTGATCCTTTATTTTGAGGAGGATCGGTTGATTAGGAGTACGTCGCTCGATTCGACGCCGCGGATGACCGCAAGCCCACTGCCGTCAGCATTCCAGTTAAAGGAAATGATGCTGTCGGACGGAAAGTCGGTCAGAGGTTTGGCGGCTCCGCCGTCGAGCGGCTGCAGCCAGATGTTTGGAACCTCGCCGGGGCTGTTGAGGAACGCGATCCCTTTTCCGTCCCGCGTCCATTTCACGATCCGTTCGACGACCGTCGATGGAAAGTCGAAACGCTTCACGCGCTTCCCGTCTTCGAGACTGCTGATGCCGATGCCCCACCGAGACCTCTCAAAGCTGGAATCGAGATAGTGATATGCCACAAACTTTCCGTCGGGCGAAATCGAAGGCCGTGAGCCGGTTGTCTTGGTTATTGCGGTAGCTTCACCGCCGCCGACCGGCATTTTCCAGATCGTCGGATGATTTGCGCCCGACTGATAGACGATCCAACGCCCGTCCGGAGTGCATTGCGGATAGTACTCCCCATCACCGTTGGTTATTCGCTCCAGGTTCGTTCCGTCAATATCCACGCGCCACAGGTTGTACTTTCCGTCTCGCTCGGCCGCAAAGACCAATTGCTTTTCATCTGCGGTGACGGCAAGCCCAAGCCGCGCATTTGTAGCGACCGTGAATTGACGAATATTCGATCCGTCCGCGTTCATTGTCCAGATATCGGAGCTGCCGCCCGCGTTTGACGTGTAAGCTAGCCGGCCATCCGGCAGCCAGATAATTTCGTTGAACCTGCCCGCCTCGGACATTATCTGTTTTGCTCCCGTCGCGTCTCCAGCCACAGTCCAGATCTTTGAGACGACGTGATTCTCAATGACGGCTAGTGTATTTCCGTCCGTTGTGAGACTAAGATTCTGATAATTGTTGAGGTCACGCGTAACGCGTGAAGCCGCACCATCGGGTAGCGAAATATGCCAAAGCTGGTTTGGGCCGGTCGATGTTTCCGAAGCCGTAACTACGAGTCCGTCCTCCAGCCACCGCGGCTGTCCGACCTGCTGCCAACGAGCGTCGGTCAGTTTCCGCTCGACCCGCGTCGCAACGTCAACCGCCATCACCGTCTCATAACGGCCGTTTTCATCACCCTGATTTACCGGAAAGGCGAGGCTTTTTCCATCGAGGGACCACGCCGGAGCATACCAGAACATATTCAGGTAATCAGGCGCATGGCGTGACACGAGCACGACCTCGTTCGCTTTCAGGTAGTCAGGCGCCTCGCGGGCCACTTGCATCGCTTCGCTTGCTCGGTCCGCGTCCGTGACGATCAGCCGGCTCTCTTCTTGATTCTGTACCATGAACGCGAGCTTGGTTCCGTCAGGCGAAAAAGCCGGTGCGCCGATATCGTTTGCGATTTTTACGATAGGTCCGCCCAAGACCGGAACGCGAAAGAGTTCAGTCTCGCCCTTGTCCCTTTCCAAAGTCAGGTAATAAACGAAATTGCCGTCCGGAGCGAATGTAACCCAAACAAAATACTGATCCGACGCAGGAGCGATCTGCATATCGTTTGCTACAGCGACCTGCCGCACCCAAAGGCTCTCGCCGTATTCGCCGCCCACAATGTGAGCCATATATCTTCCGTCCGGCGAGATCGCGACATATTTGGATCGACCGCTCGTCGTGAGGCGCGTCATGTCAGATCCGAGAAAAGGAATGCCACGTGCCTCGCCGTTCTGTCCGCTCGTCGTAAATTTGTAAACACCGAACGCGAGCCCCGCAAGACCCGCAACTAAAACCGCGAGTGCCAGAAGTGCAGGCCAATTCGAACGCGCTTGATGAGTAACCGGCAGTGATGTTTCGGCTTCCGGCGAGCGGCGCCAATCGGCGACCTCATAAATATTCTCCGATCGCTCAACGTCCACGGGTGCCGTCTCGCGCGCCGCAGCGAGATTGCTAAACACCCGAACATTGCCGCGTTGTTGGGAGCGAGAGCTTAAATTTGCACCTTTTGTCTGTCCGTCGGGCTGTCCGTCAAACTTTTTGTTGGCTTCATTTACCGCTGATAGTCGAGTACCGTTTGCCAACACGCGAACCGCGCCGTTAAAACGATAGCCGCGCCGTTTCAACGTTTCAATGTAAGGTTTGCCGTCGCTGTTTTCGCCGAGAGTTTTGCGAAGGACGTGGAGATACTGCGAAAGGTTTGACTCTTCGACGATCGTGTCGGCCCAGATCGCCTTCATCAACTCGTCCTTACCCACGACCTCGCCCTGCCTTTCAGCCAGAGCGATCAGCGTCTCAACGGCCTTGGGCGTGAGTACAACCTGTTCGCCGTTCCGGTAAAGCAGCTTGTGCGCGGCATCGAGTCGAAATTCCTCGAACTCATAAACCTTGTGTTGACTCAAGTTAGCCACTTTAAAGTTAATTTCACGATTCTTTAATGTTAAATCCAAAGACATCGACATTTGCCCTCGCCTAAAGTTGCTGGCGAGCGGACAGAATCAGAATGCGTTAGCCGAATCTCTGGAAAGATAAGGCCATCATAGCGCAAGGTATAGCGAAACGGCAACGACTTTTGCCCAAGCCAATTCCGTCCGCTCAAATTGAAATCTTAGTGTCAAGGAAGGCGTGAGGTAAATCAAAGAAAATTTTGCGAGCTTAATTTGTCCGCTCGAATCGGAATTGGCAACCAACACGACATAGGAGAAAAACAATGAACAATTACAGTCATGGCATCCGTCTTTTTCGCGTCATCGCGCTCGTCGTGATGTCAGTGATCACTTTCGTCGGTATCGCCGACGCCCAGGTTCCCGGACAGACACAGCAGAGAATCACTAAAAAAGATACGGCTCGGCTTTGGACTGAGAATAATAACGTGGTCCCCGTTTGTTGGTTAACGGATGGATACGACCGCGAAAAGAAAATTGTCAGGGAGGCTGTCCGCGACACATGGGAAGAATTCGCAAATCTCACTTTTATCGGCTGGGGAAAATGTTCGAGCCCCGTAGCTGAGAGAAACGCGAACGGCGGCACAACCCTCAAATATCTGGACAAATATGTGCGCATCTCGGTCTCGCATCAAGGTAGCGAAAATGGAGGTGCGGGCGGCTCCGCCAGAGTGGGGATGGCAGCCCTCGACGATAGCCCGGGCATGTGGATGCAGTTTAACTCGGACGGTTCAGCAGACAAAGGGCGTATCGAGTATATTGCCGTTCACGAGTTCGGGCATGTGTTGGGCTTCGTCCACGAGCAGGATTCGCCGAACCACAATCGAGCCCATTGCGCGGGCGGCACGGAGGCTAATTCGTCTTCACTCACAGGATACGATCCAGACTCCGTGATGAATTACTGCAACAAGGACGGGAACATGAAGGGTAACCTGACCTCGAAAGATATTGTGGGGCTGCGGACAGTCTACGGTAAGCGGAAAGTAACTATCGGCGATTTGCTGCTGATGGGCAAATTTCGTAGTCGGGAGCAATTAGATAGGCTGTCGGACGAGGATCGGCGCAATACGCTGATTACTGAGCTTGGTAATCGAACAAAAGACGCGATCGGTTATTATCAGTCGCTCAATAACGCCGACCTAATTGGCGCCGGGGCATTGCTGGTGTTCCTGCGTGAACGCCCTAGCCGGACTGACCAGGAGATCAAAACGATGAGTGTCAACGACATGCGCAACACCGCTATCGTTGAAGTCAACCAGCGGATGGGTCGAAGCATTCGTGACCTTCAGGCGTTAAGCAGCATGGATGTGGTCAGGTCGGTGCTCACGCCAAAGCCGCCCTACATCATCACGGGCCAGGTAATAGTTCCTGGGCCCACCTGGCCCTTCGCTTCCGTGGGTATGAGTTGGGACGGCGGGCCCGCTCGTCCGAATGTGGAGGTATTTGTCTCGGTTAACAACGGACCCGACATTCCTGCCTTTTCGATAGACCAGGGACAAGGTTCGCCTTTGTTTAAGCAACCGAAAGCTGGGTTCGAAATGAAATTGCCACGGCGCTCCGGGATTTATAGGTATTCGCTGCAAGCCGGCGGCGTGACTTTAGCCGTCACTGATCCTATCTACGTCCCGTGATCTCGTTTTTTGCGAACCAAGGAGTGCCGGCCGAAGGGCACCGGCCGGCACTCCTTCATCCGTGGCAGTGATCGATTTCTTGAGAGGTTGGAAATGATTTTGGACTTTAAGCTAAAAAGAAAATCCCTCGCCGTGGTCGCGGCTCTTTTGATCGGACCGGGTCTTGTTTTTGAATGGAACACCACAGCTCAAGGTGATCCCGCAAAGCGGTCGGATGGCGTGCCGGAGCTCGGCGCCGGAGCCAGCCTGCGTGGTAAGCGCGTCTTTCCGTCCGACAACCCCTGGAACCAGGACATCTCGGGAAGCCCCATTGATCCAAACTCCGCAAAACTGATCGCCAGCATCGGGCTCGATAAGACGCTGCATCCTGATTTTGGAACTGAGTGGGAGGGTGTGCCGAACGGCATTCCTTATTTTGTCGTCTCCGGCACACAGAAGCGCGTGCCCATAGATTTTGAATATGCAGACGAGAGTGACCCCGGCCCCTATCCCATTCCGCCCAACGCACCGATCAAGGGCGGGCCAAATGGAACGGGCGACCGTCATGT
>JBGTJP010000176.1:0-11814 GCA_041745075.1 Pyrinomonadaceae bacterium | reverse complement strand
TTTCGGTCGTCGATCGCGAAACACTACGTCGCATCGATGACGACCCTCGAAACAAACTCAAAGAACAAGGTCGAACGGATAAAAGATTTTTACGACTTCCGCGTCAAGGGCATGGCCGACAACGCCCGTGCAAAAATGAAGCGGGTCGTGATAGATCCATCGAGCGACCGCGTAAAAGCCGCCGAGATGGTCGAGGTGCTCAGGCTTTCGAATATCGAGGTCAAGGTCGCCTCGTCCTCTTTCACTTCATCAACCGCCCATACCTACATGGAAAAGGACGCAAAAGCCGCGTCGAAGACTTTCCCGGCCGGTTCGTACATCATCGATCTCGACCAACCGCAGCGTATCTTTATCAAATCGATCCTCGAGCAGGACACGCCGCAGGACAAGGCATTTGTCGATGACAACATGGCCCGATTCCGCCGCAACCAAATGCGCGGGAAGGGCCAGCCCAAGGAAGATTACGGGTTTTACGACATCACCGCGTGGTCGATGCCGCTTTCTTTCGGCCTTGACGCCTGGTGGACCGAAGAGGCCTCGAATGTGGCCGGGTCGATGGTTGATGTGGCTTACATTGAAAATGCCAAGCGAGGTTCAGTAACGGGACGGGCATCGATCTCCTACATCATTCCGTACGAGACGGATTCGGCAAGTGCGATGGTCATGCGTTTGCTGCAGGAGGGTTTCAAGATCGCGGTTGCCACGCGGCAGCTTAATGCCGGCGGACGTAACTGGAAGGCGGGAACCTTCGTTGTTCGGGTCTCGCGCAACCCAGACACGGTCCACGACCGGCTCGCCCAATTAGCCGGTGAAATGGGTGTCAAAGTCACCGCCGTGAACTCGGGCTTTTCTGAGGAAGGCGACACAAGCGTCGGCGGCCAGGCAGTTATCTCGCTCCGCGAACCGAAGATCGCGATCGCGGCCGACGAGGGCGTAACCCAGGAATCGTATGGAGCCATTTGGTGGACGTTCGATAAACACGGTGTAAAATTCACGCCTATGACGATCGCCTCGATCAGATCGGGTGGCCTTAAGAACTATAACGTGCTTATCATCCCCGAAGGTTCGGCGGGCAGGTATATGAGTGCGTTCGGGGCCGGCGGCGTTTCAGCCCTGAAGGAGTTTGCGTCAGGCGGCGGAACCATCGTCACCATCAGCGGGGCGTCTGTTTTTGCCGCGTTGAAAGATGTCGGGCTGAGTTCGATAAAACTGGTCGGAAGCGAAGATGAAGAGCAAAAAGGCAAGGATGCGGGCGAAAAGAAAGATCCGGAACCATCGGCATCGCCAAAGCCGGGCGTAAAGGCTGACGAACCCGTCGAAATGAAATCCGACCGTGCCGAAGGCGTCGCTCCGAGTCTTCCTCCTATCGCTTCGCCGTCCGCAAATGCCAACAAAGTTCCCGAAGCCCTGCCCGGCGCCATCATGAGGGCGACCGTTGACCGGACGACATATTTGACATACGGCGTGAACCGCGACGAAATGCCGGTGCTTCTGGCAAGCGGATACTTTTTCAGGCTTTCGAAGGAAGGCACTAATGCCCTGATCTTCGACGCCAACTCGAAGAAACCGCTCACCATCTCAGGTTTTGTGTGGGAAGGCAACACGGAAAAACTCCTGAAGGGCACGGCCTACGTGATCGGCGAATCGATGGGTGCCGGAAGCGTGGTGCTGTTTGCCGAAGATCCATTCTTCCGCGGGATGACCCGGGCGAACACGCGACCTTTCTTTAATGCGATACTTTTTAATGGAGTGTTTTAAATGTAGAGCCCTTTGAAAATCTAAGATGTAAAATATACACGGATTTCTTCGGAATAGATGAAAAGTGATAGATATTAAGTGATAAGTTAAGAGTCCGATTTTTAGTTTTCAGCTATCATTTTTCACCAATACCGAAAAACTGACTAAGGTTCGCATGGTTTTTCAAAGATATTTTTATGTTCACAGTAAAAGCAGGTTACAGCGACGATATCGAACTAAAGACGAGCATCGACCGGGTGCGCGAATTTTTTGCGGACGTAAATAATTTCGCAGCATTGATGCCCGGGATCGCCAGCATTCACACGGATGCGAAGGGCGTGGCCCACTGGAAGATCGAAGCGGACATTCCGGTTGTTGGACAGATGATCCAGAAATTCGCGGTTGAACTCGCCGAAAACAACGACGAGAGGATCGAATGGTTTCCTGTCTCGGTGGAAACGCAAAATTTCCTTCGTTACTCGGCAGAGTTTCTTGAAAAGGCAAAAAACGTGACCCTGGTCCACTTTTCCCAAATGGTAGAGCTGAGAAGAAAATCCGCCCGCGACCTGCATATGCTTGCAGGCCTTGCCGGCGAAAGCATTATCAGCAGCGAAATGACAAAAAAGATCACGGAGATGATAAAGGTTTTTATTAACCGGGCAAAGGAGAAATTGGAAAAATAGTTGCAAATACTATCCGTCGAACCAGAAAAAGAGATTTTGCCGAATATCTATTTCCCCGAAGTCTAAGTTACTGCACCGCCGTCAACGATAATTACCTCACCGTTCATAAAGCTATTACGGTCACTGCATATGAAAGCGGCGATCTCGGCGAGTTCCGCCGGCCGGCCTGATCTTCCTTTCGATACCCAAAAATCATGCATTTGCAGGAGGCGTTGCGGCAGTGTATTACCCAGATCAGTGTCAAAGATGCCTGCGGCGATCGCGTTTACGGAGATGCCAAAGTTTGCGGCCTCTCTTGACAGGCATTTCGTAAATCCTATCATCGCCGCCTTTGACGTCGCGTAATGCACCGAGGTTGGAAGGCTGCGTATCGCGCCGACGGATGTAATATTGAGGATCGAGCCTAGTTTTTCGCGGATCATCTGCTTGTAAAACGGCTTCGTGACCGCAAACAGACTGCCGACATTGGTATCGACGACCCAGTCCCAGGACTTGTCGGTGGTGGTAGCAAAGTTGTCGCCCTTATTCACGGCAGCATTGTTTACCAGGACATTTATCGGGCCCCATGCGTCAAAGATCTCGCGGGCTAGATGCTTCATTCCAAACCGGTCCGTTACCGAGACGTTGAATGCAAGCGCTTTTCGTCCGTAACCTTCGATCTTTGCCTTCACTTCTATCGCCAGGTCTTCACGCGAATGATAGTTAAAGGCGACATCCGCGCCTTCGCGTGCAAAGACCTCACAGATGGCCGCTCCGATACCCCGCGTACCGCCGGAAACGAACGCACGTTTTCCTTCAAGCAATAAACTCAAAATTCAGGCTCCGAAATGAAAATGGAATCCAGTATCAAAAGAAAAGGTTAAAGAAATCGGGTAATTCTGACAAGTCGCCGAATTGAATACTACGCGGCAACCGGGGCAATGTTCGCCGCCGGATCCGCTACGCCCGTATTAGCGGGCAGCAGGGCAGCTATCTCTCGAATTATCAGATCGCGCGAACCCGGCAACGCAATTCCTGCTGTCGCAGCCTTCAGTTCGCTGTATCGACGCGAATTTCCGACCAGTGACTGAATGGTCGGAACGATATCGCTGGCCTTGTCCAGCAAGATACCTGCTCCGCGCGTGGCAAGCAGTTTGACCGTGCCGGCTTCCTGCGGCATCGGCGTCGTCGTGGTGTCCGCGATTATCGGCAGACGGCACGCAAGAGCTTCGAATGTTGTAAGGCCGCCAAGCTTGGATATCATGACATTGGCGGACTGCATCAACTTTTCGATCTCGTCCGAATCACCTATAACCTTTACCGGGAATTTGGCATGCTTTGCTATCCTTTCGGCTTCAAGGCGAAGCTCTTCGTTCTTTCCCGCAAGAAATATCGCCTGCACATCCAGTTCGCCGGCAACAAGTTCCTTAAAGATCTTTGGAATGTTGCCGCCGCCGATCCATCCGGCATTGACAAAGACAGTGAATTTGTCCGGGTCGAGCCCGAACGCCTTTCTGGCATCCTGAGCGGCCGCCTCATCGACCTCCTGAAATTTCGGGTTTAGCGGCAAGCCCGAGACCTTGATCTTCGCGGCCGAAACACCGTAATCCAATAACTGCCGGCGTGCATCTTCGTTGGCGACCAGATAAAGCGAAACGTCGTCACATGCCCAACCCTTCCAAAATCCGTAGCATGGGTCGGTGACGATCGTAACAAGCGGAATTTGCGAGCTGAGGTTGAGTTCGCGAAGTACACGCCCAAAGATGTGCTGGGTCAAAGGATGAACGCTGACAACAACATGCGGACACCATTTTTCGAATTGGATCTTTAGAAATCCGATGCAGCGTCTATGGAAGAACTCTCGCGTCTCAGGCCGGAAACGGTTGACCGCCCAATAGAGATACTTCATCCAGTGCTGACGGTTGCGGAGCACCCAATTATAAACATTCACCAGCCGGTCTGTGATGTGGTGCGATTCTTCAACCGCTTTAACAATTCGCACTACCGAAGAATCACCATGCCAAAATTTTTCAAATCCTTCGGCAAGCGCCTGCGCAGCCGAGCGGTGCCCTCCGCCGGTGTCGGAAGAAATGATGAGAATTTTAGGGGTATTTTCGGGCATCGCAACGGCGTTACGCCTTCAAAGCAACTTCCTTGGCGGCCGAAAAGGCCATACTCTTCGCTGCTTTCTTCATCTGCCCCTCGAGCTTCTTGATCTTGACCAAATGGCCCGGATTGAACGGAAGCGACGGATAGTAGCAATTCGATTCGTGAGTGCAAAAACAGCCGGCACCGGCTTCTTTTCGACGCTCCTTCATCAGATCGGTATTCCAGGCGGACTGGAAATTCCAGTCATAATCGCGAAGATTCAGCACGTCCGCTTTGTTCTCGCACGATGAGAGCACGCCGTTGTCATAAATGACCGCACCGGCACTGCCTGCATAGCACTTTAGCTGGGCCTTGTTCTCTTCCTTTGTTTTTGCGATCAGGTCGTGCATGTAGATGTCGACTGCCGCCTTGAAAAAGCCCGATTTTCCACCATAACTATTCTTGAGCGCCGCACTTTTTGTATCCTCAAGGATCATATTCGAAAGCTGAGCGTACCGTGTGTGGTCGAACTCAAGCTCCTTCGGATCGGCCGACGGCGGGCGAATATAATTGATGTTCACTTTGTCCGGCTTGAGGTCATATTTCAAAAAGTCGTACCAGTCGAAGATCGTATCTTCGTTTGAATGCATTACGCA
Organism: Pyrinomonadaceae bacterium; assembly: GCA_041745075.1. Taxonomy (GTDB): domain Bacteria; phylum Acidobacteriota; class Blastocatellia; order Pyrinomonadales; family Pyrinomonadaceae; genus OLB17. The sequence continues at coordinate 6,671 of JBGTJP010000176.1, read as the reverse complement.
GGTGCAGGTCTGGATATCCAGCCGCGGGTACTGCTCGCTCTTCATCTGCTGCAGCGTTCGGGCTGTGTGAATGGCTTTGTCCCAGCTTCCTTCCTTGCGCCGGATCTTCTCGTGGGCGGCCTTCATTCCGTCGATACCTAGTGCGATAGTGACGTTCAAATTCGGGCATTCTTCGAGGATCTGAGTCACATCCGGGAAGATCCGCTGATGTATTTGCCCGTTGGACATCAGATAAACCGAATCCAGCTTGTTGTTCTCATAGAACGACCGGACGATCTGCGGCAGATCCTTGCGGGTGAACGGCTCACCGCCGGCAAGCACCAGCACGCCAAGATTTCCGCCGAGCGTTTCCGATATCCGCCCGATCTCATCGGCCTTCATCTGCAGCTTTTTACGCGGCCGGTCGTCCAGCTCCTCGGTGAAAAAGCAATGTGTGCATCGCATATCACACACGCTTGTCACAAGTATATTTAGGAACACCGGCGAGATGGGCCGGCCGACCATTATGCTCGCGTATCGTTTGAATATTTCTTTGGTTGTAAAATCCATATTTGACCTTCCCGGCAACCTTTTACTGTACCGTAGCTTACGTCCTTTCAGCAAGGTTGGTTCCATTAAACGGGGACCGTGTGAAGGAGTAAACCCCGTATTTCCATCGCACAATCAACATTCGAGTGCTTTGGTTTAGATGCCTCGGAAATGAAAGATGCTTCGGTATTTTGGCCCTCGATAGGCTAAACTTAGGAGATGTTCCGTCGTGTTTATCTGGACAATTCGGCCACCACGCCTGTCGACGGTGATGTGCTGGCGGCAATGCTTCCCTACCTGACCGAGAAATTTGGCAATGCGTCGAGCATTCACCATTTCGGGCAGGAGGCGAAATCCGCGGTCGATAAAGCCCGTCACGAGGTGGCCGGCCTCGTCAACGCAAGGCCGAACGAGATCATTTTCACATGCGGCGGGACCGAAGCCGACAATCTCGGCGTCCGCGGTCTTGTCGAGGCTAACCGTAAATACGGCAGCCACATCATTACATCCGCTATCGAACACCCCGCGGTCAAAAGCTCCTGTGAGGATCTGGAAAAACATGGCCTCGAGGTTACATACTTGCCGGTGTACGAGGACGGCGTGATCCGCGTTGAGGATCTGAAAGCGGCAGTGCGGGATGAAACAATACTGATCTCAATAATGTTCGCCAATAACGAGATCGGCACGATCCAGCCGGTTCACGACATTGGAAGGTTTGTCCGTGAGTTAAGGGCCGAGGGCAAAAAGATCTGGTTTCATACCGACGCGGTTCAGGCCGCCGGAAAGATCAAGGTCGATGTTGAGGAGATCGGATGCGATCTGTTGTCGCTTTCAGCCCATAAGATAAACGCTCCAAAAGGCGTCGGGGCATTATATATGCGCCGCGGCGTCCGCGTACATTCTCAAAATATCGGCGGTCGCCAGGAACGTGGTGTAAGAGGCGGAACCGAATCAGTCCCGTTGATCGTTGCGTTCGGAGCGGCGTGCGAAATATCCGGCGACCGTCTCGAAACGGAGAATCAGCGGCTGCAAGGTATTCGCGACCGCTTTGAAAATGAGGTTCTTGAGGCCATTGCCGATTCGTCCGTTAACGGCTCGAAAGAGCATCGCCTGCCGAATATCTCCAATATCTCGTTCCGGGGCGTCGAGGGTGAGGGCTTGCTGATAAATCTTGATATGCAGGGCATCGCTGTTTCCACCGGCTCGGCGTGCTCGTCCGGATCACTCGAACCGTCGCCCGTCATCCGTGCACTTGGAAAGGACGACGGGCTCGCCCGCGGTGCGATCAGGTTTAGCTTCGGTCGAAACAATTCGGTCGAGGACGTCGATCGCGTTCTCGAAGTTCTTCCACCTTCAGTAGAGAACCTCAGGCGTATTTCGCCCGTCCGTAAGCCATTGTAATAACAACTAATTGCGTTGACCCACTGCTTCAGCGGTATTTGCCAGCCAGGTTGTAAAATTTCGCATTACTATTGACTGAAATACCTCTACCGGAAAATCGTCGCGGACGGTTTTGCTCTCCAGCATACAAACCTCGTCGATCGAGATCAGGACGATCGCTGCCGGAATATCGCTCTTCTCACACTCCGCAATGGCTGCATAAAACTCCGGTCCAAGCAGCATCTTTTCTCCCGCATGAACCATGACGGTTTGAGCAATATTTGAAACGTAACTCATCACCAAACCCTTGAAATTTTTGCTAAAAATGGCCCGCCGGTTTGCCGGCGGGCCGCAGGTCCAAGGACGACATCTACCCAAATTTGCTTGTGAGAAAACTTAGTCGGCAATTAGAAGTCCGTCACGGTCGGCGATCAGAAGTCCGTCTTTGCAGCTCGTGTCGCCTGTTGCTCCGCCAACGAGGATGCCAGTGAAGCCGCCTACGAGAATGCCCGTGAAGCCTCCTACAAGAATGCCGCCAGCGACGAGAATTCCTGAGTTACCTTTCGTATTGGCAGTGCAGCCATTATTTCCCGCTTTAACGTTCTGTTGACCTTTTCCGCCAACCAGGATCCCGTCTTTTCCGCCGACGAGGATTCCGTCGCCTGCGAAGGTGCTTACGCTCAAAAGGGTTGCCATAACGATTGCTGCGACGATGTTCTTAATGTTTTTCATTTTTCTTCTCCTGCGTTTTCTTTTTTGTAGAAGCTCTTTCGCCTCGTTACGCTTTTGTCTATTACAATCGTCGTGCCAAAGAATCCTGGAATTCTAGAGCTTTTCGTAAATTAAGCATTCAAACACAGTTAGTGGGTTCCGCAACTCGAAAAACGGCTAATTTTACTCAGCATCTGGTTGTGTATATTAGGTTTCCACAATAATGACCGCACCGCATTAACGCATCTATTATGAATAGTTTGCGAGTATGGATAGAAAATATACAGATGGTGTGTGGGTAGTTTGTATACAGTACACCTTATACCCTCATCTTTTTGCTGGCATTTTCTTCCGAATTGATGTTAAAATTTGTTTAGCGATTGCTGGCCTCCCGCACCTTAATTACAGTCAAACCCGCCAATGTCAAACACCGCCGTCGAAACACCCTCAAAAGTGAGTAGGGAACAATTGTCGAATACCGTAAAGGCACTCGTTATTGTGGTTGGCGCGGTCTGCTTCGGCTATGCGTTTGTAAAACTTCCCGAGACGGCCCTTTCCCTCGGATTTCTGCTGATTCTATTGTTTGGGGCGTTCGTCTCGCCAAGAACGACAGTACGGTTATCGCGCGCGAATTTCGCGATTAGCTTTTCGGATTCGCTCATTTTCCTAGCGTTCCTACTTTACGGCGGTGAAGGTGCGATCATTCTTGCCGCGGTCGAGACATTTGCTAACTGCATTTATTTAGAGCGGACTGGCTTCAAGTGGGGCAAGCAGATGATCCCGGCGAACGTTGCGATCAACGTTATTGCCACCGCTTCAACTTTTCTTGTTTTGAATGCGATCCTGGCAATTGGGGGCAGCGGCTTTACTCCAAACAAGACCCACCACCTGATATCCATCCTCGGCCTTCTAGCGTTGTCGCAGTTTTTCGTCTCATCTCTTTTTGCTGCCGTATTCCATACCCTGAAGGATGGAACACCGCTCTGGGACACGTGGAAAACATACTGTTTCTCAAGTTCGATGACACAAATCGTCGGGGCCGGGCTCGCCGGCATCTTCTTCAAGATAATCAACTATGGCGATTTCGTGTCGGCCGCGATAGCAATGACGGCCATCGGAATTGCATTTTTTACCTACCGTCAATCGATCAGCGACATCAACACCGCTTTCGAACAGGTCGAAGAAGCCGAGCGTGCAAAAGCGGAAACCGAACGCGAACGTCGAAAAGAGGCCGAAAAACATTCGGCCCAGCTCCAGATCTCACTTGAAAAGGAAGAAATGGCAAACGTCGCACTTCGCAAAAGCGAACGCGATTTTCAACACGCCGCTCTTCACGATTCGTTAACGGGACTGGCGAACCGGAAAAAATTCGGCGATATTCTTCGCCGGCTTATCGAAGACAACAAGAACGACCGGTCCACTGTATTTCAGGTACTATTCCTCGATATTCGCAGCTTTAAGAACATCAACGACTCGCTCGGGCATACCATCGGCGACAAGGTCCTGGTGATCGCGGCCAAACGTTTTGTCCGGATGCTCAATCCTGCCGATACGGTGGCCCGTATCGGCGGAGATGAGTTTGCGATAATCCTTCGGGACCTTCAAACCGTTGAGAAGGCCCAAAAAGTTGCCCGCCGCATCTATAAAAGCCTGACCCAGCCATTCTCACTGAGCGGCCACAAAATAACGTTCGATCTCAACATTGGAATTGCATCGTCCGACCCCGGCTACGACACGCCCGAAGATATCCTTCGCGATGCGGATATCGCCATGCATTATGCAAAGGAAAAGAATGACGGGCCTGCCGTCTTCACGACACAAATGCGTGACAAATTCCTCGAACGGATCCAATTGGAAGTTGACCTTCGCCAGGCGATCGAACGCGACGAGTTGGCTATGCATTATCAGCCGATCGTTTCGCTTGACGAGGGCAGGCTTATTGGTTTTGAGGCCCTTCTCCGCTGGCACCATCCAAAATTAGGCATGGTCCCGCCGGTCCAATTCATCCCTATCGCCGAGGACTCAGGCCTGATCATGCCGATCACTGTTTGGATACTCGACAAAACCTGCCGTCAGCTTGCCGAGTGGCAGCGGATCAGCCCCGAATACCAGGATCTGATGGTAAGCGTAAACATTTCCGGTAAACACCTTGCAAAGGACGGGTTGATAGACGATGTGCTCGGTGCCCTTCATTCATCCAATGTAGCGGCCCGGACGCTAAAGCTTGAGATAACCGAAAGTACCGCGATGGAGAACGCGGAACATACGATCAACATTTTGAATAAGCTCAAAGAGATCGGCGTTCAGTTGAGCATCGACGACTTTGGCACGGGTTATTCCAGCCTCAGCCACCTGCACCGTTTGCCGTTTGACACACTCAAGATCGATCGCTCTTTCGTAAACCGCGTGGGCGAGCAGGGCGAAGATTCGGAAGTGCTGCAAACCGTTATCTCGCTTGCCAAGAATCTTAAAATGAGGGTTATCGCCGAAGGCATCGAAACAGTTTCTCAGCTTGCGGTCCTGCAGAATCTTGGGTGCGACTATGGCCAGGGTTATCTTCTCGCCAAACCGAAACCGGCCGAAGAAACCGAAGAGCTTCTCTATAAACGGCCCAACTGGATGCCGGCCGAACAAACCGTCGAAACGGGCCCGCGAACGCAGCGTGACGAAACGCTGCCGAGTGACCGGGCAGTAATTTTTTGATCGATATTACATTCGAAGATCCAAGCCGCCGAGGGTAATAATGTTAGTTACTCCCGGCGGCTTTCGCATGCCGTCGTTTTGGAATAACTTTGCCGCAGTCTATAATTATCGAAAATATTAGATCGAGGTGACTAAGCAATGTTAAAGAAGCTGTCTTTGTTTTTACTAGTTCTTTCTTTTGTTGTCGCAAGCGTTCCGGCCCAAAAGAAATTTGATTACCCTAAGGCTAGACAAAGCGATCAGGTCGATAATTATCATGGCGTGAAGGTCGCCGATCCGTACCGCTGGATGGAACAGACGGAATCGGACGAAACGAAAGCGTGGATCGAGGCCGAGAATAAGATCACGAATGCGTATCTTGCAACCATTCCGGAGCGGGAGACGATCAAGAATCGCCTTACCGAGATCTGGAATTACGAGCGGCTTTCTGCCCCGTCGAAGATCACTGACAATTTCTATATTTATTCAAAAAATGACGGCTTGCAGAACCAGAGCGTGCTGTACAAGACATCTTCGATCAATGATCCGGGCACGGTATTTTTTGATCCGAACAAGCTCAGGGCTGATGGAACGGCGGCCCTGGGTGGTTCGCGTTTTACGGAAGACGGCAAGTTGTGGGCTTATGGCGTTGCACAGGCGGGCTCCGACCGCACTGAATGGCACGTTATGGACGTTGCGACCGGCAAAGACCTTCCCGATACGCTTTCACCAAACCGGCAGGGTTTTGCCGCGTGGCTAAAGGACAATTCCGGCTTTTATTACACGAGCTATCCGCCGGTCGAAAAGGGCCAGGAGCTGAAGGGAAACACGTTCTTTCAGAAACTCTATTTTCATAAGATCGGTACACCTCAATCGGACGATTACGTCGTTTACGAACGCCCCGACAACAAAGAATATTTTAGCGGTGCCGAGATGTCGGAGGATGGCAATTGGCTGATCATAACCGTTGGCAAAGGAACCGAACGGATGAACATGGTCTATTTCAAGAATTTGACTATGGGCAAAGCCCCGATCCTGCCGCTGATCGAAAATCTGGATAACAGTTGGGATTTCCTCGGCAATGACGGCTCGGTCTTTTACTTCCGCACGGACAAAGATGCTTCGCGCGGCAAGGTCGTAAAGGTGGACGCTCTTGCTAAAGACCACAAATGGACCGACGTTATCCCCGAATCGGCGGACACGCTAAACGGCGTTCAGTTCCTCAACGATCAATTCGTGCTCAACTATATGCACGACGCATATACCAAGATCAAGATCTACGAAACAAGCGGCAAATGGGTTCGTGACGTTGAACTTCCAGGCATCGGTTCTGCCGGCGGCTTTGGCGGAAAACGAAAAGATTCCGAAAC
>JBGTJP010000175.1:0-6788 GCA_041745075.1 Pyrinomonadaceae bacterium | reverse complement strand
GGAACCGCCGGCCGGATGGCGTTCGCACGTTTAAACGATGCGATCGCCTCAGTGTTCTTTCCGGTCTTGAATTGTTCAAGGCCCTGGTTAAAAACTGTCTGCCATTCCGTCTGAGCAAATGCCGCCGACGCGAATAAAGGCAGAAACACCAATAGAAAAACCATTTGTTTGATCTTCATTCTATTTTTTAAGTTTTGATCGAAGTCGAAGAAAACACGAGGAGCTGTTGCGGGATGCTCCCCGTTCGTTGATTCAATTATATCGCGTCTTGGCGGAACAATGGAAGCCTAAATTTAGCCGATACTCGAAGGCCGATGCTATGAAATGGCGATATCGACGACCAGCACGACTTGCGATCTGATGTTGAGAGCACCGGGTTCAACCGGTGTCGGAATCATGGGTCTTGCTTCTTTACCCAAAAAGGCAACATTTGCCGCCGAATTGGAAACGCTGTCGTAGCGTGCATCGACCATTTGGGGCGGGACGCCGCCTTCGATCGTCTGAACAACGCGGACGATCCTTCCGTTCAGCGAGACTGCGATGGCTTCGGCCTTTGCCATGGCCTGTTTTGTTGCAAGTGTAAGCGCCTCGCCCTGGGCTGGGCTTGCTTCGCCGACGACAAACTGAATGCCCTCAACGCTGTTCGCCCCCGCGGCGGTCGCTGCGTCAATGATCGAACCCACGCGATCCAACTTATCGATCGATATCGTTACGGTATTCTTCACTTCGTAGCCAAGAATTTTCGGCATTTTCCCCGAATAATAGTCCTGCTCGGGGCTGAGATTGTAACTGCTCGTTTTGATATCGGTTTTAGCGTCGGCTGTTATCGCCGCGACGGCCTGTTTTACGGCCTCGCTCTTTTGGGCGTTCGTCTGCTGCGCGTCGACGGCTTGTTTAGCTTGAGTTACTACGGAGAAGGTAATAACTGCGGTGTCGGGCGCGATCTTGGCTTGGGAATCCCCTATGACCGTGATCCGAGTTAGTTTGCTCTCAACCGGACGATATAAATACAATGCCACGGCCAAAAGGACCAGAAATGCTGCGAGCGAGGCAAACTTAAAAACGTTCTTTTCCATGATCTCCTCCAGTTTGAATATTAGACAAAGAACGGAGACAAATGTTCCGCTTGCAGACAAATTCTTCTAACTGCGCATTTCCTGGATCATTTCCGCGATAGTTTTCTTTAGGTGATCGGTGACGGCGGCGTAGGCAGCTTCGCCGCTGGCCGCCGCCTTTGGAGCAATTGACGATTTCGAACCCGCTGCGGTGCCGATCGCTGTCCGATCGGCGTTAATAACATCCTTTGCGTAGAATGCCTTGCCAAAACGGATCTTTACCTTTCCGGGCCGGATACGCATTGTTTTGCGGGCCCAGACCTTGTGGAGGCCGTCGATGGCGACGGGTACTATCGGCAGGCCGAGCTCGGCTGCGAGTATAGCGGCACCCTTTTTGAAATCGTGCAGTTCGCCGTCGTAGGCACGTTCACCTTCGGGATATATGTTGAGGATCTTTCCATGTTTAAGGCCGATGGCACCGGCCTTCATCGCCTTCATCAATTGCGTGTCCGGATCGACCGGAACGACCTGCAGCATCTGTGCGACCCACCGCATAAACCGGCTTTCGAAAAACTCACTTGCTCCGACGTGGAAGGTGTTCTGAAAGAAATCGAACGAGTATGTGGAACAGACGACGAACGGATCTAGAAAACTCTGATGGTTCGGGCAGACAAGAAACGGTCGCTTCATCGTCTTAAACTGCTCCGAGCCCTGTACATCCAACCGCAGAAATATCCTGAAGATCAGATTAAAGATCTTATACACGCTAAATGCAAAGAATAAGAAGGCCGTTTGTTTCTTTAGGATCGGCTGAATTTCGGGAAGATCGTCACCGGTCTCTTTGACGATCTTCGACCAGTTCAGATCGGTCGAGACCGGCCCAATATCCTCCGAACGTCCGACGTGCTTTTCGATCAATGCAGCCGCGTCGCGGACCGTCAGTGCTTTTGCGGCTTCGTCACCTTCAAATTCGGTCGAGAACGCGTGTTCGAGTGCCGCAAAGGTCTCGGCCCGTGCAAGCGAATCCAGCCCGAGATCGATCTCAAGGTTCATGTCGGGATGGATGACGTCGATCTCCTTCGCATTCTGGCGTATAGACGACACAACCGCTTTCCCGATGTTCGAACCGAGCAGGGAAGTGTCGTCGCCGGACAGCTTCCAGGTTTTGGCTTCCTTTGCCGAACCGGTGATCGTCCCTGCCTCGATCGCCTTTTTTAGTTCAAAACGCTTTATCTTTCGGGTTGCCGTACGGGGAAGCGGCTCGACGCGGATTATGTAGTCTCGAACGCGCTGGTATTCGGGCAAATCGCGGCCGAGATCGTCGAGGGCATAACGCACCGCCTCTTTGGAATTGGCGATCTTCGACAATTTCAGGTATTCGAAATCGGGCACCACGACCGCCACAAGTCGTTCGGCCCCGGCGCGTCCGGCACTCTCGTCGTTTATGCCGAGGATCGCAAGCTCTTCGACAAGCGGCGTTTTTAGATAATGAACTTCGAGGTCCTCGGGATGAACATTTTTTCCCGACGGAAGCACGATAACGTCCTTAGCACGACCGACGATGGACAGATGCCCGTCCTTATCGAGCTTTCCGAGGTCGCCCGAGCGGAACCATCCGTCCGGCGTAAAAGCCTCGGCGGTCGCCGCGTCATTATGGTAATAGCCCTTAAACACGACTCCGCCGCGGATCAAAACCTCGCCGACGCCGTCCTTGTCCGGGTCGGCAATTTTGATCTCGGTATCACCCATCGGCTTGCCGACCGAGCCGACGCGGTTATCGTCTTCGAATGTAGCCGTTGCGGCGCCGCTCGTTTCAGTCAGGCCGTAGCCCTGAATGATCGTAAAGCCGAGTTTGTGAAAATCGACGGCAACCTCTTCATCAAAACGCGAACCCGCAGAGATCGCGATCCGCAGATCTCCGCCAAAGGATTCGTGCACCTTGCCGAAGAATTTTGAGCCAAGGTTCGTACCGAACGTGTCGCGGGCAACACCGTTCGCGGCAAGCATCGTCCGAAAAAGCATCTGCACGGGTTTCGGCTTTGCCTCGACTGCATCGAAGATCTTTTTGTGAAACAGATACCAAAGACGCGGAACGGTCGTCAGTATCGTCGGCTTAAAACTCTTCATCGCCTCGCCGAGTTCGGCGGGCGTAAGCTCTTTTAGGTATCCGACCTCGGCACCGACGGTTGTCGCGACCCAAAGGTTAACGATCTGCAGATATGCGTGAAAAAGCGGAAGAAGGCTGAGGATCCTTTCGTCTTCACCGAACTTCAAAACATCATCGACGCCAACAAGTTCGGAGATGATATTGCCGTGAGTGAGCGGAACACCCTTTGGCGTCCCCGTGGTCCCGCTGGTGTACATCAAAAGCGCGTTGTCATTATTGTCGATGTCGGGTATTTCGGATGCATATTCCGGCGGGAAGCCGTTTGCGGACCAATCTTCAAATTTCTGAAAGCCGTTCGATGAGGTTTCGAGGTCCCAAACAACCGTTGGAACGTGACGGCCGAGGCGTTCTTCGATCTCGCCAAATCGGCCGGTCATATCGGGCGAAATGAATGCGATCTTTGCCTCGGAGTTTTCGAGAAAGTTGGTAAGTGTCTCGATCTCGCCGTGCGGATCAAGCGGAACGCAGACGGCGCCGCGATAAAGCGTCCCGAGATACGCGAGTGCCCAGCATGGATGATTTTCGCCGATCAGGGCGACACGGTCTCCCTTTTCGACCTTTTCTTCCGCAAGCCGGTAGGCGATCGAACGAATGGCGGAAAGGCTCTCACCAAAGGTGTAAACCTCGCTGTCATCGCCGACGATCCGCATCGCGACTTTATCCTGACTGCGTTCAAATGTGGCGATTAGCCGCTTTATGTAGGAATCTGACATAAAGACCAATAATGACTACTGACTTCAGAGATGGTTACAGTATGCCATTATAGCTTAACTTTCCAGGAAGTGCCGATGATATTAATGCCGCCGGGGCGGGCAAAATTATCGCCCTGCCGCATGTAATAGATATCGACCGCGGTTGTTTTGGACAATGTTTTTGTAATGCCGACCGACAATCGGTTGCGCGTGAATCTATCGCGGGTCGAATCAAAGAAGACTTCGTCCGTGACGAAAAACTTTGCCTTTGGGATGATCTTTTCTGAAAGCTCTTTATCGACGGTAAAAGACGGCCGCCATCGCCATGAATCGCCGCTCCGCCGCATTCGATATTCAAACGTGCTGCGATGTGAAAGGCCAAAGCCTTTGGTCGGAAATTTATAAGTCCCGCGCAAACTCAGCCGGTTTTCGATCTGAAACCGCCCGGCCGAGTTTCTAGCCTGGATATATTGATAGAAAGGGAAGATCGAGAATGATCTCGTTGGCTTCCATGTATAGCCGATCGTGTATTTGCCTTCGGTCAGACTAGATACGTTGTCGCCGATGCGCATCGTAACGCCCGTGACGAAATCGAAGTGTTTTGTGAGCGGAACAGTAAGCTGAAAATCGTTCCACGACTGAATATCTTCATCGTCGTCTGCAGCGGAAGTTTGAGAATGGCCGATGGAAGCTGCGAGTATCGCGACAACGGCGCAAAAGACGATCTTCGTTCTAATATACATGACTGCGTTTTTTCCTCTTATCCACCTAAAGCCCGTTCTCCGGGCAGATCGAAGTCATAATAATAGGAACGGGAAGAGTGAGACACCGTTAAATAAGCGGAATGACACCCAGAAAGGTCAAATTTTGATTCGGCACAATGTAAAAGGAATGTTACGGAAATGTTACGACAAGAGCAAGCGGTCGCGCTGTCAAGAATTTTGGGGAACGCGAACCCGCAGAGCGTTCGGAACGACCTCGAAAACGGCGGGCAGTTTTCCGGGAAGTTCACCGTCGATCTCGAGACGGAGCTCAGAGTTGATGTCGTCGGGCGAGACTTCGATCTTTTTGGCAAGTTTGCTCTTTACTTCCGTCAGATCGAGATGTGTCCCGGCGTATAGCGTGTAGGCGTTGAGAATGACCTTTGCGGTGCGGATGTCGCCGATGTTTATTATGTCGAGAAACCCGTCATTAAGTTTTGCATCGGGTGCGATCTTCATTCCGCCGCCGAAAAAACGCGCGTTGGCGACGCAGAAATTGACCGTGTTGAGGAGTTTTTCATCGGCGCCGTCAATTCTTATCTTAACGGTAACGGCATCAAGGTCGACAACCTCTTGCAGCGTGGACAAAGCAAAATTCGCCCGCCCTCGGACACCGCCGAGCGGCAGCCAATTGAGGGCCTTGTTCGCTTTGACGCGTTCGATGATCGAAGCGGCCAGGCCGAAAGAGGAGACGTTGAGAAAATAGCGGCTAATTGTTTGATCGTCGTGACTCTGAAATGTAACGCGGCCGACGTCTATCCATTCGGTCTTACCATCGCGAAGAGCCCTTGCCGCTTCGCGCGGCGATCCGGGCATCTTGAGAGTTCGCCGAAAATCACCGCCGGTTCCCGAAGGCATTATGCCAAGCTCGACATCCTTGCCGCTTTCAAGAATTCCATTCGCGACCTCGTTGATCGTCCCGTCACCGCCGCAGGCTATGATGAAACTTTGACCTGTTTCGGCAGCGTTCCTTGATAGATTCGCTCCGTCACCTGCCGACTTGGTGAACGCGACTTTGAACGGCCCAAAATGGGCCCGCAGATCGCTCGCGACCCCGGCCCAAATATCTTTGGTCGAACCGCCGGCCGATTTCGGGTTTACGATTACAAGGGGAAGAGTATTTTTGTTTGCGCTATTTTCCAAGTAGTTTGAATCATAAAACGTTAACGATCACCGGGCGGCGACGATTGATTCTCCACTGGCAACGTGCCCGACTTCGCCGCTCCGGTGCGTCGTCGCGTTTTGAGGATTGTACGACCTGATGCCTCTTGTTCGGCTTGCAATCGCGCGACCAACCCAGCCAGCGTGCCCCCTGATTCTTCAAGCAGCTTTCGACGCGTGGCGTGCAAATCATCAAGTATCGGATTGTTACTCATCGTCTGAACCTCCGAGAAACTCTACTGGCGTGCAGATCAAAAGCTGCCCCAGTCCTTCACGATCCAACAGATCATATATGCGCGGAAGTTCGTGAGCGTTTGCGATATGCTTACAATTCAAAGTCAAGAGGTAGTTTACACCGCCAAGGGCCGCTGCGGCAACGTGAACGGCGTCGGCTGCGGCCTTTTCCGGCATCGTATGAGCCTGAATCAGCCGCTCCGCCAATGCTTCTACATCAGGATTGATGTCCACAAGCGGCAAACCGTGAAGGAGCTTTAGTCGGTCAGCGGCTGCCGCAGGGTCACCGGCGGCGGATTCGTCAAGAGTCAATTGGGAGGTGACCAATTCAAATTTGTGCCGTTCATTCGCCCACCAATCGCGAGCCTGCTGTTGCAAGCCGGCAACCGCAACATCTCGACTGGGCCATGCCGTGGCATGACTGACGATTGATGTTTCGATGTAGATCTTGTCCATCACGACATGCTATCACGACGAACGGCTGAGATGACGTGGGGCGAAACCGCCACCAAGCCCGCCGAATGTAACCACGCAAGTTTCCAAACAAAGTCGCTGTTTCGCCCTCACGTCCATTGAATTGTTCGGCAGCAACTTCACAAAGATTTTACCATTACTTGGCACGGGTTTTCAGCACCCCAAAGATTATGAACATCCATCGGAATGTAATCGTTTGCCTCCCAAAATGCTCGTGTTTCGGCATAGTTTGAATCTGGATGAG
>JBGTJP010000174.1:0-6954 GCA_041745075.1 Pyrinomonadaceae bacterium | reverse complement strand
CTTCCGCACGAACGACGGGTCGCCCGAGTAAATAGCGACCGGATAGGCGTCGATCTTGAGTGATCTAAGCAACGCCCGCATCAGGTTCGCCTTGTCTTTGCAGTCCCCGTAACCGCGGCTCAGGACAAGATTTGATGGCCTGGGTTTGTATCCGTTGCCGTGAGCTACGCCGATGTCGATCGAAATATATTGCAGGTTTTGGACATAAGTCCCGATCGCCTGGATCTTCTCAAGTTCGGTCTTGGCGTTTGCGGTCAGGTCGCGTGCCTTGGCGGCGATATTGTCATCGATCACTACTTGCGGATCGTACAATGTCGTGGCCCAGTTCGAGACATCGAGCCAGTTTGCGAACGCACGATTGACCGATTGGGTCGAATTTTCAGGCGAATAGTTAACAGCAATCCGCGGTGCAATGTTTTCGACGGCGGGGCTAAGCGGTTCCGGCGGGATCGGAGCAAGATTTCTCATTTCCCAGGTGTAATTCGAACCCGAAACGGCCGGCTTGACCTCGGCCCCGTTAAACGTGATGCTCGATGCCTTCCAGCCCTGCGGCAGGTTAAGAGAATATCGCGAAACGATCGCCGGCAGACGGCCTTGAAACTGCCAATTGTCCTGGTAGAAGAGCGGGGTATCCTCGTTTACGACCGTATATCCGAAAACGTGGCCGGTGTCCACGTCGTTCGAAGCATCGATTATCTTTAAACGGCCTTCGTTATAAACGTCATCGGGGTCGGCGATTATGTCAAGAAGGTTTTCTTTTCCGTAACTTTTGACCGTGCCGTCCGGCCTTATCAGCCACGCTTCGATCGAGCGAACCTTTCCTGCGCTTACCAAGTAAAAGGCACGGGCAATAGCGAAGCGGCGGCCTTCGCGGGTAAGAAGCTTTACCGCATGGTTCTCGACCGTTACGAGTTTTCCGTCGGACCCCAGCGTAACCTGCTGCTCATCATGCAAAACGACCGCCGGGACGTCCTTTTCGTAACCCGGCACCGACCCCGCAGCCGCCTGTCGCATCCATTGCGGGGCCTGATCGCCTGCCATAACCGTTCCGGCAAGGACCGAGATAACAAATCCCGCAAGGATCGCCGAACCCAAAATACCTGGTGTTCTCTTCATTTTAATTACTCCAAACTTCCGTACCGTCAGTGCCGGGACGGAAGGTTACTGCGCCTTTTCCTTAAGTGAGATCGCGTGCGTGTCGGCCTTGTGAAAGGCGTCGAACAAGCTTTTCAAAGGCTGGTAAGCCGCGGCGGGAAACAATATCTTTCCGTTCGCGCCAAAAGAAAAACTCCGCTTATATTGAAGCGTATTGTTTTCCCTAACAATACCCATATCGATCTTATCAACTCCGATCCTCGATGTGTCCTTTACTTCGGCCGGCGAATCGGCGCCGTCCAGTTCATAACCATCGGGCAGCCTTATTTGAATATCGTCTTCCTCAGACCAGGAATATGGAAAGTACATTTTGTAAATGCGCGTCGCAGAAGTGAAAACCGGAGTCGAGCCCGACTCGAAAAATCCCGGCTGTAAGATCAGCCGCTTGCCTGCCTTTTGCGCATAGTTCGGAACCCGGAGCTTCATTTTGTAGGTCAGAGGCTTTGTACTATCCTCAAAATTCTCGATCGAAATGGCGGTTATTTCCGCGGTGCTGATCTTTTTCTTGATCTCGTCTTTTATGTTTTCTTCACGCTGCGACGGTGAATCCTTAAACTGATCTCGCCGGCGGGAAAGGCCCTGATGCCCTTCGTATTCGAGCTTTATATCACCTTCCAGTGTTCCGTCGGATGAAAGCTTAAGGGTGCCGGTTCGTCTTGCTGTTGACTTGGAAAGGTCGGTCGATGGTATCGTCCGCCAGACGTGGCCGCCCTCTCCTACAAGCATTGCCCTGACATCCTCTCGATTCCACGGAAGCAGGCCATACGGCATATAAGGTGTACACGGATCAAAATACTTCCAGTCGGAGCCGACTTTTACCGCGATCCCGGACATTTGAATAAAAGCGGAAAATGGGTACTTTTCAGGTGAGAAAAAATTATCGCTCCGATCACCGGCGAGGACCACGTTGGTTTCCAGGCCCGCCGCTTTCGTCAGTGAAGCGAAAAGCATGTCCAGATGGAATGAGTTTCCTACGCCGCGCTTCAACGCATCATCGGCATCTTTAACGTCCATTTTTTCGATCTGTTCTTCGTTCAGGTTTTTGTCGAACGCGACGTTTCGCATTTTCTTCTGAACAAAATCGTAGATCCGCCGGACTTTCTCGTCGTCCGAAGATATCCCGGCAGTAAGTTCCGCAGCCTTCGCTTTTACCTCTTTCGTTGGTTTCGCAAATTTAGAAAGTATGAACTCCCATCGTTGCGCAACAATGTTCCACTGAAGCAGCGACCAGATACCCTGATACGAAAGATAGACCCAGCGGCGGACCTCATCGTCGGGCGGCATATATGGTTCTTCTTTGTATGCGGGAACATTCGTCATCGTTGCGACCCGAAACCCTTTCTGGTCTTCAACGAAACGGGTTTCCTCCATATTGTAGGAGTTAAACGTAAGGGAAGCGTTCGATTGCGGGCGGACGTAATACGACACCCGCTGCATTGGGATGTCTCGTTGAAAGATCAACCGCTCGCCGCCGGCCGAGTCGCCTTTTATCGTTTCGCTGTACTGATATTCAACTATTACGCCGGGCTCAATGCCCGGTACCGCAAACGATTTGGCGAGAACGCGCAGTTTTCCCGCTTTGGCGATTTCCCGCTCGAAAATATCCGCCGATTTTAGCTCTACGACCGAGCCGTCCGGCCGGATAACACGGGCCGCGACATTTTCAACCTTTTTTCCCTTCATAAAGGGAATATCCATCTTTGCGAAACGTTCGCGGCCGCGCTCGGTAAAGATCTTGATCCTTACGTAATGTTCGTACGAAAGCTTGTTAGATTTCTTGTCGTCCAGCCTTACTTCCCAAAAGATCGCTTCCGCATCGGCATCCGGTTCAACGACCGGGACCTTCATCTGCAATTCCGCGGGCGTGACCGGCCGCCAAACGACAGGCTCATTATCACCTGCGGCGAACACCGAGGGGAAAGCGAAAGCGATGGCAAGCAAGGCCGCAATAGGACAGTAAAGACGGTTGGATCGTGAGAGGGATGGTTTCATGATGATCTCGGTTTTCCGATGCCGGAGGAGCGAGATTCCATCCGGCATCGGTCAGCTGTTGTTACATCTGTTTGATAGTAACTATGTGGGTGTTCGCCTTGTGGAAGGCATCAAAAAGGTTCTTGATCGGTTGATAGCTGGCCGCCGGGAACAGTGTATAGCCGCTATTGCCAAAAGCAAATTTCCGCTTATAGACAAGTACGCCGTTGTTCTTGTCTATTCCCATGTCGATCTCAAGGCGGCTGATCTTGTTGGGATCGGCGAGCAACCCTGGGGCGTCGGCGTTATCCAATTCAAAGCCTTTTGGCAACGATATCTCGATCTCGTCCTCCTCAGACCATGGATGATGAAAGAAAACCTGGTACTTTCTGGTCGCGGTCGAAAACGCAGGTGAGGAACCAGACTCAAAAAAGCCCGGTTGAAGGAAGATCCTCTTTCCAGTTTTTTGAGCATACTTTGGAACTACGACCTTGTAGGTGTAAGTAAATGGCTTTTCGGGGTCGGTAACGTTCTCGATCGACATAGCCGAAATCTCTGCCGTGCTAATGCTCTTCTGCACAGCTTCTTTCAGCATTTCTTCCTGCTTGCTTGCAGCTTCTTTGTAATTATCGAGCTTGAACTGGTTTGCCAAATGGCCCTTATACTCGACCCTGACGGTGCCGCTAAGGGTGCCGTCCTCGGACAGCGAAAATTTTCCGGTCCGTTTTGCAAGCGTTTGCTCCGGCGCCGAATAAGGGGTTTCGGTCGTAATATAGTCCTTATAACCGAGCAGGAGGACGGCCGTCGACTCCTCATTCCACGGAAGCATCCCGTAGGGAACGAATTTGTCGCCGGGTGAGTAATATTTCCAGCGCCCGTTGATCTTGACCGCGATCGACGAGAAGTGAATGAACGATTCATGAGCCTGATTCGGATTGAAGAACTTTTCGCTCCTGT
This sequence comes from Pyrinomonadaceae bacterium, assembly GCA_041745075.1. Taxonomy (GTDB): domain Bacteria; phylum Acidobacteriota; class Blastocatellia; order Pyrinomonadales; family Pyrinomonadaceae; genus OLB17. The sequence continues at coordinate 2,871 of JBGTJP010000174.1, read as the reverse complement.
CGCCGCCGAACGCAAGCCGTGCTTCATATCCGAGGGCCGTTGCAAGCGAGGCAAATAGCTCATTGATATCGGTAGTCGTGCCCTGCAGTTTTTTGTAAGTGTCGGCGGTCGATTTGTTTGGCTTGATGTCGTCTTTTTGTTCTTCCGTCAAAGTTGTGTCGTACGAGATGTTTTTTACGTTCGTTTTGCAGAACGCAAACAATTTCGCCATCTGGTCATCCGGCTCGGTTGCTCCGGCGGCGATGGTCGCCGCGGCGGCCTTCAGGTCTTTTCCCGGCTTCAGGGTGTCCTTGATATCCCAGGTTCTAACAATGGCACCACCGGCCCGTGACCAGAAATCATTGGCGGATCCGGTCTTCGCGTCACGAGTATAATAGAGCAGAAGCCAAGAACGGATTTCGTCCTCGGGCGGCATATAAGGTTCTTCCTTAATTGCCGGCACGTTCTCCATCGACGCTTTGTAAAAGCCGTTCTTGTCCTTAACGAACTTGTTGTCGGCCATGTTGAACGTTAGATACCGCACATTCAACGCAGGTTTGAAATAATAGGCCTTGCTTCGTACCGGCACGTCGTGCTGAAAGGTCATCCTCATGTCCTCGGCCGAGCCGTACTCGTAAACTTCCTGATACTTATACTCGACGATCACGCCCGGCTCGATGTTAGGCACCGCAAACGACTTTGCCCGCACCTTTATCTTGTCGGTCTTCGCGATCTCGCGGTCAAAAACGTCGGTTTTGGCCAATTCGGAGATCGATCCGTCAGACTTGATGACCCGGGCCTTGATGTCCTTGATGCGGATCCCTTTGCGGAATGGGATGTCCACTTTGCTGTATTTTTCACGCCCCCGCTCGGTGAAAACCTTTACGCGGACGTAATGCCTCATCACCAAATTCTCGGTGCTGTCGTCCACCTTTATTTCCCAGAAGATGACCTCGGCGTCGGCATCCGGTTCAACGGTCGGTGCCGTGGCCGTGAGGTCCTGCGGATTTAATGGACGCCAGTCCTTGTCCTGGGCAAACGCCGGTACGCAAACGATCAGAAGGAATAGGGCGATGGAAATACACGACTTTCCGGCTGGGAGGGTTTTCATAAGTAACTCCAATTTTTTATTTATCTAACAGGGTGCGATCCACAACTGCCGGTCGCTGAGGCGGCATTGAGTAAAGCGGCGGAAAAGCATAAAACCATCCACCAATTCTCTCAACTGGACATTCTACCGAAATCGATGCCCAAATCCAAGCATTTTTTCGAACTCCAACCGCAGCGGGCGATGTGGTATAATCCCGCATTTAATCAAGCAATAGAATAGAACGATCATTTTTGGAGAAGAACTATGTCTGAAGGCTATAGCAAGATACAGGAACTATTAGGGGCCGAGGCCGATCCACTGTTAAACCACGTTTCCACAACCATCTCAAAAGAAAGCATTTATCTGCCCGGGTCTGATTTTATCGACCGCGTTTGGATGGACTCTGACCGCAGCCCGGCGGTGCTTCGCAGCCTGCAAACATTGAACGACAACGGGCGGCTTGCCGGAACCGGCTATTTGTCGATCCTGCCGGTCGATCAGGGCATAGAACACTCGGCCGGTGCCAGCTTTGCCCCGAATCCGCAATATTTCGATCCCGCGAACATTGTAAAACTGGCGATCGAAGGCGGCTGTAACGCCGTCGCGTCCACTTTCGGCGTATTAGGCTCAGTGGCCCGCAGGTATGCCCACAAAATTCCGTTCATAGTAAAGATCAATCATAATGAGCTGCTTACATATCCGAACCGCTTTGATCAGGTGATGTTCGGCACGATCGAGCAGGCCCGCAATATGGGAGCCGTCGCGGTCGGAGCAACGATCTATTTTGGGTCGGACGAATCGACGCGGCAGATAACCGAAGTATCGGAGGCGTTTGCCTATGCCCATGAACTTGGGATGGCGACAATTCTTTGGTGTTATCTTCGCAATTCAAAATTTAAGACCGCCGAAGGGGACATGCATGCCGCCGCCGACCTTACCGGACAGGCAAACCATCTTGGCGTTACGATCCAGGCGGATATTATCAAGCAAAAGCTGCCCGAACGGAATGGCGGATACAAGTCGCTCAATATTGAGAGCAGCTACGGCAAGACCAACAAAAAGATCTACGACGAACTGACCAGCGACAGTCCGATAGACCTGGTACGTTACCAGGTTGCGAACTGTTACATGGGCCGCTGCGGGTTGATAAATTCGGGCGGCGAATCGAAAGGCTCTGGCGATCTTGCGGATGCGGTCCGCACCGCCGTTGTGAACAAACGCGGAGGCGGAACCGGCCTGATCTCCGGCCGAAAGGCGTTTCAGCGGCCGATGTCCGAAGGCATCGAATTGCTCAATTCGATCCAGGACGTTTACCTGACAAAAGAAGTGACCGTAGCGTAAGGTTCGTAGAATTCGACCTAATACCGAACGCGATTTTCGTATAAATGGCGGACCTGTTTCAAATGGTCCGCCATTTCTATTACTATGAAAGCCGGACACTGATTTTTGCCTTCCATTCCGATCGAATGAAATATGAATCTTGACTTATCAGGACGGCGGATGGTTTTGGTTCCGGTGGCAGCGGTCCTGTTTCTCGCCCTTTTTCCACAGATCTTTTTTATGCTGACCCATGCCGGAGCCTGGAACGGTTCGTATTTTGTTTCGAATTATGACGAGACAGCCTATTCCGCATATGTGAATTCGCTTATTGAAGGCGGACCGAGAAAGAATGATCCGTTTCTCGGACTCGCCGACAGCGATCAGACACCCCAACCCGAAACGCTCTATTCGATACAATTCATTCCACCTTACGCGATCGCATTGCCGGCTAGATTTCTTGGGTTGAGTGTTTCGACGGCATT
>JBGTJP010000173.1:0-19493 GCA_041745075.1 Pyrinomonadaceae bacterium | reverse complement strand
CGTTCAGTTCGCGGTCCCATTCGTCATACGAGAACGCTTCATCGCCCGGCTCAAGCGCCTGCTCTGGCATTTCATTGTGCGACCAGGCCTCGGAACCGGCCAGGGCGTCGGGCTCGCCGTCTTCGTCAAGGCTGTTCCAGGCGTTGAAAAGGTCCTTTATATCCTGTGTTTGTTTTGGTCTGCTCTCAGCCTTTGCGGATTCAGCGGCCAAGGGTTCCGCCGCCGATCTGTCCTGAAAATCGTATTCGTGTTCTTCCTCGCGGTCCGCCTCGGCCTCCTGCGATTGTTCGGCGGAAATGTTTTGGAACAGATCGTAAACGCGGCTTGTCGCCATAAGCGCGTCGGCGACGGTTGGCAAGCTTTCACAGCCGTGTTGAGACGCGGTGACATCACTGTCACCGTGTCGCGAAAAAAACGTCTCGATCACAGACTCGATCTCCGACACGATCTGACCGTAAAACTGCCTCGCGTCGTCCGTTGCACCGCCGCAAAGAGTTATCTGGAACAACAATTCGAACGGCACCTGATGCATCGGCAGATCGAAGATATACGGCCGCGTTTTCTTCAGGATCGACTTCATCAGATCGAGGTCCTTTCGCAGCCCGCGATATACATGGCGCAAACGATTGTCGATCCGCGCGTTTTCCATTGTTCCAAAGATCTTTTTGGCAAGCCGCGGTTCGGGGAAAACTTTTAGCACCGTTCTATAATCCGAGCCTTTCGGGAGTTTCGCATCGACGGGTTCTTCTTGATATCCGGGTATGGCTTTTTCGCCCTTTTGAACATCCTCGATATAACCCGCCAGCGAAAACGCGTCGCGCTGGTCGGCCGTGGCGTCGAACTGTTGGCGAAGCTCCGCATAGGCCGCTTTCAATTGCCGCGTGTCCCTGGCAAACGTACCAAATTCGATCTGTCCGGCACCGTGAGCGGCAAGCACCTTGTAGAGACGAAAGTTCATTTCGTCATCCTCGAATTCGGTTACTGTCGATGGCAAATAGATCGTCCGCCCGTCACCAATGCGCGATTCCTGCGGCATTGCTGAAAGAGGGGCAACCTCGACCTCATTTCCCGTCAGCCCTTCGACATATATCCGCAATATCGACTGAATATTCTCGAGCGGCAGGCCGTTGCGGGTTTCGTGAAGAAATGTGTTCGATTCGCGGGTCTCAAGCGCAAAATAGCTTCGCCTGGCCTTTGCCGAATCTTCATATTTTTCGCGCAGGCCGGTTTCGATCCATTCTTCAAACTGTTCGAGCGAAACTTTTTTCAAAGCGGCCGTGCTCGACCGAAATGCTGCAAGAGCGCTTTCCGCATCCCGTTCGGCGATCTCAGCCATTAGGCTCAGAACGCGTTTTATTAGTCCAACATGCAGGTTGTCGGCGGTTCGTTTATTTGACGTGACGCCGCTCAACAATTTGAAGAACTTGGGTGTCGCGCGAATAAATGCAATAAGTACGGCGTTTCCCTGGCCGGCGATCTTTGTCAGCACATTGAACCAGTCGTCAAACGCGTCCGCCGCCCGCCGCAGAACCTCGCTGCCCGACTGAACAAAATGAAGGGTAACGCTTGCTCCATGATCCAGGATCCGTCCGGCACTCTCCAGCAAGAGGATAGCTGACGCCGCCGAAAGGCCTTTGATCGCTTTTGGCATCCCCGACCAGAGATCGGCAGTCATCCCGCCGGTCCTGGTCGCAAATAGAAAGCCGAGACCAAACGCGGCCTGGCTTACGGCTTTGGTGCCGGAACCGAAGGTCTTTAATACCCGAGCAACGGCTGCCGCGTTCTGAAGAAAATCGGAGCTGTGCTTTGCGGAGCGATTCGCTACCTCGGCCGCAAGCGAAAGCGTCTCCGAAAGAAGCTCGTCGTCGCCGATTTCTTTAGCTAGGACGGGGATGAGGTCGAAAGTCTCCACCGCGATAGAACTGGAAAGGACCAACTGTCGCGTGCTGATCTTGAACACGTTCGACCTTGCCGCCTTCGGGACCTTCGCGAGGCCTTCGACGCCGCGTTCAAAATACTGCGTGCCGAGTACGGCACTTCCCATAGACAGTCGCCGTCCCAATTCGCCCCAACTCCGAATATCATCGGCGGATAGTATCTTCGCCGCCTTCGGCACAGCCTCGACAAAGGTCCGGCTCGCACGCAGACTAACGCCCGCCAACGCGGCGCTCACCTCCAAAGCCGCCCGCCGTTTTTCCGCCGGCAAGCGGCCAAGCCGCGCGGCGATACCTGTGAAAGTATGTTTGCTCGATTTCTTTTCGACCACACGAAAAGTTTAGGAGTTAATTGAGCGCGGTTCAATGGAAGATAGTGGGATTTGCGTCGGGTCGTCGAAAAAGTTTACATCTTCGGGGCCACGCCGTCATCGTAGATAAATACGTGGAAACATGCGTTTACTCCGTATTCAATTAAGGCGTCCAGCTCCCCGGCCCGTTCCATTTTGGCCAACTCTTTCATCACAAAATTCTGCTCCTCGGCAGGCATATGCTTTCGGGCGAGGTCGAAAGCGCACCCGGAGGTGTGCGGCGGCAGCGAACCTTCGCCGCGAACCTTAAACGAATTCGCGTTGCCCTTATTCAGCAATATCTGGTAGTCCATTGAGCGGGTCAAAGACGTAACCCGGAGCGGCCTTTGGAAACGCTGATAATAGGCAAGGGAAAGTTTCTGAAGGATCGGTTTTGCCCGCGGCTGGAACATTCGCAAAAGGCGCCGCCGCATTTCTTTTCTGTCCGCCGGATTATCGAGGTTGTATCGCTGGCCCGCAAAATTGTCGGACAGCCGCTTTAGCGGATCGAACTTTGTACTCCCCGCCACGATCGGGAAAACCTCGTCCTGCGGCGAGCTGAACCGAAAGGACGTGAAAGGTGTGTCCTCGGCCGAGCCGCCGACATCGAGGTAGTAGCTGTCGGTCGCCATCGGCATTTCTATCAGACCGCGACTCAGTCGCTTGGCCGCAAGGTCGGCAAAGTCCATTGGCTGCTCGTAACCCTTAGCTTTCATTTCCCGCAGTTTTGCTTTTTGTTTAATGACACCGTCACCAAATAACTCCTTCGGGACGGAAAGGCCGGCGGGCCTGATGCCTTTCTCACCTGGCCGGTCCTCGAGGGCCCTTCGCTTGCTTTCCGCAAGTTTTGATGCCGCCACGGCCAGCTCCGCATCCTCCGTGTCCGTGGACATTACCGTAACGTCGGCGACCGTCGAAACATCGATCTCCTGCTCGGCCGTTTCCCACGAGGCGATCAGGTCGTCAAGATCGTCTTCATCCTCGCCCCCAAGCGGGTCAATAACGCGCCTGGGAATGCGCAATCTGTTTTGCGGCGGCGTTTTCGAGGCTCCTGTGCCTTGGCCGCCTCCGTTTGACGCAACCATAAAGGCGAGGCCGCCAAACACGAGGATCAGGAACGTCATCAAGGCCGCGGCGACCAGTAGATAGGGCGGTTTTTCGGCGGATGCCGGCGGAGGAACGAACCCGGGCGGCATTGGCGGAACATTCGGGGTGTTTGCCGGTGCTTGCGGACCGGAAAACGTAACCGGATCAGGTTCACGGTTTATCGGATCGGATACTCGGCCGTCATCCATCTCGATCCGTATATTGGTGTGGCTCCCTAGCTTCAACCGGTCGCCGTTTCGCAAAATTCTGGGCGGGCCTGAGATCTTCTGGCCGTTTAGAAATGTTCCATTGGTCGAGTTCTCATCCGCTACAAGTATCTCGTCGCCATCGATAAAGACAGTAGTGTTTACGCGCGACAGCCCTTCGTCATCCAATACAAGATCCGCCGGTGGAGTCCGGCCTATGCTCAACTCGTTTTCAAGTTCAACAGTCCTTGTTTCTTGCTGGCTATCTATGTGGAGGGTAACTTTCACTCGCGTTAATGATGCTCGGCATCGACAACTTCTTTCAGCTTCGTGATGTCCATTAGACGCGAAAAATCGTCAAAGTGGAACATCGTTTCGTCTTTGCAGTGATCGCAGAAAAAGGTTACGTCTTCCCCGAGATACATATCCTTCAAATGATATGCGATGAAGCAGCCGTAGCAGCGTTGGATGCGCTTGCCGAAAGTATCTAAAATTTGCGGGTCGACGTTCGTGTCCATTTTCGTAGTAGAAAATTTTACCACAACCATTGTCCGACAAACTTCAGTTTGTCGGACGAGGTCGTCATTTGACGATCCCCCGCTTTGAGGTTTGGATGAACTCTACCAACAGATCCACTTCGCGACAATCCGATATCTCCTCGCGGATCTTTTCAACGGCCTGTGTTGTATTCAATTTGGCTGAAAGCAGGAGGTGAAAGGCGTGGCCGAGCTTCTTGATCGTTTCGGCCGCATAACCGCGGCGTTTCATTCCGACGCGGTTCAGCCCGTAGCATTTTGCGTGATTGCCCTGAATTATCGCAAACGGCGGAGCATCCTTAACAACCACGGAGTAGCCGCCGACAAACGCCTCGTACCCAACCCGGCAAAATTGGTGCACACCCGAGTAAGCACCTACATTCGCCCGGTCGGCGATCTCAACATGGCCCGCGAGCGTCGCGGCGTTGGCCATTATCACCTTGTTCCCGATCCGGCAGTCGTGGGCCACGTGGGCCTGTGCCATCAAGAGGTTGTCGTCCCCAATCCTGGTAACACCACCGCCGCCTGCTGTTCCGCGGTGAATGGTCACAAATTCCCGGATCTGATTTCTTTCGCCTATCTCGGTCGCGGTTTCTTCACCGCCGTACTTTAGGTCCTGCGGTGCAAGGCCGATCGAAACGAATGGAAAGACGTGCGTGCCATCGCCGATGCTGGTCCGTCCATCGACGACGACGTGCGATTCCAGCGTCACGTCGTTGCCCAAAGTCACCTGATCGCCCAAGATGCAAAATGGGCCGATGTGGCAATTATTGCCGAGACTTGCCGTCTTGGAAACGATCGCGGTTTCGTGGATGAAGGCGGTCATAAAAAAGGAAGGGATCAAAGGTTTGACGGCCGGTCGGCGATCACGCTCATGATCTCCGCCTCGGCGGTGATATTGCCATTGACCATTGCAACACCCTTCATCTTCTGCACTTTGCTTCCGATGCGAAGGGCGGTCACTTCAAGGACCAGAGTGTCGCCCGGAACGACCGGACGACGAAAACGGGCATTTTCGATGCCGCTGAAGAAGGGTATTTTGGCTTCGCGGTCATAAAACTCGCGAAGGGCAAGGATCGCCCCGACCTGTGCAAGCGCTTCTATCTGAAGTACGCCCGGCATGACCGGAGCACCCGGAAAATGGCCCGTGAAAAAATATTCGTTGGCTGTGACCTGCTTTATGCCGACGATACGTACACGCGGTTCGAGTTCGACGATCCGGTCGACCATCAGGAACGGATACCGATGCGGCAAAATTTGCTGGATAGCAACCGAATCGTAAACAATCTCTGTATAGGCCATAAAATAAAAGCCAGAAGCCGGCCGAAGAAAACTTCAAACCGGCCACTGACCAAAAATACGTAACCGCGAACCAATTACTTGGGCGTTGTGGTTGTCGCCGTTCCCGCCGGACGCGTGTTGTAGAAGGTAATGAACTCCTTGGTAACGTCGTATTTGTCGTCAAAACCCATCAGAATTCCAGCTTCTTCAAGCTTGGCGCCGTCAAGGATCATTGCATAGCCCTTCTGCTTGGCAAATTCATTCAGTCCCTTGATAATGTCGTTAAAAACCGGACCGACGACCTGAGAATAACGGCGTTCATATTTTGTTTTGCCGTCCTCCTGCAGACGCTTGATCTCGACCTCAAGGTTCTGAGCTTCTTCGACCTTTGATGAGAGAGTAGCCGTGTTGCTCGCCGCGGGAACGCCGGCAGGTGCAGGCTGTTGCAGCTTCTGGATCTCGCCGGCAAGCGTCTGATATCTTGTGCGCTTGGTATTCAGCTGGTCGTTAACCGTCTTGAATTCCGCGTCGAGACTGGACAACGCCGTTCTGAACTTCGTTATGCCGGCTTTGTCATCGGCGAACGCATTGACGTTGACCAGGCCGATCTTTCCAGCCGGTGTGGCCGCCTGCCCAAAGGCAGAAACCGCGAACGCCATCGAAAGGGTAACGCAAACGGCGATAAAACTAAATCTTTTCATTTCTATAAACTCCTTAATCTTCTGAAACAATGATTGCGATAGAATGCGGACTACCCTATTTGAAACCAATTTCACTAAATTTGTTGCCTGCCGATAATAAAGTAATTGCGAAAGACACGAATATTATGTTATCGGCCTCATTTTGTCAATTTTTCGAGGATGTGAGCAGCTTTTCCGGGTTGAGTGTAAATATGGCCCGCAAACCGATTTCGGCCTAAAAAGTTCTGCCGACGGTAAACCTGAAGCCGTTACGTTTGCCGGGTAAAAATATGCCGGGCAGTTCCTGAGTAAAGCCAAGCCGGGCATTCGGATTATAGTAATAGATCAAGCGAAACGGCACGTTCACAACCGGAACCTGTACGCGCAGCTCAAGGCCCACACTTGCTTTAAAATCTCCGAGCTTGCCGAACGCACTGTCATCGACCCGCAACAGCGAGTTCTGCTGGACCTCGCCCCGCAGGTAAAGCTGCTGCACTTCGGGCGAAAGCGACGTTGGGCAGCCAAAGCGGTTGCCGCGGCAGAACTCGTTTATAAAGTCCGTTTTTGTCAGCACGCGGCCGCGATAATAAAGAATGCTGCCAAAACTGCTCTCGAGCACGGGAGCATTGATCAAAGAAAGCGCCGTCAATCGCCCCGGGCCGAGCAATTGTTCGTCCGGTAGAAATTCTGTATTGATCCTCTGGATACCCGTTTTTCTAAGGTTGAATACGCTGCCCACGTCGGCAAAAACCGCCATGGTCGCCGGTCCAAAAATAGGAATGCGATATTCAAAATTGCCGAGAATCTGCGTGTCACCGCCGATGAAGCGGTAATTCCGTGAGAAAAGAGCCGGATTTGCTCCGTCGGGTCCGGTGAGAAGGCCGATAGAAGCGAGCTCGATCGGGATCTGCGGATTCTCAAACCCTTCCTCCGGCACAGGCGTCCCGAACGAATTTGCCGTTACCGAGACGTTTCTGCTCGTAACGTAGGTATCGAAAGGAGCGATCGGGCCGATGCTTCGCGAGTTGTATCCGCGAATGTCATTTTCGCTTCCGAGAAAATACCTTTCATACGCCGGAACGCCGCCGATGAACGAGATCGAATTCGCGTTACGGACCGTGTCCGTCAAGGCGAACGCCCCTATCGTGCCGGCCTGGATTCGGAAGGCGAAAACTTCGGGATTCTTTGACCTACGGCGACGGACCGGAATGAACTTAGAAAAGTTTACGTTCGGCTGGTATGTACGGACGTCACCGCCCAGTCCGGCGAGGGCGACCGAGGCCGAGAATTGGGTGCCGCTGAGCGTATCGATGCCGTTCGCCGCCGGCTGGCGGGTATCGTAAACAAACGATCCGGTCACGCGGCTCGTAATAATGTTCGGCTGGGCATAAATGATCGGAATACGCTGTGACGGATCGGTCGATTGGTTTATTGGCGGGTCCGATATGGTCGTCGCCGAAAATTGATAGGTCAGCCCGATGCGCGAAAACTGTGTGAACGTCCGCTTCTTAAACGCCAGTTCCGAAAGCGGCGCGGTAGCAAAAAGCGTCCCGCCGTATGTGGTCTGAGTAAACAGGTTGCTTTCGTCCGTGGTTATCTGCCCGAGCGGGTTGAACAGATCGTTCAGGATATCGGTGTTCTGCGTCAAAAAGGTTCCCTCGCCAAAGAACTTATAGCGCGACGCAAAAAGCGAGAATCCGACCGAGATCGGCCTGTCGCGGAAATACGGTTCCTGATATGTAAACTGAAGGCTCTGCTGGCGGTTTCCCGCACCGAGAGCAAACGACAGTATCTCGCCTCGGCCGGCAAGGTTGTTCGTCGAATACTCGAGCCCGAAGAACGAACCGCCGATCCCCGAAACGCCGCCGTTGAACGAGATCTGCTGACGGCCTTTCTCCTTGATCTTAACGAGCAGGTCAACGTCGCCCTGTTCCTCATCCGTTCGGATCTCGACATCCTGTTCCTTGTCGATCGGATCAAAATACTGGGTCTGGTTAAGCCGGGCAACCGAGATCTCAAGATAGCGGGAATTGTAGATATCGCCCTCATTCAGCAAAAACTCACGCCGCATCACGCGGTCGCGTGTAAACGTGTTGCCTGCAAATTCCAAGCGGCGAAGCGTGAACTGCTTTCCCTCAACGATGTTGATATTAATATCGACGATACCTTCGTTCGGGTTTGTCGGGTTATCCTTGAAGTCCGGTTCGAACTCCGCCACATAGTTTACGAATCCCTGGGTGCCGTAATACGTTTTCAGATCTTCGTAAACCGCGTCCTGAAGCCGTTTTCCGTCGGCAATCTCACCCTTCTTCAATCCGACAATGGCAAGGATCTGCTGTTCGGAAAAGATAGAATTTCCTTCGACCTTTAATTCTCCAACCCGAAAAACGCGCCCTTCCGTAACAGGCACGACGATCTTTAGCGTGTCGTCCTTGGACGATATCAGCGGCAGCGGAAGATCGATCAGGGGAATAAAATCCGTGCGTTTAAGGCCGAGTCCGACCACTTCCGGTTCGCCGATGCGGGCCTGGAAATATCCCTTCGAAAACATATACGAGCGGACATTTCGCTGCAGATCGGCGCGAAGCTTTTCCAAATGCAGGATGTCCTGGCCCTTAAAACGGGATATCAGGCCGGTTTCCTTTACGTACTGCATCGAAGCGCGAAGTTCACGGTCGCTGAATTTCTCATTGCCGTCAAAATCGATCTCGACGATGCGCGACCGGTTTCCCTGCTCTACTTCAAACGTAAGAGCGATCGAGGTGGCCGAAACCTCCTCTTCCTTAATGTTTATCTTTGCGTTCGGATAACCCTTGGCCGCCAACAACTCGCGTAAGATGCGGTTTGCCGCCCGGGCTTTGACCGGATCGTAGATAGCTTCTTTTGAGATTCCGGCACGCTGTTCGCGGAACGCCTTTAGAATGTCCGATTCGGTTATCGCCTTGGCTCCGGTAAATTGAAGGTCGCGGATGATCGGCCACTCACGCACTTCGAAGATCACATTGACGCCGCCGCGCACACCGGGCGTCGTAATGACACGCGTCGCCGTTTTATCAAAGAAATTCAGAGAAAGAAGTTCCTTTAGGTCCCGCTCAAGGGCCGCCGGGTCGTAAACGTCACCGGAACGCGTCTTGATGTAGTACAAAAGATCGTCGTCACGAAGGCGGCGGTTTCCCTGAATATCAACGTTTTCTACGATCTGCTGTTGAACGGCGGAGGAGATTTCATTCGCATTGGTAAAAACTCTTGCCTGTACCGGGGCCGTCAGAAAGGCGAATCCCACGAGAACAAGCCCGAATGCGCTGAATTTGAACATAAAAACGATTTTCCCTTATGTTGCGGCTATGATAATTGCAATTTCGAGTTCCGATGACTCCCTGAACTCTGTAAGTACCGCGAAATCTTATAATTAAACCGGCCGATGCGGCCTTCGAATCAGACGGTATTCTATGTCGGAAATTACTCAACCTATGATTCGACGAATGAATACGAGGTTGCCTTCCCAAGCCTGCTTCACAAACTTCCGAATTATACAGGTAAAAAAAGAAAAAAAGAAAAGCAGAAGCGGCGGGAAACGCAGTTTACCGTCCACGGGATAGTCCGCGGCGGTCCATTTTCATAGGCATCATCGCCATGGCAGATCTATCAACTATTGACTGTCAAACTATCAACTGAATAAAAAGCATTCTTTTTAAACAATTGAAACACGACAGTTAATAGATCACAGATAAATTTGATAAATTGTGATGCTTTTGCAGGGGTTCACTTCTGCGAAAACGCCTTTTCCAGTTCGTCGGTCACAAATGTCCTAAAACTCAGCTTTTCGCCATCGACAAAGATCTCGACGCTGCTGGCCTCTTGAACGTCGCCTTGTATCAACGCCTCTGACAGTTCGTCTTCTACATGCTTTTGTAAGGCACGTTTCAGGGGTCGGGCGCCGTAGCTGCGTTCGGCCAGGGTCTTGTCGATCAGCCATTTGCGGGCGTCTTCGGCAAGGGTGACCGAAAGCGTGCGGTTTGCGAGTATTTCGTTCAATTTCACGATCTGGAGGTCGATGATCTTGGAAAGATCTTCCTCGATAAGTTCGTCAAAGATAATTATTTCGTCCAGGCGGTTGATAAATTCCGGAGCAAAGGTCTGCTTGACCTGCGAAAGCACCTGTTCCTCCATCTTTTCACGCGAGGCTTCGGCATTGCCCTGAAAACCCATCGACGTGCGTTTCTGGATGAATTTTGCACCGATGTTCGAGGTCATGATGAATATCGCGTTGCGGCAATCGACCGTGTTTCCCTGTGCGTCGGTCAGCACACCGTCCTCGAATACCTGAAGCAGTACGTTGAACAGATCGGGGTGAGCTTTTTCGACCTCGTCAAAAAGCACGACCGAATACGGGGATCTTCTGATCTTTTCGGTCAGCTGCCCGCCTTCTTCAAAACCGACGTATCCCGGAGGCGAACCGATAAATTTGGCAACGGCATGTTTCTCCATAAACTCGCTCATGTCAAAGCGGATAAGTGTGCGTTCCGAGCCAAAAAGGTATTCGGCCAGCGTGCGTGCAACCTCGGTCTTTCCGACGCCCGTCGGGCCCAGAAACAAAAATGAGCCAACCGGGCGGCCGGGATTTTTCAAGCCGGCTCGCGAACGGCGGATCGCCCGGGCAAGTGCTGAAATGGCCGGCCGCTGCGAAACAATGCGTTTGTGCAGCTCGACCTCTATGTTGATCAGCTTCGCCGCTTCTTCCTGCTTGATCGACGACACAGGTACACCGGTCCATCGCGCGATCACTTCATCGACGTCATCTTTTGTGACCTCGACCGCAAAGAACGAATCTTCGAGCGTTTTTAGCTCGTAGGAAATGATCTGGTCTTCGTTTGCCGCGGCCCGCTTCCAGTTCGCAACCGTTTCCTTCCACGAAGGCTCTCCGGTATTTTCGTGCTGATGCCGCAATTTGGCCCGTGCACCGGCCTCGTCAAGCACGTCGATCGCCTTGTCCGGCAAAAAACGGTCGGGAATATAGCGGCTTGACTGGAAAACGGCCGCTTCGAGCGCGTCTTTTGAGTAACGGATCTGGTGAAAGGCCTCGTAACGATCCACGATCCCGCGAATGATCACTAATGCTTCGGCCTCATCCGGCGGCTGGACCTTGACCGCTTGAAAACGGCGTTCAAGGGCACGGTCCCTTTCGATTGTCTTGCGGTATTCGCCGGGCGTGGTCGCGCCGATCACCTGGATCTCTCCGCGTGAAAGAGCCGGTTTCAGAATATTCGCCGCATCAAGCGTGCCTTCGGCGGAACCGGCCCCGACCAGCGTGTGCAGCTCATCAATAAAGACGATGTTCTCTTCGCTCTCACGCAGCTCGGCCATTATCTTTTTCAGCCGTTCTTCGAACTGGCCGCGGTACTTGGTACCCGCAACGACAAGCGAAAGATCGAGGCTGAGAATACGTTTGTTCTCAAGAAAACTGGGCACGGCGTGATCGACAATCTTCTGGGCAAGACCTTCAATAATCGCTGTTTTGCCAACACCCGATTCGCCGATCAGCACCGGATTATTTTTCGTCCGGCGGCAAAGGATCTCGATCAAGCGTTCAATTTCGGGCTCGCGTCCGATGAGCGGATCAAGTTTGCCCTGGGCCGCATCCTCGGTCAGATCACGTGTAAATTCCTGCAGATTGGGCAATTTTGGCCCTTCTCCCGCCGCGGGCTGCGTAACCGGCAGTCCTTGAGGCCGGCCGATCTCATCGCGAATATCCTGTGCCCTCATGCCGAACTGAAACAGTATCTCGGCCGCTATCGAACGTTCCTCGCGGGCCATTCCCAGCAGCAGATGTTCGGGGCCGATGTGGCGGCTTTTAAGATGGCGGCTTTCCTCGCTGGCGTAAAAAAGGATCCGTTTGGTTTCCGGTGACAGATGAAGCTCGGCCGATTGCGGAATGCGGTCACGCAGCACTATGCGTTCCTCGACTTCTTTACGAACGGAATCGACGGTCACACCCCGGCGGCCTGGAAAGTAACGTGCCGCAAGCGTCTTGTCCTCCCGCATCAGACCAAGCAGAATGTGCTCGGGCGCAATGACGGGCGACCCGTACTGCAACGCCTCGTAACGGGCGAAAAAAATAACACGGCGGGACCTTTCGGTGTAGCGTTCGAACATAAAATCAGTGCTTCACTCTCGCATCGCCGGTCGAGCAAACGATGAAAAAAGCTGCGGCGCAGGCTAAAGGCTAGTCAATATCGATAAATTACGAACTTGGCTAGATAAAGTTGCAAACGGACGCGAAATCCAAAAACCATCGCCGGAATCGCCAGCGTCCCGCTTGCATGAGCGTGAAACGCGAGAACTTCGAGGAGTTGCGGACGAGGGCTCCTGCAGTCCGGCTGATCGTCAATTCGTCATCTTCGAACTTGAATCTACCTTGATCTTTTCCGGCGCCGGTATCTCAACCACCAGCGGTTCGCGAGTATTCTTGATGTTTTTCAGCACGCCGGCCGCAGAACCGAGTTCGACCTTGGACGAAAGCACACGCGAGACGCGTTTCGGGAGCAGCATTGGAGCGATGCTTGCGACCGAATCGGCAAGAGCGACAATGTCGCCGCCGCCGGACCAATGCTGCCGCACCACGGACGCGTCCGAGCGGTTCACAAGCCGCAGCAGCGTCAATGCTACAACGTAAATATCATCAACCTGGCCGATAAACGGAAAAAAATCGGGGATAATATCGATAGGGGAAATAACGTAAACGATCGCGGCAAGGAAAAGGGCCTTTTCGGCGGTGGGCACGCGTGCATCCTTGAGCAGTCGGCCCAAGAGTGTGACCATGTTCGGCAGGAACATAAGAAAATTCCGCATCCGCCCTTTTGCGTGGCGCCTGACCCCGCGAACGGGTTTCTCTTTTATTTTGATGATCTCTGCCATTCTCTGTTTCCTGTGACCGTTGTATAACTCAAGTCTAAGAACAACGCCCGCTTTGTGCAAGTTTTGATCGCGAAAGTTGTATGGTAAATTCGGTTCAGAGTTCAAGCTTCAGATTGTTCCTTATGTCGGAAGGCAGACTTATCGTTCGAACTATTAATCTTAGGTATGATCCTCCGAAAAATACGCGCCCGTGCCGCCGCTGACCTCCAGCACATAATTCTGCCGGAAGGCGAAGACGCTCGCACGCTCGCCGCCGCTGAGATATGTTCGCGTGACAAGATCGCGCGCATAACGGTCATCGGTAATGAAGAACGTATACGCGAGGCGGCCGCCGGCGCCGGAGCTAACCTGAACGGAGTTTCCATCATCGACCATCGTGCCGAGGCCGATTTCGGGAGGGTCGCAACACTTTATTACGAACTTCGGCGTGCCAAAGGAATGAGGCTTGAAGAGGCCGAAGCCGCGGTCAAGGACCCGCTTTACTACGGCAACCTACTGGTGCGTCAAGACAAAGCGGACGGTTCGGTCGCCGGGGCTACGAACACGACCGCTCACACCGTTGCCGCCGCGTTAAGATGCATTGGTGTCCGCCCCGGCTTAAAAACCGTCTCGTCATTTTTTCTAATGACCGTTCCCGACAAAAAGTTCGGCGAAAAAGGAGCGATGATCTACGCCGACTGCGGGGTCGTTATCGACCCGGACGCGGGCGAACTTGCCGAGATCGCCATAGCTTCGGCCGAATCGGGCCGGGCGCTTCTGCAAACAGAGCCGCGGGTTGCGATACTTTCGTTTTCGACAAAAGGATCGGCAAAGCACAAACTTATCGACAAGGTCGTCGAAGCGGTCAAGACCGTCCGGGCCCGAATGCCCGAACTCATCATTGACGGTGAACTCCAGGCAGACGCGGCGTTGGTTCCCGCAGTCGCGGGATCAAAGGCTCCCGGCTCTCCCGTCGCCGGCCGTGCAAACGTCCTTATCTTCCCCGACCTTAATTCGGGAAACATCGCCTACAAATTGACCGAACGCCTGACCGGCGGCACCGCCATCGGCCCGATCCTCCAGGGCCTCGACCGCCCCTGCAACGACCTCTCCCGAGGCTGCAAGGCGGAAGATATAGTGGACGCCGTCGCGATAACAGCAGTCCAATCGCAAGCTCGAAAAAACGGAAGTTAAATTATCTCGTGTAAAAAATGGTACGCCAGGGACTCTTGAAACCATCAATTCCATTTGCATCGATCGCGGTAACTCTCCAACGCCCCGGCTGTGCTCCGACAAAATTGTATTCGAACGAATAAACGGCCGTATCGGTATTCGCCGGGATCGAACTAACCCTCCATGTTTGAGGATTGACGCAGCCCTTACTAACCGGCTGTTGACCAGAACACATATCGACCTCGACAAAGTAGCTCAACGCCTCCGGAACGGCATTCCATTCTAATCTTGTGCTCCTCGGGAATATGTCGAACTTTGTTCCGTCCTCGGGGCCCGTCTGGAAAGGAGCAGCCAGATGGATGCCTTCGCGTTTTTCTGACTCGTGCATTGCACGATCCGCGAATGCGGGCTTTCGTTTGAGAACAATGTTTCGCTCAATGCCCTCTCCCGACGATGCCGTCATCGGGCCGCCGCCGTCGCTGCTCGACCATAATTCATAACCCTTCGCGTCGACCTCGGCGATAAAGGAGACATGTGGAGCAGCTATCCGAAAAGTCCCGTCCGCACTTTTTGCATCTGTCGAGTGACAGACGCGCAGATTGGCGAAATGACATAGTTGAAAGCGTGCATTATCGACCGGTAATCCTGTCGAACCATCCACAACCTTGCCGGCCAGAAATCCGTTCTTTGGCAGAAGTCGGACAATGACATCCGAGACGGCTTCCTTTCCGCCAACATTGACCTCTGGTAGCGCGAATGAAGGATGTCGGAAAAAAGGCCGAAAAGGCGAGACGTAGTCCGGAGCCCGTTTCTCTGCAGCGAGAAGATACGATCCAGTACTCCGTAGTCTGATCGCGAAACTACCGTCCTGTCCGGAAACTCCGCAGGTTGAGCCAACATTGAGTAGCCCGTACGCACAAACCAGGATTCGCGGGGCTTTCTGTCCCTTCTCGTCGAGAACGGTACCGGTAACAGTATTGTTTGCAGGTGTCTGAGCCAGGCCGGCCGCGCACGTGACTATAAGGGAGAACATCAATGTTGGGATACGCAATTGAAGTTTCATATTTCACCTCGTTGGCCAATTTTAACGCGTTCACGATCTACATCAAAAATTTGTTCCCGAATTTTCTACGCACCCGAGGCTTTCCAGCCTAGAGCTTTCGTCCCCGCTTCCTTTAAGGCTTCCATCGCTACCCTATAGGAACCGCCGCCGTAGCTAATTCTCGCGACGCCCAGGCCGGCGAGTTGCTTTGAAGTCGGCACACCCGGCCAGACGAGGATGTTTACCGGCAGCGGCGATTCCGCACAGAGTTTCTCGATGAAATCGGGGTTGATCAAAGCAGGCGCGAAAAAGCCGCTTGCACCGGCCTCTGAATAGGCAAGGGAGCGCTCGATGGCTTCACGCAAATGCTCTTCTGTGTGGGTGGAAGTATCACGGGACAGGAAAATATCTGTCCGGGCATTGATAAACAGCGGGACCGAAAGCTCATCGGCCGCGCGGCGGATGGCACGGATACGGGCGGCCTGTTCCTCGGTGCAATAGATCCCTTCACCGCTGACGATCCGGTCTTCAAAATTTATGCCGATCGCTCCTGCTTCGATCACCTTCTTAATATTTTCGGCGAGCCTGTCCTGTTCGCGGGCATATCCGCCTTCAAAGTCGAGGGATACGGGCAGATCGACAGCACTGGCGATGCGTTCAAGGTTTTCAAGGACCAGTTCGAGCGGTATTTTCTCGCCGTCCTCAAAACCGTTTGCCAGAGCAACCGCATAGCTTCCGGTTGCTATCGCTTTCACCCCGATCTCAGCCGCTGCTTTCGCCGTGCCCGCATCCCAAACATTGAAAATAATTACGGGATCGCCCTTAATGTGAAGCTCCGCAAAACTATTTGCCAATTCCGTCCGATCTGCCATTTCCCACCTCCAATGCTGTCTGACAGTCTTTTTTAAACGGACTGCCGCTTCTATTATTCATAATAATCGAATGCAGCGTTCACGGCTATTTGAGCTGGGTTATAACAAGCTGGATCACGCCCTGCCCACGGATCCGGCGTCTGGGGCCTGCGATGGCTGGGCGAGTGAGTTGATCTGGCCGCGGGCAGCTTTGCGGCGTTTTTTCTCTGCGTACATTGCCCTGTCGGCCTCGGCAATAGTGTCGTCGAAACTGCGGTTGTGCTCGATCGGAGCAACCCCGATGCTGCAGGCAATGATGTAATTTTCACGATTCGCTTCGTTGTACTCATCGATGCGGTCGCGAATGCGGTCAACCATGATGCCACTGCTCTCACCCTGGGCGCCGACCGTTAATATCACGAATTCATCGCCGCCCCATCGGGCCACAATGTCGGCGTCGCGCACGGCAGATTTTATTAGCCGTCCAAGCGTGACAAGTGCCTCGGAACCGGCCTCGTGGCCGTAGGTGTCGTTGATCGACTTAAGGCCGTCCATATCGGCAAACAGCAGCGTCAAACCTCTCGCTGTCCCGTTATGCATCTCAAGCTTTATTTGCTGCTCGGCCAGGGTAAGAAAGCCGCGGCGGTTGTAAAGGCCCGTCAGTTCGTCGGTCAGCGATAGATTCTTAAGCTGCCGCTGGGCCTCGAGAAGCTCGGTCACATTCTGTGCATGACCGAGAATATACGGTTCAACGCCGTCTTCCGAGGCAAGAACATTGTTGTATCTAAGAACGATGCTTTTGCCGCTCTTGGACCGCAGTTCGAGCAGCCCGCTCGCCAGGCCTCCATGCGTGACTTGCCTTAAATATGCATCAAAAGAAAGTTTATGGTCGGCGGAGACGAGTTCGCGCAGGTTCTTCCCGATCATTTCATCTTCGCCATAGCCAAGCATATCCAGGGCGGCACGATTGACCGTTGTGAGAACTCCGTCGAGATCGTGAATGCAGATCAGCCCCTGGCTGTAATCGAACAACTCGCGATAACGCATCTCCTTGTCCGCCAGGTCGGCCTCGGCACGCCGGCGTTTTTCGTCGGACCGATGCACCGTGCTGCTGTAAAAAAGGACGATCGACAGCATCAGTATCACGATGACAAACATCGACACCGTAGTTCCAAATCCCGTGTCATACAGCCCGCGGTCCTGTCCGACAACGCGAAGCCAGCCGATGGCGGTAGGTATCAGGACAACGATAGGCGTCAGCCGTCTGGCAGCGGTCCCTCCCACGCTGTTGCTTGCCAAAAGCCGGACTATTAAAAAGTCCCGGTTCTGCCACACGAGGCCGGCCGAAACAAGAAGAAAAAGCGCGGCGGTGTGCAAACCCATTCCATTTGCGGCCGGAAACCCGTAAAACTGATTGGCATGGTAGAGGTGGCTGAGAATAACAGCGTAAGTCGTGATAGCTGCAAGCACTGCCGCCGCACCGCTTAGCTGTCTGTAAGCAAACCGTCCATTCAAAAGCAGAAATGAGAGACCCAGCAGCAAAAAGTTTACGGCTGTATAACGTGAGATCTGACCTCCTGCTTCACCGGGCGCGGAAGCAAGGCCGGGGAGGAGCGAGGCGTTTGGTCCATTCGAAGAATGGACGAACAATAATGCGATCATTGCACAGGCGGCGGATGCTATTATCGCACCGACGAAACCGGTCAATATCTTGCTCCATCCCTTCGCTCCGGTCAGGGATACAATACTCAGGGCCACTCCCAATAAAATAAATCCGGTCGCGGTCACGATCTTCATCTCCGGGTAGTTCGGAAGCACGGATTTGAGCACACCGATATCCGCCGCCCACCCGATCAGGACTGCTGCGGCAACAACTACTGTCGTCAGCGAGCAGAAAAATCCGACCTTTCTATAACTTTCTTTTTGGTGAAAATGAAGATCCATTAGGACGAGGGAAATGAAATTCGTGGTAATTGGGATTGAGACTACGCGCGGCAATAGGATTGGACGAGAACAACTCCCAACAAAGTTTAACACCATTTACGGGGCCTTTGGAAGGGGTTTGTTTTGGGTTCAATTGATTGAGGCCGCTGTCGCTACAAACGTAAAGCCGTCGAATAGACCAAACTCACAATAAGAAGAAGTGCGATGAGTCCGTACGATATGAGATTGGCCCCTCTAACGGCGTGAAAACTTATTGTTCTGCTTGCTTGATTTCGATCGCTTCGTTACGACTGTTAACTATCTCAATTGCTAGTTTGTTCCTCATCATAACGTACTCAACAAGCCAAGTTGCAAAGAAAAAAGGAATGAGCAAAAACAGCGCCGCCGCGTGAAACGCCCAAAACTTTTCTTCTGGAAACGGAGGTAACCATGGGGCCTGGACGGTTACTGAGAACAGGTGACCCCAAAAACCCTGAATGCGGAAGCTTGTACCACCCGTGATGATCTGAACAACGAAAAGCAAGAACCATGTTACTGGAATTCCGATAATGGTTGAGACTATATTCCCAAAGATAACCGAGCCGACCGTTCTCCGAAAGCTGATAGCTAGACGTTTTGAAATAAAAAATGCTTCGATACATACGATGGGAATCAACGCCAGAATCATGAAGAACATTGCTGGCACGATCATTGGCACACCCATGTTGAAAAGCAATATCATTTCGGACTCCCCACGCCTTTTCGTTTGATTACGTCATAATTTCCCTCAGGGCCCAGGATACTGACGTGAATTCTCATTGCCCCGTCCCTTCCGTCCACCAACATCACCTGTGCCCTACCTGCAACAGTAAGCCGCCGATTGTCTTCGATCAAAACGGCGGTGTCCTCGTCGATGCCGATGCCGAGCATTTTCGGGTTCACCATAACAAGGCCGAACAATCGATTATGGCGCTGGCGGACCAGGAAGTGCTGATCGAAGATGACGTTCGGGATGAGGCCGAGTCCTTTGCGGACGCCGACCTTCGAGCCATCCAAAACCTTTAGGTCGGCCTCGCCCGTCATCATCGGGTCGGACATGACCGCCGCACCCGCACTTGTTCCGCCAAAGGGCGTGCCGGCGGCGTATTTATCGCAGAGCAGTTTGAGAAGCTGCTCGTCGGCCAAGACGTCCATGATCCGGTTCTGATCGCCGCCCGAAAAGAAAATACCGGTTGCATTTTTTAGCTGTTCGATAAACTGCGCGCGTTTTTCGGCACCGAGCGGACGCATCGCGGCGTGTTCGATCGACGCCGGGTTTTGCGACGCAAAGTCCCTCTTCAACGCCTCAAAACTTTCCTCGGGAACGCCGCTCGCCCAGGTGATCATAAGCAGCCGTGCCTTTTCACCGCCGCTCCATTCGACAAATTTTTTGACCGCCTCGTCGGGCCGCTTCCCGCCGCCGACAACTAAAAGCCTCTGCTGGGCCTCGGCGAAGTGAACCAGCGAGGCGAATACAACGAAAACAACAAACGCTCGA
>JBGTJP010000172.1:0-9842 GCA_041745075.1 Pyrinomonadaceae bacterium | reverse complement strand
CCTATTCGAACGAATCGAAGATGCGGATGTTGAATGTGCCTCAAGAAACGCTTATTGAGCATGGCGCGGTAAGTGCCGAAACGGCCGAAGCTATGGCGGCGGGAGTAAGAAAATCTGCCGGTGCGGACTACGGCATTTCCGTCACGGGCATTGCCGGACCGGATGGAGGCACGGACGAAAAGCCCGTCGGTACTGTTTTTATTGGCTACTCGGATGCCGAGCGGACCCGTTCGGTAAAATTCACCTTTCCCGGCGACCGCTACCTCATCCGCTGGCGCTCAAGCCAGGCGGCGCTCGATTACCTCAGACGAAGGATGCTCAAGGCGACCACCGCCTGAGCCGTAGGGGCGCGATGCGTATTTTCAATGAGTCTGCTTTGAGTCGGAGAGAATTTAATGTCTATTGAATCATCTATTGAAGGGCAAATTAGAAAGGCGATAGCTGAAGGAGCCAATCCTGAAAAACGTGCCTGCGCCGGAATATTTAGAAAAAATGCTTGACTGGACTTTGAAAAAGGTGCGCATTACAAGTTAAGCCGCACCTAACAAGTCAAGGGACGTGAGGGCGCGGGCAGCGAGATGAAGTTTGAAACGACCGGCCTTACGAAGGGCTGTACAAAACCGCCGACAAGAAAACAGCAGCCGAAGCAAAATAGCCAAGATAATTCAGGACGATGATCCCGCTCATTCGATTCGCTTCCTTTTGACCTGAGCCTTCAAAAGAAGGCAACAAATTCAAGCTCGTGCAGTGTAATAAGCTGTCAACTACATTTTTAACAGGAGATGATTGCATGGAAACAAAACTTGAAAGAGAAGTGCGCTTCTTAAAACTTTACGCCCTTGTTGCTACGCTTTTTTGTGCGGTATTTTTGCTTTCGGCTTTTACGTTTTCAAACAACAAACAAAAGTTTGAAGAAATTGATGTCGAGCGCATCAATGTTCTGGATAAAGACGGTAAGCTGCGGATGGTAATCGCCAACAAAGACCGGCAACACCCGGGAGTAGTTGACGGAAAACTTGTTGAACGAGAGAGGAAAACAGCCGGAATCTTATTTTTCAATCACCTGGGCGACGAGTGCGGCGGCCTCATTTTCGATGAAAACGGCGGCAACGGACATTTTGTTTCGTTGACATACGATAAAGTCAGGCACAGCGAAACTATGCGGCTGCAACATCTCGAAAGCGACAACGGGCAGTATTCGGCGGGCCTTGAAATATGGGAGCGGGCAAATGTCCGGCTTAACGAGTCTAAAGCAAAAGGGGAAAGAATTCAGAAAATGCCAGAAGGAGCGGAAAAACAAGCGGCAATCAAACAATTTATTGACAGCGGCGAAGACGGCGCACAAAGAATCATGGTCAAAAAATTACGCGACAAAACCGCTCTTATCTCGCTTGCCGACACCAAAGGCAAGCCGCGAATCAAAATGTCGGTTGCTCCCGACGGAACACCAAGGCTGGATTTTTTTGACGAAAACGGGAAAGTTACATACAGTTTGCCCACTTCTTCCGGCACATCAAAGCAGTGATCAGGAGCCATACTATGTATCAACGCTCCATCGAACAATTTGGTTGTGGCCACGTCATCTCAATCGGTCGATGCTTTCTTTCCGTCGAGAAAAATGTCTGTGCTTACAATTACTTTTAAAAAAAATAGCCTTCGCTCGTTAATAGTTTTGCTGTTTACTTTTTCCGTCGCTTTGGGTCAAGAAACAGATGTCAGCCTGATGACCTATGACGAATATGTAAAGGCGAGTCCAAGTTTTCCTTATATCGTCAAGTTGAGAATCGGCAAAGGTTCGCTTCTCTATTTTGGAGCACAGCATATTTATGACCCGAAGAATGCTCAAGTCGCGCAAATTGAAAAACTGTGGGAGGAATTTCGTCCAACTAGCGCCTATCACGAAAGCACCGGTACGCTGTTGTCAAAAACTATTGACGAAGCCGTGAGCACAAGCGGCGAACCTGGGCTTGTTCGTTTTCTCGCCGCACGGGACAAAGTTCCGGTTTTTACGCTTGAACCGAACCGTAATGATGAAGTGGCGATGATGTTGAGAACTTACACGCCAGAACAAGTCAAACTCTTTTTTGTTTTACGTCAGGTTCCGCAGTTTAAAGAACGCAAAACTGACGAAGCGATTGAAACCTTTATTACGACTTTTCTCCGAAACGTATCGTATATTTCGGGATTGGAAAACGCTCCGCCGAATACAGTTGCAGACCTCGACAAAATCAGTTTGTGGTTGTCGCCGCAACTGACGGATTGGCGCACCGCGGACCGGAGTTGGTCTGATCCGGTTGCAACAAAAGCCTATACGAATCGGATAGCGCGTTTATCGAGCGAGTTTCGAGATTTGCATATGGTCAAGTTGCTGATTGATAAAGTAAAACAAGGCGAGCGTGTTTTTGCCGTTGTCGGCGGCAGTCACGTCGTAATGCAAGAACGAGTACTTAAAGCCGCATCAAACGTTTCGCCCGAGAAATAAGGTTCGCATCCCTGTGCCAGATCTAATGCCGCGAACGCTCAAAGAAGGGGTAAAGGTGCAAATTGGGGTGTAAACGCGACACGAAAAGATGTAATTTGGCGCATTCGATAATGTCCTTGGTTACGAACTTGGTGGTTATTGACATGGCGGTTTTGCGGGCTTCGATAGTGCCGGCCAGATAGTTAAATACTTCTTTTGATATTCTGTCTAGAAATCAGATAAAGAAAAATAATGGCAAGTCGCTGGACACATATTACGATGACAGTCAGCAGCATTGAGCGTGCGATTGACTTCTACACTTCTTTCTGTGGACTTGACGTTTTAAGAGACCGGCGACTGGAAGGCGGCGGCACGGTTTGGTTAGGCGTCAAGCCTTCAGAGGAAAAATATCCAACTTTCGTTCTTGTCATTTCCGAAGGCGCAGTCGAATGTCGGATCGACCATCTAGGATTTCAGTGCGATACAAAAGAGAAAGTTGATCGTATCGCCGAAAGAGCAAGCAAGTCAGGATTACTTATAAGTGGGCCGACAGATTCAGGAGGTAGCGTCGGATATTGGACGATGATAAACGACCCTGACAACCATATTGTCGAGTTCACGTTCGGTCAGCCGCTGGAAGGATTGAAATAAAATGCCGTGTACTGTGGGCCACCATGGCTTTTGGGTAGCTGCCGTTTTAGTCTGCTATGAGAAATATGACGAGAGAAAAGGCTGGCTAAACTAACAACGTGTCGAAAATAAGGAGAAGATCCATGTCAACGCTCTACCATCAGGTATTTCTAAACACAACAAAGGAAAAACTATTTGACGCAATTGCGACCGCCGAGGCGATCACCAAGTGGTGGGAACCGCATGAAGCTACAATAACCGCTGATGGAACCGTCTTGTCGCACGATCCGGGCGAGGCGCACGGGATCGTAAGGCAGAAAATAGTTGATCTGGTACCGAACGAACGGATCGAATGGGAATGTGTCAGCAGTGGTCATCCTGCTACAAGCCCTGCTTCGGCCTGGCCGGGAACACATGTTATCTGGGAGATCTCGGAACAGAAAAATCGCCCGGCGATGTCCGGTTTCGGCACTGAATCCGATCAGATGACGGTTTTGGATTTCCGGCATTCGGGATGGGATGAAAGCAGCCCATATTTCGCTTTCTGCAATTTCGCCTGGGGCTGTGTTCTGCAAATGCTGAAGGAGCATTGTGAAGGTGAGGAATAAAGCGGGCATAAACGCGACACGGAAAGTGTAATTTGATACATTTTCGTTAATGTCTTTGGTTACGGACTTTATCGTTATTGGGAGCGGCGTGGCGGGTTTGCGGGCTTCGATCGCGCTGGCGGAGAGTGGCTCTAACGTCACCGTTCTTACGAAAGATAAAGCGAGCGAATCGAATACGGAATATGCTCAGGGCGGAGTGGCTGTCGTCCTTTCGGATGACGATAACGCCGAGCTGCATGAGGAAGATACTCTGGTCGCCGGTGCCGGATTGTGTGATGAAAAGGCGGTCGAAACGCTCGTCACCGAGGGCACAAAATACATAAAACAACTGATCGAGTGGGGCATTGAGTTCGACAAGGAGGGCGGCAAACTTGCGTTTACGCAGGAGGCCGCCCATTCCCGGCGTCGGATACTGCACGCACACGGCGATTCGACCGGAAAAGAGATCGTGCGCTCGCTGATCGCCCGTGCCGGGCAGGAGAAGCGGATCAACCTCCTGCCATTCGCGAATACCGAAAGCCTCATTGTCGAAGAAGGCCGATGTACGGGTGTGCGTTTTTTGGACCCGATACTGCGGGCTCCGCGTGCGATCCGTGCGAAGGCCGTCATTTTGTGCACGGGCGGTGCCGGGCAGCTTTATCAGCACACTACTAATCCGGCGGTGGCAACGGGTGACGGTATGGCGATGGCCTATTTTGCCGGAGCCGAGATGGCGGACATGGAGTTTGTCCAGTTTCACCCGACGGCATTGAGCGTCGAGAACGCACCGCGATTTTTGCTGTCCGAAGCGATGCGCGGCGAGGGCGGCGTCCTGCGCAATGTCCAGGGCGAACGGTTTATGGAGCGATACGACGAACGGCTCGAACTTGCTCCGCGCGATATAGTTTCGCGGTCGATCGTTGCAGAAATGCGGCGGATCGGGTCGCGGGACGTTTTCCTTGATATGACTGCGCTGGACGAAGGCTTTTTGAAAGAACGCTTTCCGAAGATATTCGAGACGTGCAAGTATTACGGCCTCAATATTGCCAAAGACCAGCTTCCGGTGTCGCCCGCCTCGCACTATTGCATGGGCGGGATACGAACCGATCTTCATGGTCGCTCTACGGTGCCGGGCCTTTACGCAGCGGGCGAAGTGACGTGCACAGGTGTTCACGGAGCGAATCGCCTTGCGTCGAACTCACTCCTTGAGGGCCTGGTTTTCGGGGCCCGGGCAGGCGAAGCGGCGGTTGAGGATAGTGGACAGTGGACAGTGGACAGTGGTCAGTCGACTGCGGATCAAGGCTCGACGATCCGCGATGGGCGATCCAGGATATCAACGGCGGTTAAAAAGCGCGTCAAGCGTGTGATGTGGGAACGCGTAGGCATCCTGCGTGACCGCGAATCGCTGGAGCGGGCAATCGACGAGTTCGAACAGATCGCGTCGTCGAACTTGAGCATTTCTTCGAGGAATTTTGTTACGCTGGCGATGCTCGTCGCAAAGGCCGCTTTGTGGCGTGAGGAGTCGCGGGGCGGTCATTTTCGCACCGATCTTCCTGAGCCGCGGGAAAGCTGGCGGGTCCATTCTATTCAGTCGATCAACGATCCAATATCATCGAGCGAGAGCATCGATCCCGCAAGCAGGGCTAAACCGGCGTAGAACAATGCCAATTGGTTCTATGATAAGGTTTGGGTATATAGAGTATAATTTTCAAAATTCACCAGACCGTTACAGACCGGATTATGACTAGAAGCGCAACTACGCTCAATTTGGCGTCGATGGTGACGCATCATGCTCGTCTTGCTCCTCAAAAAGAGGCGATCGTTTGGAATGACGTTCGAATGACTTACGGGCAGCTTGATGCTATGTCCAATAAGGTCGCGAATGCACTTGTCGAAATGGGCATCGGGCACGGCGACAAGGTTGCGTTGAACTGCCCAAATCTGCCTTATTTTCCGGTGGTTTATTACGGCATTATGAAGGCCGGTGCAGCGGTCGTTCCGACATGTGTGCTGTTCACGCCGCGTGAGATCGAGTATCAATTGAGAGACTCGGATGCGAAGGCGATCTTTTCGTTCGAGGGCACGCCGGAATTGCCGATCGGGGCGTCAACAAAAGAAGCGTTTGACGCGGTGGATTCGTGCGAACATTTGGTCATATTGCCTAAGGAATTGACGGGAGCTTCGCCGTTTCCCGAACACAAAACACTGCCGGAGTTGATCGCCGCACAGCCTGAGACTTTTGAGATATATCCGACAGCTCCGGAAGACACTTGTGCGATCCTCTATACCTCAGGCACCACCGGCCAGCCGAAGGGAGCAGAACTGACGCATCTGAACATTTACTCAAATGTAACGACGACGTATCTGATACATCTTCCGGTTTTGGATTTTACCGATGGCAAACAAAAGACGGTTCTCATCACGCTGCCGTTGTTTCATACAACCGGGCAGACCGTCCAAATGAACACGAATATCTATGGCGGAAACCGCGTGGTGCTGCTGCCGCGGTTCGAACCCCAGGCGACGCTGGACATAATGGTCAAGGAAAAAGTCAATTTCTGGGTGGGTGTGCCGACGATGTACTGGACTTTGCTAAAATATGCCGACGAAACGGGTTACGACATCAGTAAGGTCGCCGAGCATATGAGTGTTTGCACCTCGGGTGGTGCTCCGATGCCGGTTGAAGTGATGAAAGCATTTGAGGCGAAGTTTGGTGTGCGAGTGATGGAAGGATATGGATTGTCCGAGACATCGCCGCTTGCGACGTTCAATCATTTTGAGAAACCGTCGAAGCCGGGCACCGTCGGGCAGGCTATCTTTGGCGTCGATGTTCGTTGTGTTGACGAGAACGATAAAGAAGTTCCGCGAGGCGAACGCGGCGAGATCGTCATCCGCGGTACCAATGTTATGAAAGGCTACTACAAACGCCCCGAAGCAACCGCCGAGGCGTTTCGCAACGGATGGTTTCATACCGGGGATATTGGGATAATGGACGACGAAGGTTATCTTGACATCGTTGACCGCACAAAGGATATGATACTTCGGGGCGGATACAATATTTATCCGCGTGAGCTCGAAGAAGTGATAATGACGCATCCTGATGTTTCGCTCGTTGCCGTTCTAGGCGTCAAGGACGAGAAAATGGGCGAGGAGGTCAAGGCGTTCGTTGTCTTGAACAAGGATGCCGAGTTGACCGAGGCGGCGTTCATCGAATGGTGCAAGGGTAAGATGGCAGCGAATAAATATCCTCGACACGTTGAATTTCGCGAGAGCCTTCCGATCGGGAATACCGGCAAGATCTCGAAGCTTTTACTGAGAGAGGAAGCGAAGTCCGACAAACTTTAGTTTGTCGTGCGTGCAACAAACTGAAGTTTGTTGGACAGTCAGCACGCTTTGGCGAAGAGGCAACAAACTGAAGTTTGTTGGACGAAAATGCATTGTAGCAAGTTGTTGATATTGGTGGCCTTTAGTGCATTCGTGATCGCGGCGTGCAAGGGTTCGGAAAAAGGGAAGTTCGTAATTTCGAACAGCAAATCTTTCGAGGCGTCGCTTTTTCGTCAAAATTGCGCCATCTGTCACGGACCCGAAGCGAACGGCCGGACACTTGACGACGGCACTATCGTTCCGGGCCTTCGCGAACCTCCGTTTAAGTACAAGACAGATGGCGAAATATACGATCATATTGCGAATGGAGGGAACGGAATGGTTCCATTCAGAGACCAGCTGACCGAACGTGAGTTAAGGATGATGGTCGAGTTTGTTCAGAAAGACCTGCGGGCGAACGTCCGGTAAGCTTTAGTTTGTCGGTTTTGTATCGGGAGCCACAAACTGAAGTTTGTGGGACAGGGAAGTTTGTCGGACACGTATATGAAAATCCTTATCACGGGTGCGAGCGGGTTGATCGGCACGGCCCTTCAGAAATCATTCAAAGCGAAAGGCCATGAGCTTCTGCTTGCATCGCGGAGCGAGCCGAAGGACGCCGAGCATATCCAGTGGAATATGGATACGGGTTTTGCCGATGAGGACCTGCCCCGCCTCGAAGGTCTGGATGCAGTGATCCACTTGGCTGGCGAGAATATTGCCGGCTTTCGGTGGACGGACGAAAAAAAGAAAGCCATCCGTGACAGCCGCGTTTTTGGGACTCGGACGATGATCGAGGCGTTTGCCCGTCTCGAAAAAAAGCCAAAGGTTTTTATTTCCGGTTCGGCCATCGGTTTCTACGGCGACCGCGGTGATGACGAGATGGTCGAAACGAGTTCGGCGGGTGACACGTTTCTGGCTGGCGTCTGTAAGGAGTGGGAGGCCGAATCGCGCCGGGCCGAGGATATGGGAATCCGGACGGTGCTGCTTCGCACCGGCATCGTGCTTTCAAAGGACGGCGGTGCTCTTGCGACAATGCTGACGCCATTCAAATTTGGCGTGGGCGGTGTTGTCGGCAGCGGAAAACAATGGATGAGCTGGGTTTCGCTTGATGACGTTGTAGGCATCGTGAACTTTGCGCTCGAGAACGAAGCCCTGCGCGGAGCCGTGAATCTCGCGTCGCCAAATCCGGTCACGAATGAAGAGTTTACAAAGACCCTTGGCAGCGTGCTCTATCGCCCGACGATCCTACCCTTACCGGAATTTGCGGTAAATCTTGTTTTCGGCGAGATGGGTGATGCGCTGCTGCTCGATTCGACGCGGGTGATTCCGAAACGGTTGAAAGATGCGGGTTACGAGTTCAAGTTTACTAACCTTAAACCGGCAATTGAACATACCCTAAAATAGGGAAAGTTTGCCGCGGATAAACGCGGAGTTTCGCGGATAAGGCAGAAAGATGGTTTTTCATTATCCGCGTCATCTGCGCGCGGCTAATCTATTTTAATAAGCATTGGACGGCTTGGGGCGGCGTCTGATTCGAACGGCGCGATCTGCAAGTTCAATAGATATTCGCCGTCTTCAACTTCGTTCGGAACATAGATCAATTCGGTAATTGTGCTGTTGATCCTTGTTTCTGCATTCGTTTCAAAGCTTCCTTCTTCAACATTCCAAAAAATTCGGTGATTCAGCAGCTTTCCTTCGTCGAAGATCCGGTCGATTGAGGGCAGATCGACAAGCAGGTGTGCAAAGCCGCGTTCGACGATGTAATGCATTGCGTCGGCTGAGAAATAAGGCGGAATGTCGGCCTTGGTGCCCGACAAACTTAAGTTTGTCGCACCGTACGCCCGGGTCAATTTGCTCTCGTCATTCGGCAGTGTTCGGACGACCAATGCCGTGTCCGACAAACTTAAGTTGGTCGCCGCTAGGGCTGATTCAAGTTCCGGCCTGCCAATTTGTATGTCAGCCGGGTTCGTCAAACTGAAGTTTGACGGACGTTGCGGTTCAACCGATATCAGGACTGACGGCATCAGTACATCCTGCAAACAATCGCGGACGGATATACGTTCGTGCGTAATATGCCCGACGCATTCGGTGTGCGTGCCGTTGCAGTGCGGAATAAAAGTGTATTGCTCGAAATTTACACTCCCGCCGTAGCGCGTATCGCCGATCATTGGCCCTGCCTCGACCGGTTTTGACACAGCCCGTTCGACGCCGTAAGCATTCGGTTGCGGGGCGTTAAAACTCAGAGGGATCGAGAGATCGATCGGTTGACGGCCGTCAATCTCATAGTTCCGGCTATTTCTTTCGATTGAAAATTTCATTCAGTCGGGGTGTTCGCTAACAAATAAACACTAAATATGAACCGTCCATACTACGGCCGTTTCAAAGCAATTTGGTTTCGATCTGAACCTCGCTTTCCAGCGTTCGATGCACCGGGCATTTATCGGCGATCTCCAGTAATCTTTGCTTTTGTTCGTCGTCAAGATCGCCGACGAATTCCAATTCGCGCGTGAATTTATCGATCTTCGCTTTTGGGTTTTCGCAGTCGTCGCAATCTTCGAGATGGGTCTTTTCATGGCGAATGTGGCAATAAGCCTCACGCATGTCCCATTTTTTACGTTCGGCATACAGACGCAGCGTCATTACCGTGCAGGCGGCCAGACCGGAGGCGACAAGCTGGTATGGCGACGGGCCAAAGTCATTCCCGCCAAAGCTTTCCGGTTCATCGGCGATAAAATGATGCTGATCGGCTTTTATCCGTGTCGTGAATTTTTCTTCGTTTCCCAAGTTGGCGACGATGTGGC
>JBGTJP010000171.1:0-14320 GCA_041745075.1 Pyrinomonadaceae bacterium | reverse complement strand
CTGCCCCGCTGATGACGGCTATTCTCAGGCCGCTTTCGGCGCGGCCGATGGTAAGATCATTCTGAAACTCATTTTTGAACTGGACTCATATTGCAGCATTGGTAGCGCCCTGTTAAGGAACGGTGGTTGGCGTTTAGTGCCAGCCCTTTTTTTGTGCTAATCTGATCGTCAAAATGCTTGGTCACTTAACGCGGATTCGGTTAATTTTTTTCAGCGCGAGCTGGGTAGAGGCGGCCGTTGCATTCATTTGTTTTTTCACGATTCCTATCCATGCTCAGCGCGGTGATACTAAGGCGCTGCCGGTTGTGGTGCAGCCGGGTGCCCCGGGCGAGGCGACTCGGGTACTTCCGTCATCAACAAGGGCAAAACTCCCGCCAAGTTCAGCAAAAGATGTGGAATTTATGCAGGGGATGATAATGCATCATGCCCAAGCTGTTGAAATGGTTGCTTTGATGGACGCGCGGACAGCGAATAAGAAACTTCGCCTTCTCGGGGAGCGTATCGGTCAATCGCAGTCGGATGAGATGAATTTTATGAAACGCTGGCTCGAAACGAGAGGCGAGCCGGTTTCGATGAAGATGTCTGGAATGGGCAAGATGGATGGAATGGATATGCCGGGCATGGACCACTCTGGTCACAAGATGACCATTCTAATGCCCGGGATGCTCAGCGCAAAACAGATGGACGCCCTCAAGATGGCAAAGGGCGCGGAATTCGATAAGTTATTTTTGACCGGAATGATCCAGCATCATGGTGGAGCTTTGATAATGGTCAAGGATCTGTATGATACGGCCGGCGGCGGGCAGGATGCCGAACTATTCACTTTCGCGACAGATGTCGATAGCGGCCAACGCGCCGAGATCAGGATAATGCAGAATATGCTTGGTAATAACCAATAGAGGACAAAGATGAATCAAATTCGCATTGATATTTTCCGTTTATTAGCAGCTTCCTTGTTTTTGTGTTCGTGCTTTGCTGCCGGAACAGTAGCGCAGGGTACTCTTGAATCAGCTCCGCCTTTGCCAGCAGGAATGACCGGATCCGATGCCAACGATCCACGCTCAAAATTGTCGCCCGGTCTGTTTGATGCCGGTGAAGCGTCAATGGGCATAAAGCATCTT
The DNA here is from genome assembly GCA_041745075.1 of Pyrinomonadaceae bacterium. GTDB lineage: Bacteria > Acidobacteriota > Blastocatellia > Pyrinomonadales > Pyrinomonadaceae > OLB17. Next base: position 13,199 of record JBGTJP010000171.1, on the reverse strand, counting down.
ATATTACTGAAAAAGCCGGACGCTTTTCAGCTCGGGATCGACCCGAATGGTCCTAAGGTGGAAAAAGCTCTGACGGCCCTGGGAGTTCCGCCCGGAGCCCCGATCCCGGCGTCGCAGAAAATGAGTTTCGCCGGTCTTGCCCTTGCAAATTCCGACCTTGCTTTTCAGGGAAATCACCTGTTTCTGGGCAACTTTTACGGCATCAACATCTATGACATCGCTGATCCGACGAACGCAAAGCTGTTGACATCTATGTTGTGTCCCGGCGGCCAGGGCGATGTTTCGGTTTACAAGAATCTGCTCTTTATGTCGGTCGAGATGCCAAACGGCCGTCTGGATTGCAGCGAACAGGGATTTGCCCCAGCACCGGCTCCTGCTGCGGGGCAGCCACCGCAAGATGGACCTCCTGCGGCCCAGAAAGACCGCTTTCGCGGCGTCAGAATATTCGACATCAGCGACGTCAGTAACCCCAAGCAGGTCGGAGCCGTGCAAACCTGCCGAGGTTCGCACACGCATACACTTGTGGTCGATCCTGACGAAAAGAACAACGTCTATATTTACGTCTCGGGAACATCGTTTGTCCGTCAGAACGAAGAACTGGGAGGATGCTCCGACGGGACGCCAGACAAGAATCCGGATACTGCCCGCTTTCGCATTGACGTGATAAAAGTGCCGCTAGCTGCTCCGCAAAACGCCAAGATAGTGTCGAGCCCAAGAGTGTTCATAGATGCACGGACGGGTGCTTTGGCCGGTCTAAAGAGTGCCGGTACACACGGCAAGGAGCAGCCGTCACCGACCGATCAATGTCACGATATTACTGTATATTCGGCGATAGGACTTGCAGCAGGCGCATGTTCTGGAAACGGGATCATCCTTGACATAAAGGATCCGGCCAACCCTAAACGCATCGATGCGGTAAACGATCCGAATTATGCTTATTGGCACTCGGCCGCGTTCTCGAATGACGGGACAAAGGTTGTGTTTACCGACGAATGGGGCGGCGGTCTCGGTGCCCGCTGTCGCGAAAACGACCCGAATAAATGGGGGGCCGACGCGATATTTCGTTTGAAAGATAACAAGCTTACCTTCGCCAGCTATTATAAAATGCCGGCGGCGCAGGGCGACAGCGAAAACTGCGTTGCGCACAACGGATCGCTCGTTCCCGTTCCCGGCCGCGACATAAAAGTTCAGGCCTGGTATCAAGGCGGCATTTCGGTAATGGACTTTACGGATCCGGATAAAGTGTTCGAGATCGCCTATTTCGATCGCGGCCCGATCGATCCGAATTTGCTGATCCTTGGAGGTTCCTGGTCCGCATACTGGTACAACGGCAGGATCTACTCGTCCGAGATCGCCCGCGGCCTCGACATTTTCGAACTGACGCCGACCGACAATCTTACGCAGAACGAGATCGACGCGGCGAAATCGGTTCACGTGGCCGAATTAAATGTTCAAAATCAGCAGAAAATTGTATGGCCCAGACAGCTTATCGTTGCGAAGGCTTACATAGATCAGCTTGAGCGTTCTCAAGCCTTGCCGTCTGATCGAATAGGAGCCCTGCGTCAATCGATCGAGAAGGCAGAGATCTCGAATATGAACAAAAAGGATTTAGGTAAGCTCAAAAGCCTCGCGGCTTCGTTAAACAAGAGCTCCAGCGGGACGAAGAATGAAGCTGACTCAGCCCGAATGCTTGCCTTGGCTGAGATCCTTAAACGGCCGACACTTTGATCTTTTCAGCGGCCTCAGTTGGCGACATAAAGATCGTTTAATTTACGGACCAGATCCGATTCCGAATCGCCACATCCAATATAATCAATAACTTAGAGCGGCCTGATGGCTGCTCTTTTTTTGTATTAAGTGACTAAGTTGGGAGTATTTCGGTAATCCTCAGCCGTCGATCCGAACCAACCAGTTAGGCCACCAATCGGTGCTCCGCCGATTGTTCGTTATACTAAGGTAAGTCTATGAAGATCAATAGTCAGATTTGCGGCGGCGTTTTGTTAGCTCATTTTATACTTTTGCTTACTCTGCTGGCTTTCTGCTCGGTGACAATGGGGCAGGAAACTCCGCCGGTAAGTAATGATCAAACAGTAGCAAATACAACGCCTCAACAACAGGCCAGCCCGACGCCGATCCCGATCTCAGAAATAATAACCCAGGCTGAGAGTTCGTCCGCTTCGCTCAAGGAACTCGCCTCGGATGTTTCGGTCAATCCGACGGCTGAAATAGTGGAACGGGAACTGCCAGCCCTTACCGGTGAGATAAATGCCCGGTTCGAAGAAACGGCTCGTGTAAATGAAGGTCGCCCCTCGCTGGAAAAACTTCGGTCTTTTGAAACCGAATGGGTCACACTTACCAAAAGCCTGCCGAAATGGAAAGGCGATCTCACGGATCGGGCCAGGAAACTCGAAGAAGACCTAAAACAACTTCAAACGCTGGACGAGAAATGGAGAAAAACGCTTGAGGAAATAAGAAATGCGGAAACACCGCCTGAGGTTCCATTAAAGGTTGAAGAGATTCTTTTGGCGGTTGCCGGGACGCGGAAACTGATCGAGGAACAGCAGGCTAGAATAGTAGCTCTCCAAAGCCAGGTTGCGGAACAGCAAAAACGTGTTGACGACGCGGTGGGATCGATCAAACAGACGCGTGAATCGCTGGTCGGCCGGCTATTCGTGCAGGACAGCCCGCCGATCTGGAACGCCGATTTCTGGACACGTGCACAGCAGAATATTTCGCGGGACGCTACCGACACCTTTTCGACGCAGACAAAATCGTTGAGTGAATTTGCCGGACGGAACACAGGTCTAATCGTCATCCACTTCATGGTTTTCGCCGCCTTCGCGGGAGCGCTGATCTTTCTGCGTCGGCGGGCGGATCCGTGGGTTGAAAAAGAACCGGAACTAAAAACCGCAGCCATTATTTTTTATCTGCCGTTATCAACCGCATTGATACTTGCTATCTTTTTTAGTTCGTCGATCTATCCGCAAACACCACAGTTTCTGCAGGCCATCTTCGGAGCGATCGTGTTGGTTCCGACCGTTATCATCTTGAGAAGATTGGTAGAACGCCCCGTCTATCCGCTTCTATATTCCCTTGTGGTTTTCTATTTTGTCGATCAACTTCGAATGATCGCCGAGCCGCTGCCTGTAGTTTCGCGTCTCTTATTTTTAGCGGAGATGCTTGGCGGATTTATATTCTTTCTTTGGCTTGTCCTGGGACGTTTGTCTAAGGACGAGGCAGAGGAAATCGTTCACGGTCGGATCTTTCGAACGATCAAGATCGCCGCCTTTATTGCACTTCCCATTTTTGCGATCTCTTTTTTGGCGAACGCATTTGGATATCTCAGTCTGGCCCGCCTTTTGGGAAACGCGGTATTAAGAAGTGCGTATGTCGCGGTGATCTTTTACGCCGCAGTTCGGATCCTGGACGGTTTGATAATTTTCGCTCTCCGCTTTCGCCCACTTAGCCTGCTTGGAATGGTCCAGCAGCATCGCTTGCTTATCCAGGAGCGGGCGCGAAAATTTCTCCGCGGAATAGCGTTTTTGTTATGGTTTGTATTTACACTTGAGTTTCTCGCCCTGCGCGAGCCATTGTTTGGATACCTCAAAGCACTCATCTCTGGTGAATTAAACCTCGGTTCCCTGTCGATCTCGCTTGGCGATGTCCTGGCATTCGTCGTAACGGTTTGGGCGGCTTTTCTGATCTCGCGGTTTATTCGTTTTGTATTTGAGGAAGATATCTATACGCGGGTCCACTTGCCGCGCGGTATTCCTTACGCTATCTCGACGGTGCTCCACTACGTCCTGCTTCTACTGGGCTTCTTCTTTGCTTTAGCGATAATTGGTTTCGATCTAACAAAATTTACTATTCTTGCCGGTGCATTCGGTGTCGGCATTGGCTTCGGCCTGCAGAATATTGTAAATAATTTTGTCTCGGGCCTGATATTGCTTTTTGAGCGACCCGTGAATGTCGGCGATACCGTTGAGGTAGGCGAGGATTCGGGTGATCTGCTCAGAATCGGACTTCGAGCCAGCGTTCTGCGCACTTATCAGGGCTCGGAAGTTATTCTGCCGAACGGCGAGCTTATCTCGGGCCGGGTGGTAAACTGGACGCTTTCCGACCAACAGCGTCGCATCGAGATAAATGTCGGCGTAGCGTACGGCACCGACCCGCGGCGAGTGATCGAACTCTTGACGAATGTTGCGGAACAGAATAAGGATGTGATGAAAACGCCCTCACCGCAAACCTTATTCCTTGGTTTTGGCGACAGCTCGCTTGATTTTCAACTCAGGGCGTGGACCGATCAATTCGATAACTGGATCGTAATAAAGAACGATCTGGCTTTGGGGATGCACGACGCCCTCCGGGAAGCTGAGATCGAGATCCCGTTTCCTCAACGCGACCTTCACCTGGTGACTGTAAGCGATTCGATCCAGACGAAAATAACCCGGCGGACGCAAGGGTTAGAGTAAGATCGCCGCATGATCGCCTCGGTAAACTATGTAGAGCTTTTTGAATAACGAGACAAATATTAGATTGTGATTCTGAATAAGTGAAAAGTGATAGCTGAAAATTGGAACTGGGAAGAAAACCACTTGACATCCAGAACCGTTCCTTGACCGTCACGAACATTCAAAATAGAATTTTCATATTCAAAGCAGCCACCAATATTCGATAGAAAGGGGAACAAATGACTTTTTCTCGCCGAGATTTTATTAAAACCGCCAGTATTGCTCTTGGGGCCGCTTCCTTACCCACTTGGGTTTACGGCGCTTCTCCAACTACGCTTGCGTTCGCTGAGATAAATAAGGATGCGCTCGCGGACGCGGCGCTCGCGACCGCGAAGAAGCTGGGTGCTTCGTATGCCGACATCCGCATAAACCGTTATCGGCTTGAGGCCATCTCTACACGCGAACGTCAGGTGCAGAACCTTTCCAGCGGCCAGAATTTCGGTTTTGGCGTTCGTGTGCTGGTGAACGGCACATGGGGCTTTGCGGCCAGCCCGATCCTTAACGCCGACGAGGTAAAACGCGTTACGACCGAGGCCGCCGCGATCGCAAAGGCCAATTCGGCCATTGCCCGTAAAAAGATCGAGCTTGTCCCGACGCCAAAAGTGGTTGCAACGTGGAAGTCTTCGTTCGAGCGTGATCCTTTCGACGTGCCGGCCGATGAAAAAGTCGCGATCCTTTTAAAGATCAACGAGGCCGCCCTCGCGGTAAAGGGTATTAATTTTGTCAACTCTTCGATCGCGTCCGTCAACGAGCAAAAATATCTTGCGACAAGTGACGGTTCGCGGACAGAACAGTACATTATCAGAACTAATCCGAGCTTTTCGGCAACTGCGGTGGCTCCCGGCGATTTCCAGTCGGTAAATTCCCTGCGCGAAGCTCAGCAGATCGGGTTTGAGTATATGACCAAACACGATTGGGTCGCCGAAGCGAAAGAAGCGGCGGAGCACGCTGTAATGAAACTTAAGGCCCCGAGCGTCACGGCCGGTAAATACGATCTGGTTCTTCACCCGTCTCATTTGTTCCTGACGATCCACGAATCGGTCGGACATCCAACAGAGCTTGACCGCGCTTTGCTGTGGGAGGCGAATTACGCCGGGACGAGCTTCTTGACGCCCGAAAAGACCGGCAAGCTGAAGTTCGGCTCAAAAATGGTCAACTTTGTTGCGGACCGCACTCAGCCGCAAGGCATGGCTACCGTCGGATATGACGATGAAGCCGTTCCCGGCCAAAGCTGGCACCTCGTCAAGGACGGCCTTTTCGTTGACTGGCAGACCACGCGAGATACCGCAAAGCTGGTGGGAAAAACAAGATCGTACGGCTGCCTGCACGGCGACAGTTGGTCAAGCGTTCCGTTTCCACGAATGCCGAATGTTTCGCTAACCCCGTCAAAGGAAAATATAAGCCAGGACGACCTTATTTCCGATGTGGACAAGGGAATTCTTATTTACGGACGCGGCAGCTACTCCATCGATCAGCAGCGGTATAATTTCCAATTCGGCGGCCAGACGTTTTGGGAAATAAAAGGCGGCAAGGTCACGGGAATGCTGCGGGATGTAGCGTATCAATCCCGCACGACAGATTTCTGGGGTTCGCTTGACGGACTTGGCGGGCAGGCGACATATGAAATTCCCGGCTCGCCAAATGACGGAAAAGGCGAACCTGGCCAGTCGAACTCGGTTTCGCATGGCTGCCCGCCGGCCCGATTTAGAAATATAAATGTACTCAACACGGCGTCCGGTGCAGGCTCGGGCCAGATGATGGAGGATCACGACTAATGCTGCTTACGGAACAAGAAGTCAAAACAATGACCGGCAAAATATTGTCGATGGTGAAAGCGGACGACGCGAGCGCCGGAGTAGGCAGCAATAAACAATCGCATCTTCGGTTCGCGGCAAACAATGTCCTGACCAGCGGCTCGCGCGAGGGCCGGAACGCAAATGTGACGGTCTGGATCGACGGCAAACGCGGATCGGCTTCGACCAACGATCTTGATGACGCCAGCCTGAAGGCAATGGTCGATGAGGCCGAAAAGATCGCACGTAACGCACCGCCCGACCGCGAGTATTTGCCAACCCTGGGAAAACAGACCTACAAACCCGTTAACGGATATAACGAAGCGACCGCTAATCTGTCGCTCACCGAACGTGCAAAGCAGATCGGGGCGATCCTTTCTGAATGTGAAAAGAACAAGGTCATCGGCGCCGGATTCCATTCCGCGAACTCGCAGGCCGGCGGGAGTGGGACAAAAAATGGCAACTTTGAGTACGAGCGCTCGACCGGCGTCGGACTTTCAGTCACGGCCAGAACACCGGACGGTTCCAGTTCGGGTTATTTCCTGCGAAGCCACAACGACATTGCCAAACTCGATACAATGCGGATCGCCCGCGAGTCTATTCGCAAGGCCCTGGATGGACGGAACCCCCGCGTGATCGAACCGGGCACCTATACGGTCATTCTCGAACCCCAGGCAGTAGCCGATCTGCTTGGCGGGTTCGGCTTTGGCTTCAATGCGCGAACCGCCGATGAGGGCCGCAGTCCGTTTTCCGCTCCCGGAGGAAAGACAAAGCTCGGCACCCAGGTCTTCGACGAAAAGGTGACCATTTACAGCGATCCATGGCAGCCCGATCTGCCCGGTTCACAGTCCGCCCAAGGCGGCATACCTGCCCAGCGTGTAACGATGGTCGATAAGGGTGTCCTCGAAAACCTGACCTATAATCGCTTTTGGGCAAAGCAGAAAAAGGTCGAGCCGACTCCCGGCCCAGTCAACATGATATTGGAAACAAGTGGTAACACCGCAACGCTTGAAGAGATGATAAAATCGACCGAACGCGGGATTTTGGTCGGGCGATTTTGGTACATTCGCACTACCGACCCGCGAACCGCGAGCTCGACCGGGCTTACCCGGGACGGCGTTTGGTGGATCGAAGACGGCAAGGTCGCGTATCCGCTGAAGAACTTCCGGTTCAATCAATCGACGGTGCGGATGCTTGCACCGGGAAATGTACTTATGGTCGGCAAGCCCGAACGCGTTGGCAATTCCGAAGGCGGTGGCGGCTCACTGCTTCCGGCGTTGAAGATCAAGGAGTTCAATTTCACATCGCAGTCTGAGGCGGTTTGAGTTGCATCGGGACCGCAAAGCGTCGGGCTTGCTTGAGCGTGACTCGCTTACAGATCGTCGTTCATCGACAAAGTTCGAATCGATAAGCGGTGACGCCGCGAACGACGCGGCGTTGCAAGCGGGACGCTTGCGGTCCCGGATCGCTGAACCTAATACTTCCCTTTTTTTCCCAAAGTATCTATTATCTAAGAAGGATGTGAACCGCATCCTTTTTTTGACCTTTGTTCTACCCGCCGCCAACGACCTAAATGTTTCTGTCTTCCTTTGAATCAATCACCGGCTTGCCGGAACTCGTCGGCATAGGTTTCGCGTTCGTTCTTGGCTCGCTCATCGGCAGCTTTTTGAACGTAGTCATTCACCGCGTGCCCAATGAATTGTCGATCGTTTTCCCGAATTCGGCGTGTCCGAAATGCGATAAGCCGATAAAACCGTACGACAATATTCCGATCTTTAGCTGGCTGGCCCTCGGCGGCAAATGCCGCAATTGCAAAGCTCCTATTTCCGCCCGTTATCCGGCGGTTGAGTTCCTGACAGCGGTTGTATTCGCCATAGTTTTTTGGCAGATCGGTTTCAATGCATTTCTCCCGGTCGCTTTTATCTTTGCGGCGGTCATGATCGCGCTGGTCTTTATCGACGCGGGACATATGATCCTGCCGAACGTGATCACGTATCCGCTGTTTATCGGAGCGATTCTTGTTCGCGTGATATATCCGCTTGTTTTCGGCACACAGTACTTTTCGGATATGGCTTATGCTCCCGCAACCTGGATGGCCGGTTATCCGGTATGGCTGGTTTCGCTCGCTTCAGCCTTGGCGGGGGCACTGGCCGGCGGCGGTTCGCTATGGCTGGTCGGTGAGCTGTGGAAGCAGTTTCGCGGTGTCGAAGCTATGGGCCTTGGCGATGTAAAGATGATGCTCGGCGTGGGTGCTTTATTGGGCTGGCGGCTGACTTTTTTATCGATCTTTCTCGGGGCGTTTTCCGGTGCGGTGATCGGAATAGTTTTCTTGTCCCGTCAAAAGGATAAGGACATGCAGTCTCAAATTCCGTTCGGCATCTTCCTCGGAGCCGGCTCGCTGCTTGCGTTGCTTTTTGGCGAACAGCTTATTCGTTGGTACGCCGTCAATTTCTTAGGCTGACCATCGCCCAGGGTTAGCTCGCTTTCACACTAGCCTCAAGACATTTTGTGGAACAGTAAAATGCCGATCGCCCTAACCTTATCGCCCGATCTTCCGGGACCCACGTACCGCATTTTGGGCAATGTACAAGTGGGCCTCGTGCCGCCGGTTCGTCGGGCATCTCACCCGGTTTCGGCTTCACGACTGCGCGCATGCTCTGAATGGTCTTCCAAAATTCCAGTACCGAACGTATTTGCCGCCGATAGCGGTAGGCCGTCAGAGCGGCAAGCACGACCAGGACGAGCAGAATAAAGAGAGCTTCCCTCATTTTGCGGTTGAAGGACCGGCCCCGGCAATCAATCCCGTCAATTCGCCTATGGCCTTGTTAGAAGGATTAGCCGCCTTTAGGCGATCCAGTGTTTGCGATGCCTTCTCCATCTCGTTCCGATTCGCGTACATTTGAACCAAAAACTGGAGCGATCGCTCATGTTTAGGATTGATGGCCAGGCCCTTCTCAAATTCGGCAACCGCATTGTTCAGGTCCGGCGGATTCTGTAAGTAATAGCTCAAAGCGACATCGGTTCGCACATCGACATCGTCTGGAACACGCTCAAGAGCCTTCGCGTAAAATTCGCGGGCCAGTTCAAACGCCTTGTTTTCCTTATTGAAATAACCCACGTCAAAGTGCGCGTTGCCAAGCCCGATCTGCAAGTCGCGGTCGGCGGCGTCGAGATCGAGGGCGCGCTGCATTATTCGGATCGCGTCCGGCAGTATGGACGCATCCTGTTTAAGCGAAGCGTAACGGTACAATGAAAGGCCGAGGTTCTTCTGAAGCGTGAAATCGGAAGGGTTCTGATCGGCAAGCGATACCTTTGCTTTTATTTCTTCAGGCGAAAGAGTTGTTCCGGCATTTGATCGATCCGGTGCTTGCTGCGCGTTGGCCGCCGTTTCAGGCGAGGTTTTGGCTGCCAGCTCGCTCCGGTTAAGCGAATTGGCGAACATAAAACCGCCTACAAATCCGGCAAAACATGCCGCGACCGCGATCAGGATAGATCTGTTCGTCATTACATGGATTTTATCAAATGGCGGCGAGAAAAACTAAAAACGCTGCCGGTCTATGCCAGGCAGCGAATAAATAGAGCCAATGAACAGGCTACTTCTTTTTCTTGCCCTCGGATTTTATAAAGGGAAGGTCGTCCGTACGACGACGCGGCAGTGGATCGGTCGAGCGGCGGCGGGGTTCGGTTGCGTTGGCACGCCGGTCAACACTGCCCGCGGGCAAACCCTTACCGTGGACGGCCTCGACCAGGATCCGGGTTATCTCCTGCGAAAGCGTCCGATGTTCGGCAGCAGCCCGGCGGCGAAGCGATTCTTTTAATTCGTTCGGTACGTATGCACCGATGAAAACACCTTTACGGTTTGCCATATATTTTTTGCGAACTTCTCCTTTTAGGGGTAAATGAAAATGCCTGATGTCGGAGCAGATCTGTAAGCCGAATTTTGTTCCCGCCAAAGCGGGCGGCAATCATTCATCTGGGCCGGCCGTTACCGGACGGCTCAAGCGACCTACCCGGAAACGCTGCCAGCCCGAAAGCCGACGCTCGGACGGGCAGCCCGATACGCGTTTCCCTATTTGGTCTTGCACCACGAGGAGTTTGCCTGGCCGCGCCTGTTACCAGATACGCGCCGGTGAGCTCTTACCTCACCGTTTCACCCATCACCTCTTTCGAGGCTGGTCTGCTCTCTGTTGCACTTGTCGTCACCCGCGAATCGCGGGCGCCCGGATGTTATCCGGCTCGTTGCCCTGTGGTGTTCGGACTTTCCTCTCGTTTTCACAAGCGACTGCCCGATCTGCTCCGATTAAAGGCAATGAAAGTATAGCAAAAATTGTTGAACATCAAAATGCGAGTGATCTATGCAAAAGAAAAATTTGGCGGGAACAGATGTGCCCAATTTTTCTTAACCGCCTGGTTAAGCGTTTCTTCAACCTCCTCCACCGTTGAGACTGACCCGATACTGTCGATAAGCTGTCCGGCCTCGTCAGCCGCGATTCCCGCGACCATCCGCGCGACCTTTTCGATGGAATGGACGTTCATACTCAGTTCAGTCGCACCAAGCCCGATAAGCATCGGCACATAATATGGCGAGCCGGCCATTTCGCCGCACACTATGGCCGATTTGCCGGCGCGATTTGCAGTTTCAAGGACCGTCCGCACGGCTTTTAGCACCGAAGGATGCAAACTTCGATACCAGTCGGCAACCGCCTCGTTGTCCCGGTCCACGGCGAGCAGATACTGGATCAAGTCATTTGTTCCCAGACAGATAAAGTCGGTTTCCTCAACAAGTTCATTGATCATGAATACAGCGGATGGTATTTCGATCATTGCACCGAGCCGCGGTGAGCCAAAGCTTTTCCCTTTTGACGCGAGCAGCTCGGCTTCATGATGGACCATCTCCTTTACGGAGCGTATCTCGGAGAGGCCGGAAACCATCGGAATTACGATATCTATATGCCGGTTGGCCGAAGCCCGAAGCAGGGCCCGGATCTGCGTCCGCAGCAATTGTTTGAAACGGAGGCCCAGACGGACGGCCCTGAGGCCTAGCGCCGGGTTTTTTTCCTTCGAAGCATTTTGATCGAGCAAACGCTCGGCCCCAAGGTCGAAGGTCCTGATCTTTACACCGCCTTCACCGGCGGAATCTGCGATCAGGCAATATGCCTTATACTGCTCTGCCTCGGTCGGAACGCCGCGAAAGCGGTCAAAAAGAAATTCGGACCGGTAAAGGCCGATGCCGTTTGCGCCGAGTGCCTTTGCCTTGCGATACGCCGCCGGTGAATCAGAGTTTGCGTAGATTCGAACCGTCGTACCGTCCAGGGTTTTCAATGGCCCGTGCGGCTTTGCCGATGATCCGGGTTTAGCCGAATCGGCGTCCGCCGCAGCGGAGAAACGATCAATCGTTTCTTTTGATGGATTCAGTATCACCTGGCCGTTAAAACCATCGACAATTACCATGTCGCCTGTTTTGATCCGCCTAAATATTTTCTTCAGGCCGGTGACGGCGGGACAGCCCATTTCCCTTGCAATAATAAAACTGTGCGAGGTCCAGCCGCCGTTCTCGGTTATTATCGCGGTCGGTGCGTCTTCGGCCAGTTCGATCAGCGTCGAAGGCCGGAGTTCCTTTGCCGCGATGATCGCATTCTTGCCTAAAGCGAACTTCGGTGCCGAACTGCCGCCAAGAGCGGCCAGTATCCGTTCGGCGACATCTTCAATATCTATGTACCGGTCCCGGAGGTGTTCGTCGTCAATTGCCTTATATTTCGCGACGTACGTATCGGTCACGTGTTTTATCGCCCATTCCGCGTTGACGTTTTGTTCGGTGATCTCTTTTTCAAACTTAGTTTGCAGCGATGAATCTTCGATCAGCATTCGATGAGCTTCAAAGATACCCGGGCCTGAATCGGCGATCCGTCCGGCTTTGCGCGAAGCGATCCTGGTTAGCTGCCGCTTTGCCAACGTGACCGCCACGCCGAGGCGTTTTATCTCAGCTTCTATTTCCGATGGTTTGATATCGATTCGGTAGAATTGGCGGTTTGTACCATGCAGGCAAACGATCTTGCCTATGGCGACGCCGCGCGAAACGGCGCTGCCCTTTAGCCGGACCTCTGGGGCGGCTTTAACGGCGGGTGCCGCTCCGTCGAGGTTGGTTTTGGCGTTCATTGGCTTTTCCGTCTTTTCATCTTCTTCGTTCTTGTCCTCTTATTCCGTGGTAAAAACAAAATCGACTAACTAGATGAGAGGAACAGAAAGAAGGAACCGCCGGGTAAGGCAGAACTCAACTCCCGAAGTTAAAGCCTCCGCCTCCGCCGCCCTGTGACGGGAAAAACGGTTTGAGCAGCCCTGCGAATGCGGCAAGGTTGCGTGTTTGGATCAAAACTTCGCCTGGCCCGGAAAATTCCGCGACCATTCCTTCGCCGCTCAGAAAACTTCTAAAGAATCCGCTTGCCGCCTTTCGCAGATTGTATTGCATATGGCCTTCCCACGCCACAAGGTGTCCGGTGTCGATCACATATTTTTCGCCGGGCCGCAAAGTTTTACGATGGATCGCACCAAAGGAAGAAACCAGAAGCAGTCCGGCTCCGGAGACCTGCAAAACAAATAATCCCTCGCCGCCGAAGAAAGATTTTGCACCGCCGAATTTTGTGTCCACCACCAAACTCGTATCGCCGGCGAGATATGAACTGGATTGGACCATAAAGGTCTGATTGTTCATTTCGATACCCGCGACATCGCCGGGTGCTCCCGGTGCGAACGTAACTTCTCCCGGGCCGCCGCGAGACGTAAATGTAGAGACGAAAGCAGACTCGCCGCCGACCGCGCGTTTTAATGCGCCGAAAACACCGCCTTTCATCTGCGATTCAAGCTCGATATTGGCCGACATCGAAACCATTGCACCGGC
>JBGTJP010000170.1:0-25405 GCA_041745075.1 Pyrinomonadaceae bacterium | reverse complement strand
ACGGAGAGCTCGGTCGATAAGATGTTTCACGAGATACAAGGGATCCACCGGACGATCGAGCCGCAGAGAATCTGAAGAGATTCACCACAGAGACACGGAGGACACAGAGGAAGTTAAACAAGAATGTGCAGGATCAGCAGAATGTCTTGATAGATGAAAAACAGATTAAAAATCTCTGACCCTCTGAGCCTCTGTGGTGAATAAAAAAATATGTCAACAGCAGCGGAATTACTAACAAATCGGGAATATAAATACGGCTTTGTCACGGATATTGAGACGGAGACGATCGCCAAGGGCTTGTCGGAGGACACAGTTCGGCTGATCTCGTCGAAAAAGAACGAGCCCGAATGGATGCTCGAGTTTCGATTGAAGGCCTTTCGCCAGTGGCTGAAAATGAAGCAGCCGGACAACTGGGCAAATTTCGATTATCCGAACATTGATTTCCAGAATATCTCGTATTACTCGGCGCCGAAGGAGAAAGAGAAAAAGGCGAGCCTGGACGAGGTCGATCCGGAATTGATCAGGACGTTCGAGAAACTCGGCATCCCGATCACCGAGCAAAAAATGCTGGCAAACGTCGCGGTTGATGCGGTGTTCGATTCGGTTTCGGTCGCGACAACCTACAAGAAAAAGCTGCTTGAGGCTGGCGTGATCTTTTGCTCGTTTACCGAGGCGGTCGCCGATTATCCTGAGCTGATCAAGAAGTATCTCGGATCGGTCGTGCCGGTGAATGACAATTATTACGCCGCTTTGAACTCGGCGGTTTTTTCGGACGGCTCGTTTGTATTTATCCCAAAAGGCGTTCGCTGTCCGATGGAACTTTCGACGTATTTCCGTATCAATACTCAGGAAGCCGGTCAGTTCGAACGCACATTGATCGTCGCGGAAGAGGGCGGTTACGTTGCATATAACGAAGGCTGCACCGCGCCGCAATTTGACACGAACCAACTGCACGCGGCGGTCGTAGAGCTTGTTGCTCTCGATGACGCGGAGATCAAATATTCGACCGTGCAGAATTGGTACGCGGGCGATGAGACGGGCAAAGGCGGCATTTATAACTTCGTGACAAAACGCGGAGCCTGTCGCGGCGTGAACTCGAAAATTTCGTGGACGCAGGTCGAGACGGGCTCGGCCATCACGTGGAAATATCCGAGCGTGATATTGCAAGGCGATAATTCAATCGGCGAATTCTACAGCGTGGCTTTAACAAACAACGCCCAGATCGCCGACACCGGGACGAAGATGATCCATCTCGGCAAAAATACGAAATCAACGATCATCTCGAAAGGCATCTCGGCCGGGAAATCGAATAACTCATATCGCGGCCTCGTCAAGGTAATGCCGAAGGCTTCGAACGCACGTAATTATACCCAGTGCGACTCAATGCTCATCGGCGGAAAATCCGAGGCAAATACGTTCCCGTACATCGAGGTGATGAACAACACTGCGAAGGTGGAACACGAGGCCACTACGTCAAAGATAAGCGAGGACCAGTTGTTCTATCTGCAGCAGCGTGGTATTTCGCAGGAAGATGCGGTCAGCTTGATCATCAATGGTTTTTGCAAGGAAGTGTTTCGCGAACTGCCGATGGAATATGCGGTCGAAGCGACGAAGCTGCTTGGATTGAAACTTGAAGGGAGTGTTGGTTGATGACGGCGAAGACTCCACAAGAAAAGAAGGCGTTGAGCTACGCAAAAGATCGTCGGAATTCGTACGGCGAAAACGATAAAGCGTCTCGCAAGATAATTCCTCTTCGTAAGGCAAGGGTGAATCGTAGTTATCGAAAAAAGGTGGATGAGATACTGAGAGAAATCGAGGCTGCCCCTAATGTCGAGATAGCCGAACTCCTTGAAAGTTCGGTCAGAAATATCAAGCGAAACGATTGGAAGAAATCACCCGATGCACCGCTTTGCGAGGTTGTAGAGCAAAAACTCGAACTGAGAGCAAGTCACGCTGGCAAAGGCAAAACTGCCCGAAAGAAAATAAGAGAGTTCGTTGAGAATTTGACTATCGAAACTGAGCTTGAAGTTGATGGACGGTGGATTGCCGAAGCAAAAGAACTGAATGGCGTTTTAGTTTATGGCGGAACTGAAGCGACGGCTATTGAAAAATGTAGGCGCTTGGCTGGGGCTGTTTATCTTGAAAAACTCGGAGCCGGGAAGATTCTCAACGTTAATGATGACTACATTAGCGTCATGACTTATTGAAACTAGGAAAAGGGCAGACTTGAAATCAAAGGACTTAGTAAAACCATGGAAGGCGCACAAATAAGTATAGCTCCGGCGGGAGTGGAGCTTGATACGGTGCTGCATGGGCAGCTTGTGGACAGACGCGAACGATTGGAGATCGCACGGTCGCGGAACGGGCTTGATCTTGATTTCTCACGGCTTTTGGGCGAGGTCGATGCCGCCCTTGCGCGTTTTGAAAAGGGTACGTACGGGTTGTGCGAAGAATGCCACGACCCGATCGAGTCGGACCGCCTTCTAGCCGATCCGCTCGTGCGTGTTTGTCTCGGCGATCTGACGACGAAGCAGAGGCAGGCGCTTGAGGACGACCTGCAGCTTGCGTCAGCGATCCAAAATGCCTTGCTTCCAAAGACCGATCTCGGGGCGAAGTTTTGGCAAGTCGATTTTTATTATCAGCCGGCGGGAATCGTTAGCGGTGATTACTGTGACGTGATCGAGCACGACGGCGAGCTTTATTTTATTCTTGGCGATGTTTCGGGAAAAGGGATGGCCGCTTCGCTGTTGATGTCGAATCTGCACGCGATGTTTCATTCGCTTGTGCCACTTGGGATGCCGCTGCATGAGCTGATGGGTCGGGCAAATCATCTGTTTTGTGAGAGCACGCTGGCGAACCAGTACGCGACGCTGATCTTCGGGAAAATAAATTCCAAGGGCGAGACCGAGATATGCAACGCCGGACACCTGCCGCCGATCGTCGTTAAAAGCGGTGAGAATATTACGCTCGACACAGCGGGGCTGCCGCTCGGGTTGTTTTGCGACAGCAATTTTGCGGCCCATTGTTTCCGGCTGGATGCAGGGGAAACTCTGCTTCTTTATACGGACGGCGTGACTGAGGCGAACGATCATACTGAGGAAGAATTTGGTATGGCGCGATTGATCGAATCTGTAAATGGTTCATACGCCGGCGAGGCGTCGGGCATGGTGCAAAATTGTGTTTCAGCGGTTGATGCGTTTCGCGGAGCGGCCGCGAGAAACGACGATCTTACGATCATGGCCGTAAAATTTACCGGTGATGCGAATTAAACATGAAGAAAATCCAACCGCCAAACCAACCGCAGCCAAAAGGCCATTATTCGCCGGGTATTGAACATCAAGGGATTCTGTATGTTTCAGGCCAGTTGCCGATGGATCTCGTGACGCGTGAGCCTTTTACCGGTGATATTGGTGAGCAAACGGAACTTGCACTTAGAAATGTCGAGGCCGTACTAAAAGCGGCGGGCAGCCGACTCGACCGGGTCCTCCAGATGACTATCTATGTTTCGGATATGGATCTGTGGGATGCGGTAAATAAAAAATACGCCGAGGTGATGGGTGATCACCGTCCGGCGCGAGCCATCGTCCCGGTTAAGGACCTTCATTTTGGGACGCAGATCGAAATACAGGCGATAGCGTTGAGTTAAGACTGATTCACCACAGAGACACAGAGAACACTGAGGTAAGAAAATAGACAAGATATCCGGTTTCCACTGTGTGACTCTGTGGTGAGAATATAAATATGAAGTTGGAAATATTTCAAGTTGATGCATTTACGAATAAGCCGTTTGGAGGGAATCCGGCGGCGGTCGTGCCGCTTGAGGCATGGCTGCCGGACGAGACGATGCATAATATTGCTCTCGAAAATAATTTGAGCGAGACGGCATTTTTTGTAAAAGAAGACGATATTTACAATATCCGCTGGTTTACGCCGACGTTTGAGATCGATCTTTGTGGACATGCAACGCTGGCGAGCGCTTTTGTGATATTTGAATGTTTGAAACTTGAAACAGAGAGGATAAATTTTCAATCGCACAAAAGCGGAGCTTTATCGGTGGAAAAGAATGGGGACGTATTGACGCTCGATTTTCCATCTCGCCCGGTTTCACCGGTTGACGCTCCAGCGGGTCTGTTTGAAGCAATCGGAGGAAAGCCAAACGAAATTTTCAAAGCACGCGATTACTTCCTTGTTTATGAAACTGAGCAAGAAGTGCTTGACTTGAAACCAAATTTTTCCGCTCTTCATCAAATAGCCGCCCTTCTAAAGATTGATGCGCATGGCTTTATCGTGACCGCTAGAGGAGATTCGTCTGATTTTGTTTCAAGATTTTTCGCGCCCGAGGTCGGTGTTTTCGAAGATCCCGTAACGGGTTCGTCGCATTGCAATCTGATTCCGTATTGGGCGGAAAGGCTTGGGAAGACGAAGATGTTTGCACGCCAAGTGTCGGCACGCGGCGGTGAGCTATTTTGTGAGCTTGCAGGTGACCGTGTAAAGATCGGCGGCAACGCGACGTTGTATTTGAAAGGCGAGATCTATGTCGAGGCCGAAAGCGAAAAAAGTGCCGGAGCTTGAGATCAGGTTTGCGAAACCCGGTGACGAAGCAGCCATTTCGTCGTTGATCTATGAGGCATTTGTCCCGTTTCGTGAGCATTACACGCCGGACGCTTTCAATTACACTGCGGCAAGCGTCGAAACGGTGCGCGGACGATTTGCCGAAGGGCCGATGTGGTTGGCGTATAACGGCGATGAAGCCGTCGGGACGGTTTCGGGAATGCGCGACGAAGACAGATTTTACATTCGCAGCATGGCTGTGAGGCCGTTGGCACAAGGAAAACGGGTCGGACAAAAACTGCTTGATGAATTAGAAAAGTTTGCCCAGGATGCGGGTTTTGAAAAGCTGTATTTGTACACGACATTCGTCCTCCCGGGAGCAAAGCGGCTCTACGAAAAAAACGGATTTTACGTTTTGCGGGAAACGCCGCCCGAAGAATGGTTTGGTATGGGCGGGATAGAGATGGAAAAGAAACTTGTTTGATGAACGACGAAATAGGAAGTGAATTATCTCGGATCGAAAGAGAAACCGATGTACGGATCTTGCTGGCTGTCGAAAGCGGCAGCCGGGCCTGGGGATTCGCCTCGACCGACAGCGATTGGGATGTCAGATATGTTTACGTTCATCGACTTGAATGGTATTTGAGAATTGATCAGCACAGAGACTCGCACGAAGAGATCTTGCCGAACGATATTGATCTGTCGGGATGGGAACTGAGAAAGGCTCTTGGTCTGTATCGGAAGTCTAATCCACCGATGCTCGAGTGGCTAAGAAGCCCGATCGTTTACCGTGAACAATTTTCGACGGCGCAAACCTTGAGGGAGCTAAGCAAGGAGTATTTCAACCCACGTTCGTGCATGTATCACTATCTCAGCATGGCGAAAGGAAACTTTAACGAGTTAGGACCGAGACCTCGTAAAGATAAAAAAATACTTTTACGTGTTAAGACCGGTGTTGGCATGTGATTGGATCGAAACGAAGAACACGTTTCCGCCGATGGAGTTTCAGATATTAGTTGCGGAACAAGTTAAGAATAGGGAACTGCTCAATGAGATCGAGAATCTGTTGTCTAGAAAAATTGCGGGCGAAGAATTGCGCGAGGAACCACGAATAGACACATTGAATGATTTTCTTGCGGAACGAATCGGCGTTCATTCAAGACGTGTTGGTGAAGTAGATACGATCGATAGACCACGGACAGCAATTCTGGACGATTTGTTTAGAAGTACGTTGGAAGAAGTTTGGAACTGAACTTATGTTACTAGAAGTTAAAGATCTGCATGCCGGAATCGACGGCAAAGAAATTTTGAAAGGCTTGAATCTTCAGGTCAAAAAGGGTGAGGTCCATGCCATCATGGGACCGAACGGTTCGGGCAAATCGACTTTGGCCAAGGTTTTGGCCGGGCATCCTTCGTATGAGGTGATGAAAGGCGAAGTGCTTTACGAGGGCAAAAATCTGCTTGATCTCGAACCGGACGAGCGTGCCCGCGAGGGCGTGTTCATGGCGTTCCAGTATCCGGTCGAGGTGCCGGGCGTGTCGAATTCGCAGTTTCTCCGGCTTGCTTATAACGAGAAGATGAAGCATCACGGCGAGGAAGAGCTTGATCCGCTTGAATTCAACGACTATCTCAAAGAAAAAGCAAAGATCGTCGATATGGACCCGCAGTTTTTTAAGCGTTCCGTGAACGAGGGCTTTTCCGGCGGTGAGAAAAAACGCAATGAGATATTGCAGATGGCCGTGCTCGAACCAAAGCTTGCGGTCCTGGACGAAACCGATTCGGGCCTCGACATCGACGCATTGCGTATTGTCGCAGAGGGTGTCAATAAACTGCGCTCTGAGGACAACGCGATTATTTTGGTAACGCATTATCAAAGGCTTTTGAACTTTATCGTACCGGACATGGTCCACGTTTTAGCTGGCGGAAAGATCGTCAAGGAAGGCGGCAAGGAGCTTGCCATCGAACTGGAAGAAAGAGGATACGATTGGGTGAAGGCGGCGGGAAAATAGATCTTTCGGATGGCGAAAAATGAGCCCCATAATAACCGCTCGATCGGACTTCCGGCCATCGCCGTCGCGGTTTGGGCCGCTGTTTTGATCGTCGCGTTTCTGATGAATCGCGGTTCTGATGTCGGTCAGATCGGAAAGCTCTTTGAAAACCTAGGCGGAGGGCCGCTGACAAGCAGCGGCGTTGGTGACAGTTTTTTCGGCGCACTAATACTGGGCGGGATTGCGGCCGCGTGGTTCGGATTTGGCAATTTCGCGGTATCGTTCTTTAAGTTTGAGAGGAGCGAGAATCATTCGCACATTCTTGAACTTGCGATGAAGACGGCAGTCGGCTCCGCAATATGTTCGCTAATTTGGTTTTTCCTGGGCGTTGCCGGACTTTATTCGCGCCCGGCCGCGGTCGTGGTTCAGTTGATCGGCCTTGTTCTAGCAGTGTTGAGCCTACGCAGAGTTAGAGAAGCGAAAGCGGAGAGCCGAATACCGGATCGCACAGCATTTTTCGATAAGCTGGTGGTGGCGCTGATCTCCGTGCCGGTGGTCCTTTCATTCATCGCAAGCCTGGCTCCACCGACGGCCAAGGACACGATGCTTTATCATTTCGCTCTGCCGAAAGCGTGGATCGCGCAGGGCAGCAACGGGTTCGTTGAAGGGAACATCGCCAGCTATCTTGCTCTCGGCACCGAGATGCATTCGGTTTGGGCGATGCTGCTTGGCGGGTTATTTAGCTCGCGTGCGGGTGAGGCTGCAGGCGGTGCGGTGATCTGGCTCTTCTTTCCGCTGCTGCTTGCAGCGATCTTTGGCTGGGCACGCGAGATCGGCGTTTCGCGGCGGTGGTCTTTGCTGGCAGTGTTGATGGTGGCGGCTGTGCCGAGCGCTTATCACGTCGCGGCGAGTGCATATATCGATCTTGCGCTGGCGCTATACATAACCTTGGCGGTTTATGCGTTGACACGCTGGTGGCGGACGCTTGAGAACGGTTGGCTGATACTGGTTGCGATCTTTTTAGGAGCGGCATTGTCGGCAAAGCTGACGACGGTATTTGTAATCGCGGCATTTTCGTTGATCGTTTTGCTTCGTGTTCGCAAGGCAAAAGACAGTGAGCCGGACAGGTTGCTAAAAATTGCGGCCGGCGGATTTGGGGCTTTGGTGCTTGCGGGCTTGATCGCATCACCGTGGTATTTGCGGACGTGGCAACAGACGGACAGCCCGGTGTTTCCATTCTATATGAGTATCTGGGAAGGTAAGGCTCCGGGCTGGGATGTTGAGCGTTCGAATCTGTTTCAGGCGATGAATTCGCAATACGGCGGCGACCGGAAAACGCCGCTCGATTACGTCGCGGCGCCGTGGAATTTATCGGTGGCGGCGCAGCCGGAACGGCCGGCTTATTTTGACGGGGTGCTCGGCGTAAGTTTTTTGATCGGGCTGCCGCTTTTGATATTTGCTCTTTGGAAATTTGAGATGCCAGTCGAGGTAAAGATCGGGGCTGGCGTTGCGGCGATCGTGTTCCTGTTCTGGCTGTTTTCAAGCCAGCAGCTTCGCTACCTGCTTCCGATAGTGCCGGTGCTGGCTATCGGCATCGCGGCGGCGGTCGAGAGAATGGCGGAGAAACGCAGCCCGCTGTATATGGCTGCGAAATATTCAATCTCGGTCGCGGCCATTTTTGGATTATTGACAACTTTGGCTTGGTTTCTTGAGAAAGCTCCGCTTCGGGTAGTGCTCGGCGGAGAGACGCGTGACCAATATTTGACGCGGAACCTGGATTATTATCCGTACTATCAGGCGTTGAATACAAACACGGCACCGGACGCGAAGGTGTGGCTGATCAACATGCGGCGGGATACGTACAACCTCGACCGCCCGGTTTTCTCCGATTATTTGTTTGAGGATTGGACGCTTCGAAGGATGGTGTGGGAAGTAAAAAGCTCGTCGGAACTTCGTGCAAAGGTAAAGGAAATGGGTATCACATACGTTCTGACGCGGCACGATTTTCTTTTTGACTATGACCGCTCGACGCTCGTTGATGATAAAAAGCCAAAGGCGGAGAACGAGGCGAAATTGAAACTCGCGAAAGAGTTTATTTTGGATAGGGCGAATACCGTCGCCGCGGATGACAAGTTTAGTTTGGTTAAATTGTTTTAGAACCTTTGGGCGGATGCGACCATTCGCTGGATACGTTCACCAGGGAATAGGGAAGAGAACTTTTTTCCCGCAAAGACGCAGAGACCGCAAAAGGAAGACGGAAAGAATTTAATAAAGATGGTTTCATCAATTGCAGTAAAGGAAGCACAGTTCGCGGAAAGCTTTAATAAGCTGATCTCCGCGGAGACGAATTTGGCAGTCCGACGGCTTCGGGAAGAGGCGTATGCGTATTTCGCAGAGAATGGCTTTCCGCAGTTAAAGAGCGAGGATTGGAAGTACACGAATGTCGGACCGATCGGTAAGGAAGAATGGAAAGCGGTGACGGCCGGGCCTGACTTCTCGGCCGCAGCGGCCGAGAAGTCAGGCGATCTGCTTGGGAAGTTCGACTTTCGCCGAAACGGATTTACCGCGCTGAATCTTGCTCTGGCAGAATTCCGCGTGATCCGCATCGCAAAAGACACCAGCCTTGCCGATCCGATCGAGATCTCGTTTACGGCACAGGATGGAACAGCCATATTTCCGCATGTTGTGGTCATTGCCGAAGCAGGAAGTAAAGCGACGATCGTTGAAACTTTCGATTCGCCGGCAAAGAGTTTTTCGAATGCGGCGATGCAGATATTTGTCGAAGACAACGCAAAACTTACGCATTATCGAGTTCAGCGGGACTCGCCCGAAGCGTTCAATTACGGCGTGACCGAGGTTTCGATCGGCCGCGGCGGCCTTTACGATTCGACCAATATCAATCTTGGCGGTGCGATCTCGCGTCACGATATCGACGTCAAACTAAACGCCGAAGGCGGTGAAGCTGGGGTCGATGGGCTTTATATGGTGAATGGTTCGCAGCACAGCGACACGCATTCGATAATTGACCATACAGTGCCGAACTGTAATTCGCATCAAACATATAAGGGTGTGCTGAACGATGCGTCACGGGCGGTTTTTAATGGAAAGGTGTTCGTTCGTGAAAATGCCCACGGAACGGACGCACAGCAGTCGAACAAAAATTTGCTGCTGTCCAACGAGGCTCGCGTCGATACAAAGCCGCAGCTTGAGATATTTAACGACGACGTTAAATGCTCGCACGGTGCGACGGTCGGACAGCTTGAGGAAGAGGAACTGTTTTATCTGCTGACGCGCGGATTGCCGGAAACTCTGGCGAGAAATCTGCTTACATATGGCTTTGCCGAGGAGATAATTAACAAGATCGCGATCGAATCTATTAAAAAGGAGTTGGATGAAGCCGTGCTGAACCGGCTGAATACAAAATTGGAAGGTTAAGAAACATGAGAGTTAGAACATCTTTAA
The DNA here is from genome assembly GCA_041745075.1 of Pyrinomonadaceae bacterium. Classification (GTDB taxonomy): domain Bacteria; phylum Acidobacteriota; class Blastocatellia; order Pyrinomonadales; family Pyrinomonadaceae; genus OLB17. The sequence continues at coordinate 15,404 of JBGTJP010000170.1, read as the reverse complement.
TAATTGAAGAAGAAATATTGGCTGAGATCGACGAGATCGCCGGCGAAAAACCAAAGCGCGCTGCTGTTATCGAGACCGCATTGCTTGAATATATAGCCCGAGCGAAAAAGAAGGCTAAAAAGTCGCCGCAGGCTCCGGTAACGGCTAAATCGAAGGCTATTGCTGCTGCCAAACAATAGTCGGGGAGCGGACTACTTATGACGGCTGTAAAGACCATGAGCAAATGGGACGTTGAAAAAGTAAGGAAAGATTTTCCGGTGCTGTCGAGAGAGGTGAACGGACAGCCGCTGGTCTATCTGGATAATGGCGCTTCGTCGCAGGTGCCGCAGATGGTCATCGACCGTACGTCAAAATACCTCGCCGAAGAGCATTCGAACATTCACCGGGGCGTGCATTATTTGTCGCAGCACGCGACGACGGCGTATGAAGCGGCCCGCGAGAAAGTGAAACGCTTTATCAATGCTCCTGATGTTAAGGAGTGCATCTTTGTTCGGGGCACGACCGAAGGCATAAACCTGGTCGCTCAATCGTACGGACGAAAATTTATCGGGGAGGGTGACGAGATCCTTGTAAGCCAGATGGAGCACCACTCGAATATCATCCCGTGGCAGATGGTAGCCGAGGAACGCGGCGCGAAAGTCGTAATGATCCCGATCAATGCAAGCGGCGAGATTATCATTGACGAATACGAAAATCTGCTGAATGAGCGGACGAAAATGGTTGCGGTAACGCATGTTTCGAACTCGCTCGGGACGGTAAATCCGGTCAAGGAGATGAGCGCCACAGCGCATAAATTCGGTGTGCCAGTGTGCGTTGACGCGGCCCAGAGTGTGCCGCATTTTCCCGTCGATGTTCAGGATCTGGACGCGGATTTCTTCGTTTTTTCGGGTCATAAAATGTTCGGCCCGACCGGCAGCGGCGTCGTTTACGGGAAGCGTGAGTGGCTCGATAAAATGCCGCCTTATCAAACCGGCGGCGGGATGATCCGTACTGTAAGTTTTGAAGGAACGACGTTCGCGCCGATTCCCGAAAAATTTGAGGCCGGAACACCCGCCATCGCCGCGGGTATCGGATTAGGGGCGGCGATAGATTACATCAATTCGGTCGATTTCGAAGCGGGGGCCGCATATGAGCACGAACTGCTCGAATACGCGACCCTGCGTTTGGCGGACATACCGGGCGTAACGATTATCGGGATCGCCGCCGAAAAGGCGAGCGTCTTGTCGTTTACCATAGAAGGGATCCATCCGCACGACATTGGCACCATCTTGGACCAACAAGGCATCGCCATACGTGCGGGCCACCACTGCGCACAACCCGTGATGGAATTCTTTGATGTTCCGGCCACAGCTCGAGCTTCTTTTGCGTTTTATAACACGCGGGAAGAGGTGGATAAATTGGCCGACGCCGTGCAGAAGGTTATTGAGGTGTTTGAGTAAAATGATTTACCGCGACGAAATGTTGCCACTTTTGGTTTCAGCTTGTCCTTCCTTTCTCGAAAACTGGGAAGAGCACAAACGTGAATACCGTGACGAAGAAAACTATTTACCTTACATTGCAATAGGTGAGTTTAGTCACCATTTAGTTGAGCTTTACAAATCCAAGAAGACCAAAGAGTTCCCCGCAGTCTTTACCGAGATTGAACGTTTCCATATTGAGGGGGAGGCGTATGTCAAAGAGGCCGCAACTATTGGGTGTTTAGAAGGACTGCAGAATGTTGCCGAAAATCGCGGGTTGGACGCGAACGTGTTTCTTCAGTACTTAGGCCCTGAGTCGACTCGATGCTGGAAGGAGCTTAACAAATTTTGGAATGGGGAAATTGGACAAACGAGTGAGACGGTTGATAAGTAATGTCAGAATTAAGCGAATTATATAAAGAAGTAATTTTTTAGAGCGCAACCAAAATCCACGGGATTTTCCGTTGACGTCAGTATTTGTTTCGAGTAGTTTCCCTTAGAATATTGGTATGAACAAACAATCGCCCATGCAGGTAGGTGACTACAGTTTCACGATAGTGATAGAACCGAACGATCCAGATGGTTATCTGGTGACCTGTCCTGCTTTGCCGGGTTTGGTTACTCAAGGTGACAGCCTGGATGAAGCGTATGAAATGGCGCATGACGCGATCCAGGTTTATATCGAAAGTCTGATCGCCGACGGCCAGCCAATTCCGCATGACAAGATAACGATGCCCGTGAGGGTGACGATCGACAATGACAAGATTGCCGCGTGACGTTCCCGGAAAGAAAGTAATCGCCGCGCTTGAACGAATTGGTTTTCGTGTTAGCCGCGTCTCCGGCAGTCATTACGTAATGGTCAAAGATAATTTAAGGACGGTTGTTCCTTATCACAAAGCCGTCAAGATCGGCACTTTGAAAGCGATTTTGAGCCAAGCCGAGATCGATCTAGACGAATTTATTGAACTTTTGTAAATGTCAGAATTAAGCGATCTATATCAAGAAGTAATTTTAGAGCACAACAAGAACCCGCGAAATTTTCGTGAGATCTCGGATGCAGACCAGTACGCGGATGGGAAGAATCCGTTGTGCGGCGATGCGTTGCGGGTTTATGTTTCGCTGGACGGCGATATGGTGACGGACGTGGCGTTTAAGGGTTCGGGGTGTGCTATCTCGAAGGCCTCGGCGTCGATGATGACGCAGGCTGTCAAAGGAAAAACGAGGCACGAGGCAGAGGCGATCTTTGACGAATTTCACAAGATGGTGACGGGTGAACTCGATATTGAAACGGAAAAGAATGATCTAGGTAAGCTGCGAATTTTTTCAGGGGTGCTTGAGTTTCCAGCCCGTGTAAAATGTGCTTCGCTTAGCTGGCACACTCTCAATGCGGCTTTGCATGGCAAGGATGTTGTTTCGACGGAATAGGAGTTTTTGCCCGTGAATTACGCGAATGGGCGCGAATAAAGAGATAGTTCAGGCGAGGTCTCTTACCGAATAGTTACGTGCAACGTCGGCAAATGCTTTTATTTGTTCGGCGACCCACGCCTCATCTTTACTCATTTCCAGTGACATTATCTCGGCGACTTCCGGGGACATTTGAATTGCAGCCCGAGCGTTCAGAAACAGAGCACGCGTGCGCCTGGCCAGAACGTCTTCGACGGTACGAGACATTTCGTCGGTGATTGCCCGAAGTACATCGTCGCGAGTGTAAGGAAGATCGGGATGCACCTGTTCCGAGCCGGGCTCTGAGGTCGTCGAGGCGTCAATATGAACATTTTCGGTCTTACAGCCAGCCGCACTCAAGTTTCCAATGGACGCCGCCTTATTTACCGCGTCTTCTGCCATTCGGCGGTAGGTGGTCCATTTGCCGCCGGTTATCGTGATCAGTCCGGAGGCGTCCACAAAAAGGCGGTGGCCGCGTGACAGTGATGATGTCGTCATGCCGGCCCCGCCTTTTATCAGCGGCCTGATGCCGGCAAAAACACTTAAGATGTCATTTCGGGTGGGCCGTTCAGATAGATACTTTCCTGCCGTTTCAAGGACGAAATCTATTTCGGCCTCAAGGGCTTTCGGTTCAAGTTCAGCCGTTTCTACCGGCGTGTCGGTCGTTCCGACCAGAACGTGGTCATGCCACGGGATGCAGAAGAGAACACGGCCGTCGCTGGTTTTTGGGATCATTATTGCGTCGCCCGTTTGAAGGAACTTTCGCTCGAGGACGATGTGAATTCCCTGACTGAATTTGAGGGTCTTTTCCGTCCTGTCATCCAGTGTCCTTCGAACAGTATCGGAGAAGATGCCGGTTGCGTTGATGAACGCCTTTGCCGACACACCTATGCGCTCGCCCGTTTCCGCGTCATTGAATGTGAGGTGCGTTAGTCGCCCCGTTTCATCCGCGCCAATCATGCTGACCTTTGCGTAATTCAAAACAACCGCACCGTGCTTTTCCGCGGTTCGCAGAACGTCGATCAACAAACGAGTGTCGTCGAACTGGCCGTCAAAATAAAGTACGCCGCCCGCGAGGCCGTTTTCCTTGATCGACGGCAGATGCTCAAGTGTTTCCGTTTTTGACAGCATCCGCGAGGTGCCGATCTTGTGCCGGCCCGCGAGCCAGTCGTAAACTTTCATTCCGAATCCGTAGAAGAGCTTTTGCCAGAGGCTGTAGCAGGGAATGACGAACGCCTGTTTATGGACGACGTGCGGCGCGTTCTTTAGCAGGATGGCCCGTTCCCGTAACGCCTCGCGAACGAGCGAGATATTACCCTGCCGCAGATAGCGAACCCCGCCGTGGATGAGTTTTGTGGAGCGGCTGGAGGTGCCTTTGCCGAAGTCATGCTGTTCAAGCAAAAGCACATCAAACCCTCGTGACGCGGCATCGAGTGCACAACCAGCCCCGGTGGCCCCGCCGCCGATGATGACGATGTCCCAGGCTCGCTTGCGGCTGCGGATGGAGTCGAGTATTCTGCTTCGCTGCATAAAAAATTTAACCGTCAGCCGCTCCAAAACATAGCACAAAGTGTGGCGTTATCCGCTTTTACATCTTGTTTTTCTGAGGGAGTCTTTGGGTAATCTTGTGATATTATTTCGTCGCGAGATTTCGCGATCTTTGCCGAGCGGTCGGATTTCGACTCGCCAATCTTATTAGCCTTGGAGGGGTGAATGGCAATCAATAATATTAGTATTCCTTCGAGACGGAACTTTGAGCATCGGTTTTTCCTCGCTGTCGCCGTGTTTTTTCCGCTGGCGGCTCTGATCGGGTTTGCTCCAACGTTTTATCTCAAGCCATTCTTTGGTACGCCGGCAATTGCACGTTCGATCATCTGGGTGCATGGCCTTACGATGACCGCATGGATGGTACTGTTTGTTACGCAGGTTTACCTAATTTCGTCCAAGCGGGTCAGGTTACATCAGCGGCTAGGGTTTGTTGGTATTGCTCTTGCTATCGTTATTTTTATTACCGGCTTGCTGACTGCAATAGCAGCGGCGAAATATGGCTCGGCGAGCAGTCCACCTGATATTCCGCCCCTCCAATTTCTCATCGTCCCGGTGGGCGATATGCTGGTTTTTGCCGCATTGTTTGGCGCGGCGATCTATTACCGAAAAAATGCAGCAAACCACAAGCGCCTGATCTTGCTTACGGTACTTAATTTTCTCCCGCCGGCAGTAGCGAGGTTCCCGGGCAGTATGACCGCCGACTTTGGCCCGCTATGGTTTTTTGGCGTTCCGACTATTTTGACGATCGTTTTCATTGTTCTGGACACGTACCGGAACCGAAAGCTAAATGTGGCTTTTTTGTTTGGCGGGATCTTCCTGATCGCGTCAGAATGGATAAGGCTAATATTTGCTTCATCGACTATCTGGTTGGCCATTGCGTTTTGGCTTACGGCTTGAACAGCGGTTTGTGCTTAGGGATAATTTCCGTGAGAGATGGAAGCGCATTATAGAAAGAACGAGTCCTGGCCTTATCTGTCGAGCGGCACAGTCTCAGCAGTTGTCATTGCAATGGTTTTGATCCTGTGGTGCCAAGGCCGCATCTGGTGGTGCAAGCACGGTGATTGGGCCGTTTATATCAATCAGGCGTGGAACAGCAGCCATACTTCGCAGCATTTGTTCGATCCTTACACGTTTACGCACGTTCTGCATGGAGTGCTGGCTTTCTGGTTGGCCGGACTGATCTTTTCGAGGCTCGCGGCGGCGTGGCAATTCGTTATTGCCGTCGTTGCTGAGGCCGGATGGGAAGTGCTTGAAAATTCGGCCTATATTGTTGAGAAGTACCGTGAAAACACTGCTTCGCTCGATTATTTCGGGGATTCGATAATGAATTCTGTAGGCGATGTTTTTGCATGCGCCATAGGGTTCTGGATAGCTGTTAAACTCGGTCGGTGGAAGGCCCTGGCGTTTTTCGTCGCGGTCGAACTGGCCCTGCTGCTATGGATCCGCGACGGGTTTTTGCTGAATATCCTAATGCTAATCTACCCGCTGGAGTCGGTAAAAGATTGGCAGATGGGCGTTTAGCGACATCGCAAACTAACTGAACATACCATCCTCGTCACGGATAGTGTCCGGGACAGAACCCGCGACGGGGCCGAACCCTAATTCTTTTGCGATTCGAGAAGGCTGTGAGAGCTGACCGGGCCGAGATCGGGCAGCTTGCGAGTCTTTCGAAGCTTTTTCGGGAAATTGATAAGGCTTGAGCCGAAGATCGGGGTCGGGCCTTCTTCTTCTATCTCGAACTCATCTGCGTCGAACTCAAACTTGTCCTTTAGGGCGGCGAGAGCTTTTTCGCCGGTGGCGACGGTTACGCCGGAAAGGATGGCGAACAGGCGTTCGCTGATAAGGCCGCGAAGTTCGGCCAACGCCACGCCCGAAGCAAGGGCGAGCAGGGCATAACGGATCTCTCCCGAACCGATGCCCGAAAATTCGGCGTCCGCCTTGCCAGAAAACTGGGCAAAGGCCGACCGTGTTGCGATCTCGGAGGCGTCCCAATCGTCACCCGCAAGGGCAACGTCAAAGGCGTCACGCTGAAATCCGGCCACATCAAGCACGCGGGCAAATTTGTCGGCGGTCACCTTCCATTGGGCCGTATCGGCCGCACGCGGCGAAGGGCTCTTGCGCGGCGTGGCCACGGTGTTCGAATAAAGCACGCGGATATACGGGCGGCTGACAGCGTAAAAACCGATCTCGGCGCGGTATTCACCGTCGGCATCGACATCGAACCACCAATTGCCAGCCGAATCGACCTGGTGGATGTCCTCGTTCCCCGTACTCAGATCGACCAATTTTAGGACGAGCGAGTAATTCGCACCCTGCCCAAGCGCACGATTCAGCGTATGAAAAGGGTTCTTGGCGACGGCCCAGTAAAAGTAGAGCTTGTTTGGCGACTGCATTAACAGACGGGCACGATTGGTCTTTGACAGAGATGGAAGTTTTGGCGCGGCAAGCTCGAGAAACTCGGGCGAATAGGCCTTCTTTTCCTTACCGGCCGGAACTGTATCGATTTCAAGGATCGCAGACGGAGAGGCTTCTGGCTCTTCGGTGTTTCTAATCGGCGAGCTTACAGTGTCGGCCCCCGACAATGCGAATTCGACCTCGTCACCGCTCACTTTTTTCGATATCTTTCTGCTAATCTTCTCTTTCATAAAAACCGCCATCTACCCAAAAGGGAAGATTATGAAGGATTCATTGCGAAGTTACAAGGCTCCAGAGTGTTTCCCGCTGAACGTGGCGTCCTAAAGGTGCGGTGTCCAAATTTATTTTGTACCTTGCCCTCCTTCGCGATCCTGGCGAGCTTTGCGTGAAATCGGCTGTTTATAAAGCAAATGGGCAGAAATGCACTATTTTGGGTTTTTCGGGATCAGGTTTTTCACGGTTTTTATCTTGATCTCGAAGCGGCCGATCGAAGAGTTCACCTGCGAACGAACCGGGATCCTGCGGACGTCATCTGTGATCCAAATGATCATGCTGCCCTCGCGTTCGATCAGGCGGCCGGGACCGAAAACATTAGGCTCGACCCGGAAGCAGTTGACCTTACCGATCGCGGTCTTCTGCACCTCGCGGCCCGTAACACGTACCGGAATGGTGTAAACCAGGCCGGAGTCGCTGACGGTCATAAGGAATGTGGAATTCACCACCAGCGGCAAGGTCCTTAACTTGTAGATCGCCGAGACCATGTCGTGGGTTTCCGGCAGAATGTCCGATGCGATCTTGCGGGGCGGGCGCATAGGTTCATTCGGGTCGATCTCGGTATAGGTCACCTGGCGTGCTTTGTAATCGAAAACCGCCTCGCTTTCGCGAATGCGCTCTTTCTGCACATCGCGCTTTTTCGTTTTATGGCTCCGAAGCACCTCGTCGTCAAAAATGGATTCGATCTCCTGAACAAAACTGAATCGGAACAGCTTGGTCAATGTTCCCTTTGACCGGGCATCCGCCTTAACAATAAAGTTTTCATCGCGCGCATCGCGCGAAACCTTAAAGGTAAGATCGGCCACCGCTATCCCGCGGATGATCTTACTGACCTTTCCTTCATAGGTAAGCTCTTCGCCGACCGCAAATGGAAGGCGGCCTGTCGTCGATCCGTTCTGGGCGAACGCCGCAGCCGAAAATATTACGGCAAGCGCAAGGATCACTGGAAATCTGAAACTACTCATCATGTCTGTTCAAAACCAAATAAAATTTGACCGCCGCGGGCCCGGTCACGATCGAAGCGTCAGTGCGGATAGGTCGATTATAACCCAAATCCCCCCCGCTCGGTGCTTCGAAATAACGATCTGTTCGATTTTTATTTCGAGAACCGGGCTGGCTGATTGGATGCCGGGACCGCCGCTATGTTTTGCCTAAGTCTTTTATCGACCGCCTCAAACACGGTTTCGGGACCGATGTCCATACAGATCCAGTTCGAGCAGATTCGCCGGTGACAATCGACGCGACAGCCGATGTCGAGGCGTTCGACGCAAATGTCATCCGGATTCGTGCTGCCATTGCGCCACCATTCGGTCGGACCGTAAATGCCAACCACCGGTGTGCCCGCCGCAATTGCAAGATGTGTCGGGCCGGTATCTCCGCCGACGTAAATTCGAGCATGACGTGCCAGTTCAAAAAAACCTTTCAAGCTGGGTTGAGCAAGAACCGCTCTGCCAGACCGGCTGGCTTTAATGACTTGCCCGCCGAGCTCGGTATCCTCCGGACCGACGGCGACGACCGAATTTAGACCTTGCTTTTCCCAAAGCAGATCGGCCAGGGCCCCGAAATTCTCCGCCGGCCACAATTTCGTGACCCAGCCGCCTGCCGGGTTGAGTATGGCAATATTGCCTTCAATCGGCTCGATAATTTGCATGGCCTCTAGTTTATGGAATTCATCGGTAAACACCGGGAACTCAAAGTCCACGTCCGGCACCGGAATATTAAGGGCCTCGGATGCAAGCTGAAGATTTTTGCGGATAACATGCGTATGAGCCGGGATCTCGGCCGCGCGGTTCAGGAAAATACGGCTTGCCGGTTCGCGAAGAGCATTCCTGGCAAATCCGTATCTTACCTTTGCACCGGAAAGTTTGGCGATCGCCGCCGATTTCAAAAGGCCTTGAAAATCGATAGCGATATCAAACCTATTCCGTCGCAGCGGGCGGAACTGCTCGCGGATCGCTGGCAAGATCTCAGCTACTATCCTGACCCCGCGAAGCGACCGTGTGTCCACCTCGATCAACCGGTCGATCAGAACGTTCCCACGCAGTATTTCGGCCGAGCGCTTCTCGACGACCCAGCTTATCTCTGCGTTCGGCAAAGCCGTTCGCACGGCGGCCAATACCGGCAAGGTGTGGACGATGTCGCCAATGCTTCCAAGTTTCACGATGAGAATTTTCATGCCCGATATGGTGAAAAAGCTGGAAATTTACACTAAGTATAAGCTATTCTAGATAGTCGAGTCATTGCACCTCGCCGTTTGCCTCTGTGTTCCTTCGTTTATGCAAAAGCCAAAGCGCCAAGACCGAAACTTGCGACCTGCCCTTGTATTTCTTTCGGGCGACCTGATCGCCGTCCCGATCCCACTTGAACGTGAATTGGTAATTCTTGGCCGCGAGATCGGGGCCGATGTCCGAGTGAACGATTCAAAGGTGTCCCGGCGACACGCGATGGTCGTTAAATCGATAAATCCGGTGACTCAGGACGCCGAATATACGCTAAGAGATTTTGGTTCGAGAAACGGAACATTGCTCAACGGCGAACGCATCCACGAGGAAGTGCTTCAAAACGGCGATAAGATCACATTGGGTGATCAGATACTGCGGTTCGACTTGCTGGATGAGATCGACCGCGAGTATCAGCGGCATATCCACCGCCTTATCTCGCACGACGATCTGACCGGCCTGCTTTCGAGCCGATCTTTCTTTTCGGAGCTAAGGCGCGAGGCCGAACGGGCAAAGATCGGCGACCGCCCGTTTTGCGTGCTGATGATGGATATCGATTATTTTAAGAACGTAAATGACAGTTACGGGCATCTAACCGGCAGTAAAACGCTTGAAGAGATCGGCGACAGCATTATCAAATGCCTGCGTAGCGGTGATGCGGCCGCCAGGTTCGGCGGCGAGGAATTCGCGGCGTTTCTGCTGGATGCAGAGATCGGCCAGGCGATGGTTGCGGCCGAGCGTATTAGAAAAGAGATAGAGATACGCGATTTCAGCGTCGTCCGTCAGGGAAAAGCCGCGGATGTCCATCACGTGACCATAAGCATCGGTATTTCAGCATTTCCGGATGATTCGAGCGACCCGATCGAGCTTGTCGAGATGGCTGATTCCGCCCTTTACCGGGCAAAACGCGAGGGGCGCAACCGCGTATGCATCTATGGCGCGGTCGATGCCGGTGAAATCGACCGCCAGTTAAAGCCCCGAATCGAGTAAATTTTGCAACTTTCGACGACGGCCTCCGTGAAAGACATTGCTCTCGATTTCTGATAAAATTCGGGCTTTGTTGTCCTGATCGGCAAAAAAACAACCAGCCTGTATTAATAATCGTGATAACTAAACTAAATCTAAGTACCAACCCGTTCCGAAACCGGACAACGCCTTATCTGCTGTCGCTGCTAATGATAGGCATTGCGGGGATGGCGGGCATCTATTTTTTGGTCGAACTTAAGCAAAACTCGGATCTGAACAAGATAAGGGCGGCCCAGATCAAGGAAATGGAGGCAGAGGTTGACCGGCTCAAGGGCGAGGGCGAAAAAGTCCAGCAGCAGTTGACCCCGCAGCAGCGTGAGTTGCTGGTCGCGTCGAATAAGCTGGTTGCGAACAAATCATTCGGCTGGTCCAGGCTGTTTGCCGATCTCGAATCGGTCATGCCCGGAAGCGTAAGCGCCTCACGGATAGCAGTCGAGAATGTTTATAAAGACGGCGATCAGGTCAAGGCCGAACTCGATTTTGCGGTACTCAGCCGTGATTATGCCGCCGTGATGTCAATGATCGATACGATGAACAATTCGGGTAAATTCCAGGCCGAACTTCGCGGGCAGGACCGGCAAAAAACGGAGCGCATAACCTACACCGAATTCACCCTGCATTTGATATACACACAAGCTTATGGCTATGCGACGGCCCCGGCAAGCGATATTGCTCAAAATTCGACGGGAGGTGTCCAATAATGAGCGATCAGGACCTGAACAAACATGTCCCGGGCCAGCCCGAAGAAAAAGAACCCGTTATTCTTAGAAATGATCAGGGCCAGCCCCTTGATCCTACCGTCGTTGTTGACGAACCGGACCGCACGGTGCTGCTGACCGAGGACGAGACGATCGTTATCGACAAAGACCATCCGATCGACATTCCGCCAAAAAACCGTCCGCGAAAAGTTTACAGCGGAATGTGGGGGCCGGTTGAGATCGGCGTGCTTGGCGCCGGGCTGCTTGCCGTGCTTGGGGCTGTTTTGCTTTACGTTTTCTTTGTGGTGCCTTCGAACCGCGAGCTTGAGAATAACCGGACACGGCTCGACCGGCTTGATAAGGAGCTTACCTCGGCAAAGGAAAAGTACGGTAATATGTCGAACGTCGAGACGCGTGTTGCACAGCTTCTAAGCAGCGTGAACGATTTTGAGGCCCAGAACCTGCCCGTCCCGACCAATGGCCGGACGGCCCTTTATCAACGCATCAACGGCCTGATCTTCAGTTACGGGCTGATAAATTCGAACGGGCCCGATTATTCGCCGCTTGAAATACTTGATAAGGGCAAACAGCAGGAGGAACAGGGCGGAAAATCGAAATTTCGCAGCTTTTTCCCAGGGGTTTATGTGTCGATGACGGTTGAGGGGCCGTACGCCAATCTTCGCCGCTTCATCAGCGACATCGAAACGGGCAGCGAATTTGTTGTCATCAGCGCGGTCGAGCTTGAACCTTCGGATTCGAAGGAAAAGCCCGATGGAGCGACGCAGGCGAGCACGGACGCAGGCGGCTTTCCATCGGCTGGCCAGGATCCTACGACAGCCTATCCGGGCGGCTACGGCTCCAACTCTTCGGTACGCAGCCAGCCGGCGGGCCAGGGCTCTTTGCCAAACAGCGCTCGTGGAAAAACACATGGATCGGTAGTTAGTTTAAGATTGGAGATGGCGGCTTATTTCAGACGGCCGGGAGCGGCACCAGTCGGAACGGACCCGTTGCAGCAGTAATTTTCGTGATGAAACTCTTTGAGGGAAAAACTAAAAGCGAACGGAACAAGATGATCGCCGCGATGGTCCTGGGCGGGGCATGCCTGATGGTTTTGTTTTACGCCTTCGGCCGCGGGATGTTCAGCGGCGGCACCACCACCGTAAAGGTAAAGCCTTCACCGTCGCCAAAAAGTGGTTCGACCGTCAGAAACGATCCCGGCAAACTGGAAATGCCGTCGGTCGACGACCAAATGCTGGACATGACAACCCAGCCGATCGTTTATAGTCGCGCTTCGTTTGGCGCCCCTCTGGCCGGCCGCAATATTTTTGCGTTCTATGAACCGCCAAAACCTACGCCGTACGAGCCGACGCCTATTCCCGTAAAATCTCTTCCGCCGCCGACACCGGCACCGACACCGGAGATAATTATCGCGGCGGTCAATCCGCAGACGGTCTATGCCGGTTCAAACGGCTTCAGGCTGGATATTGCGGGTGACCGTTTTACGCCGGATACAAAGATATATTTCGACCAGCAGGAACTGCCCTCATCCTTCGTAAGCGAACAGCGAATGACCGCTGATATACCTGGCGTACTGTTAAGGAGCGACGGGAAACGCATGATATTAGCCCAGACCACGGACGGCGTGCTGCGGTCGAATCCGGTAATGCTGGACATCCAGCCGCCGCCACGTCCGCTGTTTACGTACATCGGCATGATCAAACGCAAACTTAGCAACAACGATACAGCTTATTTTAAAGAAGTTGGGAAAGAACTTCCCACCAGCGCCCGGCTTAATGACGTTGTGGGCGGACGCTTTCGCTTAGTAAGTGTTTCGGCTGAAAAGGCTATACTTCAGGACATAAACCTTGACTTCAATCGGATCACGCTTGCGCTGTACGATCCGCCGCCGACCGTTTCCAGCCAGCCGGTTCAGCCGGGCGTGCGGCCCGGACGCGGTGGATTTCCTATTCGCGAAACATATACGCCGGGAAATCCGACCTTGCAGCAGCCTGCGACCAATACGCGGATCCCCGGAATTCCGGACAACGTGCCGAGATTTATTCCGCCCGGCTCGAATACGAACAGGATGCCGGCGAATTCGAAACAAGACGTGGATGACGACGATGACGGAAACGAATAATGAATCCGGCATGACGCTGATGGCGATCCTGGTATTTTTGACCATTTTCGCCTTTGTCCTGATGGCTGCAGCTCCTTCCGTGCAGATGGATATGCAGCGGGAAAAGGAGCTTGAATCGATCCGCCGCGGTGAAGAGATAGCCGCGGCCATCCACCAGTACGTGCGTTACTATCAGGGGAGAAAGTTGCCGCAGTCCCTCGACGAACTTGTCGAAGGCCTTCCCGCCGGCACGAGGAAAGTCCAGATTCTCCGCCCTTCCGCAACCACCGACCCGCTGAGTGCCGACGGTCGTTGGCGCCTGATCCAGCCCGAGCCGGATGTGATAGCCCGCTTTGCAAAGCGCGTCCAGGCATTCAACAACGGCGTGCTTCCGTCCTCGCCGCAGCCGACCCAATATTACAACCGCTACACGGTCGTGCTTGCCAACATACTGAATACCGAGAGCGAGGCGGAAACGGACGACCCGGATGACGAGGATGTTTCCGTTTCGGATAACGTTCCGTTCATCGGCGTCGCAAGCCAAAGCCGAAGAAAATCCGTGTTGACCTACTACGGTGCGGAAAACCATTCCAAATGGATATTTACACCCCTGTTTCGCGGCACTGGCGTCACGACTTTTAGGAATAATGTACGCCCGAACCCCCGCTAATTTAGTTTTCCAAGATCGCTCCTGTTTCGTTGCTTGGAACGATCGATAAAGTGCCTAGACGACTTTCGGTCAGCGATAGATTTCAGGAAACACTTCGACGGTTTGACAATTGCCTAACTTAGAATTAGAATAATTCTAATTAAAGAGGCATTATGGAATTACACAATACAAAGATCGATCTTCCGAAAGGAAAACGGGAAAAGCTTATTGAAACACTTAATCAGAGGTTGGCCGATGCGACAGATCTGAGATCACAGGCAAAACAGGCCCATTGGAATGTCAAAGGCCCTAATTTTATTGCTCTCCATGAACTATTTGATCAGGTCGTCACTGAACTTGATACACACGTTGACGACATTGCGGAGAGGGTGACTACACTTGGTGGCACAGCGATGGGAACCGTAAGGCTGGCGGCAGAAACCTCAAGCCTCAGCGAATATCCGCACGAGATATCGGACGGCGGCGCCCACGTCGATGCCCTGTCGAGCGCCCTGGCGGATTTTGGAAAAAAGGTCAGAAAGGATATCGACACGACCGACAAACTTGGCGACGCCGACACCGCGGACTTGTTCACCGGCATCTCACGCGGCGTGGACAAACTCCTGTGGTTCGTCGAGGCACACAATCAAAGCTGACAATGTGAAAAAGTGGAAAGGTGAAAAGTGGTTCACAAACTTTTCAACCTTTCCATTTTTTCACTATATTCACTTTACAAAGTCGAACACGATATTGGAGAACGCCTTTACGCCCACATCCAGACGGCTATCGTCGATAAAGAAATCAGGTGTGTGGTGAGCCGCGGCGGTTTTTGGGTCTTTGCCTTTTGGCATACCGCCGACGAAGAAATAGAATGACGGGGCTTTTTCGCCAAAGTATGAAAAATCTTCGGCTCCGGTGGTCCATTCGTTTTCGATCACGTTATCTTTTCCGGCCGCTTTTTCCAATGACGGCAGCATTTTTTTCACGAGTTCGGGCGTGTTGTAAGTGACGAGAGTTTTTGTGTCGATGGATACCTCGGCGGTCGCGCCCATACTTTCGGCGATCTTTGTGGCCGTCAGACGGATCTTTGCATGCACGTCTTTCTGCATCGCCGGGTCGAGTGTGCGGATAGTACCGGACATCGTCATTTCTTCAGGGATAATATTTTCGCGCACGCCGCCGTTTATCCTGCCGACGGTTATCACGACCGGAGCCTTCGTCAATTCGGATTCGCGGGCAACGATCATTTGCAAACCCGTGTAGATCTGCGTTGCGACCGCGATCGGGTCAATGCCCGACCATGGCTGGGAACCGTGGGTTTGCTTTCCCTTTACCTTGATCGAAAACCAATCGCTCGAGGCCATTGCCGCGCCTGATTTGTACTTGATCTTTCCTATCTCGGTCTGTGAATTTATATGGATGCCGAATATCGCGTCGATCTTAGGGTTATCCATAACACCTTCCTTGACCATCAGCGGAGCCCCGCCTTCTTCGTCGGCCGGCGGGCCTTCTTCGGCCGGTTGAAAGATGAAAACAACTGTGCCTTTTATCTTGTCC
>JBGTJP010000169.1:0-10562 GCA_041745075.1 Pyrinomonadaceae bacterium | reverse complement strand
CGAGATTGAGCGTCAGCCAATTAGTTACGCGCCAATCGTCCTGCACAAAAAATGCGTATTGTGTGCCGGTCAAATCGGCGGCTTCAGCACCGATCTGGCGTGAGGACGTATCAGGCAAACCATAGAGAAAATCGGCAAATGAACCGAAACCGCTTCTGTTACTGGTGTTGCTGGTAGTGCTGTTAGTACTTTTTCCGCGAAAACGAAAATCGCCGCGGACATTTCTGACGTCGGCTTCCTTGTAGTTCGAACGGATAATATCAACCCCAAACTTCAGGCTGTGATTGCCAACGACCGCGTTTACGGCGTCGTAAAACTGAAGATTCTGCAACTTATAACTAAACGGATCGTTTGGTCGGTCACCAAACTCAGAAAATCCGTCGATCCTTATGGCCGGATAGCCTTGAACGGTCGGATCGCTAGCCGTCGGAAGGCCGGTTAGGCCTAGAAGGGCGACGTAATCCTGATCCCGGTTCTCACCTAAATTTTCACTGTTTTGCGAGAAAATACCCAGGCGAACCTCATTTATCACGCTTGAAGAAAAAACATGCGTGTCACTAAAGGCATAATTCTTGTAGTTCTGTTTCGTATCCCGGCCGAATGTAGGATAGAAATTTCGGTTTGAAGGAAACGGATCGAACCCGTCGCCCCATTGCTGCGAGTATCTGAACGAGGCGCTGTTTGCATCGCTGAACTTATGGTCGAATTTGAATAAGGTCTGGTTGCGGTTAGTTTCACCTAACACCGTTGCGGCATATCCGAACGGGTTTTGAGGTGTTATAACATTTGCCGCGGGCAGCCTTTTCAAGATCATTGCTGAGATCGGGTTGATTCCAAGTATGGTCGTTGTCCCAACCGTTACATTGGAGGTCGGGATAACATTCGGAGTCGGGCAGACGACCCTCGCTCCAGCGGAGGTGAGGCACCGAATCTGATTCGAATTTGCGACGTCATCCCCCGTTCCCAAAATCAGGTCATTGCCTGCACCCAATACATCGCGGAAGTCTCCGGTTAACCAGCTAGCCCGGGGCGCCGTTGAAAGCGCCGATTCAGAACGTTTTTGCCGAGTACCTTCATACGAAAGGAAAAAGAACGTCCGATCCTTGCCGCTCTTGAACATCGGGCCGCCTTCTCCAAAATTAAAGAATGGTATCGGTCCGCCAAATGTCCCGCCAAACTGATTTCGGCGCAGGGTCTTGTCCTCATCCGGTGCCGTAAAAAAGTTTCGTGCGTCAAAGGCGTTGTTTCTAAGGTAATCGAAGGCGGTTCCGCTGAAACGGTTGGAACCGGATTTTGAGACAACATTGACTTGAGCACCGGCCGAACGCCCGAATTCAGCCGTAAAGGTAGAAGTTTCAACCTTGAACTCGCGGATCGAATCGATCGAAGTATTCACTCCGACCGAGCCATTCCGGTCCGATTTGTTTACGACACCGTCAAGGATGAAATTCGAGGCGTCAGTACGGGTGCCAGCTGCCGCCAGGCCCTCGCCCTGATCGTCGTCGGCAGGCCGCGGATAAACACCGGGAACCAGCAACGCCAGACTCGTAAAATCACGGCCGTTCAGCGGCAGGTCCTGAACCTGTCTTGGCGTGATTACCTCACCTTTAGAAGACGTTTCGGTATTCACGACTGCGGCGTCGGCCGTGATCGTAACCTCTTCGCTGATGTTTCCAGTGTCCAGCGCGACATTGAGACGGGCACTTTGACCCGTTTCGAGGATGAGGCCGTTTCTAATCGACGTTTTGAATCCCTCCAACTCAACTTTCAGGGTGTAAGATCCCGGTTCGAGTTGGGCAATGACGTAGTTGCCTTCGTCATTAGTATTTACTGTCTGCGACTTATTGGTTGACTGCTCGGTAATGGTCACAACCGCAGACGGAACGCCGGCACCATTCTGATCGGTAATTTGTCCGACAAGCCACCATGCTATGAGCCAGATGAAACCAAGCAGGCCAGTGACCACAAACGTGTCCTGCCACCGGTTGTCAAAGTAGGCTGTTATCCCAACGATCAGCGGCGGTGCGATTATCGAGCCGATCGCTGCACCACTGTTGAAGATACCCATCGCCAGGGCCCGCTGACGTGCCGGAAACCATTCTGCCGCGGTCTTTGCCGCTCCGGGCCAGTTTCCGGCTTCGCCGATGCCCAGAACAAAACGGAACGCACTCAAGCTTCTAAGCCCAACGGCAAAGTAATGGGCCATCGCCGCCAGCGACCAAACGACGATCGAGACCGAGAAACCCTTCTTGATGCCGATGCGATCGTACAACTTGCCTGACAGCGACTGGCTGATCGTGTAGGCAAACAGGAACCACGTAGCGATGCCGCCGAATTCCGTATTCGTAAGATTCAGCTCTTTCGTTATCAACGGAGCAAGGACCGATATCGTCAGGCGGTCGATATAATTGATAAGCGTCGCGAAGAACACCAGGCCGATAATTATCCATCGAAGGCCCGGAATCTTGCGTCCGTTTTCGGTTTGAAGTGATTGTGGTTCAACGTTTATCATATAAACAATTGGTATTACCAATCGACGCAGTAAAGACTTAATTTGCTTTTTCGAAAGCGTGCGGCGACCTCACGCCGTTTTTGCTCGCGTGAATGACGATCTTCCCGGCTTCAGACGGGAAGCCATCGCAATCTCCATTCATGCAAACCGTATCGGCCGGTCCACCGGAAAACCCGATGACGAAACCGCGGCCCGAAGAGACCGGCCTGATCGTCGGAGTCGAATCACGATCTGCCAGTCGATAGGGCAAGAGAACATGAAGAAACTCAGTCGAATTCTGATCGCTCTCCGAACTTACCCGAAGTTGCATACCACGCTGTTCGCTGTCGCCTTTGTCCACGCTGCCCGGAAGGCCGCGGGCTTGCACCATCTGCGGTCTTATTTCACTGGTTGCTTCTAATGGGGCGATGCGGACAACGCGTAGGCCGGTGTCAATGTTAAGTAGATCGGCCGAAATTCCGTTGAGTTTGATCTCGCGGTCGGCGTTCAAAAGAAAAGTCGCCTTTGTTGGTTTCGCGGTTTGTATCTCGTCCCAAACAACGAAAT
Organism: Pyrinomonadaceae bacterium; assembly: GCA_041745075.1. GTDB lineage: Bacteria > Acidobacteriota > Blastocatellia > Pyrinomonadales > Pyrinomonadaceae > OLB17. The sequence goes on along the minus strand of JBGTJP010000169.1, from coordinate 7,504 downwards.
ATCCCTTTGCAGAATAGAGAAAATGACGGTCGAACTTTATGACTCCAAGATCCGAAAAATATCCGCTCGCCGCCTCGCCTTTTGCATACAAACCGTCCGCGGTCATAGAAACATCGGTCAGACGAACCCGGTCAAGACGATCGTTGGGGACCTCCTTGAACATCTCGTAAACACCATCTTTTTCTTGGCCTCGCCCGTTGATCAGGATCGTGTTGTGGTCGTCGGTCTGCTTGATCCCCAGATATCCCGTGTCGCCCGTCAAATATCGTCCGTTTGCCCAGATAATGAATGAATTTGCATCGGGATGGGCGTGACCCGTGTTCTGCCGCCAATCGGAGATCGAAGCAGCGAGACGTGCCGCGTGGTGGCCTTCGGGAGGCGAACAGCGGAAGGCGAAAGCGGTCGCTTCTTTCGTCCACGAGGAACGCCAGAATACCGTGTCGTTGTCTTTGAAATGATATTGGAGCGGGATCTGCGACAGCGGTGCGGGCTTGACCTTAGGGTCGCGATTCAAAAACGCCCACATCGGCTCGCGGGTTTCAAGTTTTGTCCGCGTGCGCATAAAATCCGCGACCGCCTGGGCCTCCGGATCGCGATAGACCGCGGCAAATCTATAAAGAATGTCGTACTCCGAATAGAGGCTTTCGCGTTTGCTTGTTTGGTTTCGATTTAATGAGCCGTCGCCGATGTCGGCAAAATCGAAAACATTTTCGCCGTCGGGCAAAACGGAATGCATTACGAAATATTTCATTCCGTCAAATTTCGGCTTCATTCGGGTGTAGAGATCTTCTCCGGTAACGGCGAGGTGGGCGTCGAAATATCTGATCATCCACCGAAATGCAAAGCCGAAGTAGTGAAAGCTTTCGTAGAAATAGCCGTCGGTACCGAAGGCCGTCATCGTGCGTTCGAATACCGCCCGCGAAAGTTGTGCCCAGGCTTTTGCCTCCGGTTCTTCGTCCATGATCGCGTAGGCCGCGATCGCCATGCCCGCCATTGGGATCCATGTGTGATTTTGGGTGTATGTGTATCGTTTTCCCGGCTTGTACTTAAAGTAGTCGTACATCAAACGGCCTTGCTTCAATAGTTTGCTGCGAACCGTCGCTTTCTCGGCCGGAGAGAATTTGTCGTATAAGACGTCATAGGCAAACGCGACGGCGTACAGCAGATGGGCCGGTGGCAGGTCAACATTTGGTTTGTTGTATGTATAGCCCCACATCGGCATCTCGCAGGCCGCGAGTGTCCATTCTTTTGCCGCCTTCAAATAACGTTCATCCTGCTCCACAAGATATGCGAGACTTGTCTGAGTTATCTGAAATGCAAAAGAGTACTGAGAAATGCTGCCCGGCTTGCGATCGTCGAGGCCGCTTTTGTAAAGGTCTTCATCCTTTGGATCGGGCGCCGCCCGTTTGAGCGTCTGGATGTCTGAGAGGGTTGATCTCCACAGCTCATTGTTTTTTGCTTTTTCCCGAAGACCCGGAATGTCCTTCACGGAAAAGAATAGCCGTGGATGAACGCCCTTGAGCGTGGGTGACAATTGGACCGGGCGTTTGAGAAGTTCGTCGAAGGGTTTGATCTGTTCCGTCCCGGCAATATTTTGTGATACGGCCGGTGACGCGGCCAATAGAACACATATCCAGAAGACAATGCAGGCTGCGGCCCCGGCGCGCCGCCTACTTCGGTTAGTGCATGTGGTAACGATAACAGATTTCATTGTGAAAATATCTTTTCCAGATCCTGGACGATGATCAGGCAACAGTTGACTGTCGCACGATCAGTTCACACTCCAGAATCCTCTCTTCCACATCTACTGGTTCAACATTCGTGATCCGTCGCAACAAAAGCTCGGCGGCAAGCTGGCCTTGCAGACGCATCGGCTGTCTCACCGTTGTTAACGGCGGCAGCGTGTGAAGAGCAAGCGGTGTATCGTCAAAACCAACAACTGCAATATCTTTCGGTATTGACAAACCGGCCTCTTTGATAGCGGTCATCGCTCCGACCGCCGTAAAATCGTTCCGAGCAAAGACGGCGGTCGGCCTTTTGGGCAGTGACAGCAGCCGCTTCATTCCTTCGTACCCGATTTTCTCGGTCGAGTAGCCCGGCACGTCAGAAATTGTCTCCTTACGTCCCGTGATCAGGCGTTCATCCACCGGGATATCGTGTTCCGTCAGTGCAGCCAAATAGCCTTGCAGGCGTTTCAGGCTTCCGCGGTTATCGAACGAGGCTCCGATGAAAGCAATGCGTTTGTGTCCAAGGTCGATCAGGTGCTGCGTTGCATCGAAACCGCCCGCAAAATTATCGGCCGCGATCGAATCAACGTGGTCGTGGTGAAAATCGCGTCCGACAACGACAACCGGAATGTTCCGGTCAGCGATTCGTGCCAGTCGTTCATCACCTTCCTTATTCGATCGAGTTGCGACGATAATTCCATCGACGTTGTGATCCACAAGCGAATCAAACGCGGCAATATCTTCCTTCGCGCTATGTTCGCTGATGCAGATAAAAAGGTTGAAGCCTCTGGCTGTCAGGCCTTCACGAACTGCATTTGCGATCTCGGTAGAGTATGGATTTGAGATATCGCCGAGGACCAGGCCAACAGTTTCGGTCCGCTGCCGCTTCAGGTTTCTGGCGAGGCCGTTTGGCCGATAATTCATCTCGGTAACCGCCCGCATCACGCGTTCACGTGTGCGGTCGCTCACATAACCGGTGCTATTCACCACGCGCGAAACGGTCATTGGCGCCACGCCAATTTTGGCTGCTATGTCACTGAGTGTTGCCGGCTTCTTGCGTACCATAAGTAATTAGTGTGATGTTAACGTTAACTTAATATCACAAGATTTTAGAATGCGCAAGCTATTAGTGAAATAATTTTCAATCAAGTATGGCTATAGATCTCAAAATCAAGGCTCGGCGCCCGCGACTCGAACGCCGAGCAAAGTCTTCAGATTACCTGCATCCTCCCAGGACCGTCAGTTGAGGGATGCCTTCAACCGCGGGTGTACCGAAGAGCGAGACGGGAACTGCAACCTTGTAAACTGCTCGCGTCACCTGGCCCTCGGAGTCCGCAACTTTCAGCGTTACGCTGTAAACACGCCCGTTACCGTTTGTATTGCGTTCCGCCCGCAGCAGCACGGTCCTGCAAAACGGGCCGATCACGATGTCGTTGACCGTATTGCCGTCGGAATTCCCCGGCAGATTATCAGCCTCGTCGCTCGTCACCTTTTCTATTACGATCGAACTGAACAAATTGCCGCTGCAATCGTCCGTCGCGCTTCGGACCATTCCGTTGACCGTGAATAGCCGATAAGTGCCGTTGGCGAAAATAATCGCGCGCGATGGATCGAGACTAAGTACCGGCGGACTGCTTGGATCCACGAGAATGTCGAGAGTGGTCAGCGTCGTTGCTCCACTGCTGTCGGTAACCCCCAAGGCGGGCATGATCGGGGTTGCTCCACAGGCTACCGCGATATCGGCCGTTACAATGCCGTCTGAGTTAACCGCCAGATTTGAAACACTCACGCCATTTATGTTTACCGACGGACCGGCGTTTAAGGTCATAACAAGGTTCTCCTCCGCGTCCTCGGCATCGGACACGGTCGCGATCTGGAAGTTTCCGCTGCTCCCTCGCGGGCGGTGTATCGGAGCCGACGCAATGGACGGCGCGGTGTTGCAGGCGCCTTCGAGCCTGACGAGTAGGATCGCTTGATCGATCAACCCGCCGCTGTCGGTCACCTTGAGGTCAAACTCTGCGATTTCTGCGTTGCAGGCAACGTCGATCAAGGCCGATACTTCACCTGACGTACTGACAGCGATTGCGGACACCTTCACGCCATTAACCTGGGCCACATCGCTATTGTTGGCCGTCACAACAAGGGATTCCTCCGGGTCTTCAAGGTCGGAAACATTCGCAATTACTGCTCTACCTGCCGAACCCCGGCTTCGTAGAATGGGTGTTGAAATGATGGTCGGCGGCGTATTGCAAGACTGCCGTTCGAAGGCACCGACATCGGCACCCGGGCCTGCAACACGCGGGAATCCCGGGCCTCGCTGATCGGTTGTCAGAGTACCGGCCGATCCCGCATCGATCGCGATGCTTGTGCAGTCAATCGCTATGGTATGCGTCGGCCCGCCATTGTTCTGCAATGTTCCGAGGGCAGCTTGGATGGGAGTGACGCCGAACTGATCTCCAGGTCCGGGAACAGGAGCAAATTGAGCAATTGCTCCGATAAGATTGTGACCTTGTGATAGCAAGCTGTCTACGTCGGAGGCCGGGTTCCCAGCAACTGCCTTAAAGTTGCCCACAACGATGGTGCTCTCTAATATCGCAGGCCCCCAGATACCAGCTGAGTATCCGGCTGTAGGATCACTGGGCCCAACAGTAGAGTTCCCAGTGATCGTGCTGTTAAAAATTCGAAGCAGATTGTTTGGGTTCGGAATATGAGAAGTGTTCGTCAGGATTCCTCCGCCGTTATTTAAGGCAAAGTTGTCGCTGATGGTGCTGTTGTTAATAGTGGTTCTAGCCAGCGACCATACTCCTCCCCCCTGTCCACTGGTATTGTTCCGGGCAATTGTGCTTTTTGAAATATCCACGACACCGTTTGCCTGCAGTACAAAAACACCTCTTACAGCGTTATCGATAACCATTGTGTTTTCGATATCTAGCTGAACCGGCGTGTTTCCTCCCCCGGCAAGGATTGCAGCACCAAAATTAAACAAGTTGGGGCCGGTTGTTCCTCGGACAATACAATTTGAAATGCTCAGCCCAGACGCGAATGGAGCGTTGAAACCGCCGCCTGCCATTGCTGTAGTCGCAGGTGATGCGTAACCGTTTTCAATGGTGATTCCAGAAAACCCAAAGGTTCCGGTACCCGCCATATCGAAGATTGGGTAATCACCGCCAGTGTTCCGCCGGACGGTCAGGTGAGTCGCCCCAGGCCCCGTCAACTCGACATCCTCGGATATTACCGGAAGAGCATGGGTGAGATTAATTACACATTGTCCCAGAAAATTACATCCGGGTTCGGAAGGTGGGATAGCAAAATCGATCCCGTCCGCTCCGGCCGAAGCGTTTGCCGCCTCAATCGCTGCCCGGAGCGTGCACTGCGGGCCTGGTGTTGACAGATCGGCATCACAGTTTGGCGCCTGCACGCGGTTACCGCCATCGCCAGTACTGTTGACGAAGATCAAAAATCCGCCAAGCGGTGAAGCGACAGGAGTTTCCTGGCCCGTGTTGGCCTCCACTCCAAATTGGTTAACCGAAATAACGGCAATACTACCAACCAACAGGGCGGCGATAATAAGAAAATATAGTCTCCTCATTGTTTTTTTCTCCTTTCTCAGATACAGGTCATTCAGGTTTGATAAGTCCGTTTCGGCGACCAGCGGCAGCGAGTTTTATTATGTAATCAATTTGGATAAGACGATTGTTCCTCCAGGCGTCAGCACTCGGCTGGGCGATGCCGGCCAGCTCTCTCATTTTCTTCAGGTAACTTTGTTTCCCTTCGATCGGCATCACCGTGCCCGCAGCAAAACCGCTGTATAAGCCGTCGTGATAAGCATCGACTCGTATGTCGTCGGCAGCTTGGTCGAAGGAGTTGATCTTTAAAACAGGACGACGGAATTTATCGAGGGTTTGCCTAATGGTCCAGCGTGAAAGTCCACAAACGAAGCCTTGCGAGAAGCCGGACATCGAATTTTCGACTCTCACCGCATTCCTTGCCTGAGCGTAGCCGGAACCAAGTGCTATCCAAACTCCGACTGCAGTGATCACCGGCAGCGTTCCGGCGGCGACGGCTCCGGCCCCGGCCGAAGCCGCGAACGGTGCCGCTTGCGCCGCTAACTGCGCCTCGTAGGCGGCCCCATATGAACCCCAGAATGCTTCTACGGCAGCAAAACCACCTTGCCTGTACGCCAGAGCGACCTGATGAACCTTGCCCAATCTGTCTAACCCCTGCAGATATGCGGCCGTTACGGATTCGATCGACATAGATTTTCCTCCAAGTTCAAGAATGCTTTTTCTTCAAAAGCCCGCTTATCAAGATCCCTGCGGCTCTCTTTTATTGATTAAGACGTTTTGCGGAAAATCTTTCAGTCCTTAGTGAATTATCGAACGAATATAAGTGCAGGCTGAAAAATACCTGATCATTTTCAAACCAAGAAGGCTGGTGATCTGCGGAAAGTGGGTCCGATGGGATCTCTATCGACTTACCGCAAAATAAGAAAGCGTCTGACGGTCAGACGCCCTGGAACGCAGTGATACTGAAACTTTGCCCGATTGACGAGCAATTCTTTGTTCCTTTTTATTGAACTGCCGGGCACCCGGCTAATGAGAAGTCCGTGCTTGAGCGGTACATCTGCGCGTTATATCTTCCGCCGCCGGCATAATCCTGCTTGATCCTTGCGCTCATTACGCGGCAGAACGGATGGTCGTCGCTCGAATCCCGGTAGTAAACGTTGGCGTATTTATAACGATACGAAGGTAAAAGCCCGTAACTGTCCTTCTGAATTTCCCAGCCCGAGCTTACGCCGATCCGGAAGACCTTTACGGTCGAAGGCGATCTCAAATTGTTCATCAAAAGTTTTTCGGCGGCCGGGTCCCGAAGTCTGAAATACGACGCCTCCGGTTTATACATCGGCAGTTTTTTGACGGCAGATTTGGCAAGAGCATCGAGCAGCGGATCGAGCTTTGGCTTGTAATCGAGGGTTTCGCCCGTCATCCATTTAGCCCTTGCCTGGAGCGAAACGGCGTAAAGAACATATTCGCCCTGGCCGGATCTGACGAAATATCCGCGGTCGGGAGTGTAGCTGTCAACCTCTTTTTGCGCCTCGGCGATCGTCTCACGGTACATCTTCAGGTATGTACTGTTTCCCGCTGCCCTACCGATCAGACATTGCAGATACTCGGCGCGTTTTGTGGTTATCTCTTCCCAGATCGCCGGGTTTTCGTGGTAGTCCTTGCCTGTGTTTGGCCGCGTGGAAAGCTTGCTCTTGAGAAGGGTTTCGATCTCGGCGAGATTTGCCAACTCAGGCTCGCGAACTTCTTTTGCGGTCGCGGGACTAGTGTAGTTGCCGTCGTATTGGTACGCGTTGCCGGTCACGCTGATCAGCTCAAGCTTATGCTTTTCCGCATAGCATTCGAGATAAGGCGAGATGTAGCGCGCGTTTCCCCATTTTACCTGTCGGAATGCTTCCGTGTCGTACGCGGCCCCGTTCTGTGCCGCAGCAATTCCCGGAACTAGCCCGAACACTAGCAAAGACACTATCGCTAGTTGCACATTTTGTATCATTTTATTTTCTCCCTCGTTTATTGTTTTGGAATTCACCGCGTTGCGTCTAGGTTTCAGTTTATTTTTTTGCAGCGGTTTCGGTGCCGAGGGCGGTTGATCCGGGAACGCCCCATTTTCCTTGGAGTGTTTCGCCCTTGATCTCGTAGATCACGAACCCACATTGTTTGCTGCCCGAACCAGCCGCGAGATATTCGCCCATTTTTACTCCGGTGCCTACGAAT
>JBGTJP010000168.1:0-5429 GCA_041745075.1 Pyrinomonadaceae bacterium | reverse complement strand
GTCCGCTCAACCGCCGGCATCCTCCAGGTACCCTTCGGCCAAACCGGCGACGTGCCTACACAAAGCTCGTTCATCTACTAGTCGAGAGTCGAGAGCAGCAAGCAGAGAGCCGGACAAGCCCGAACAGGCCGTCCGGCTCTTCGTTTTTGTTTATTTCGGGTTTCGCGGGTCGCGTTACGTCGTGAAATTTTCCGCGGTGGATGCAACCATTTCAAAAACTCGCTGCATCAATTATCCAGACGAAGCAACGTTCCTGATCTTACAAGCTAAATATCCTATTTGCCGTAGTTACGGCTTTGCGGCCGGTGTGTTTTCAATGCCCGGACTGGAGGAGAAGTGTGTGCCGAAAAGAAGTTTTGAAAAGGCGATCGAGGTAAAATCCCCGTGTTCGGAGAGTTGGGACGAGATGACTGGCAGCGACAAGGTCAGATTTTGCTCACATTGTGCACAGGACGTAAACGACATTTCAACGATGACGCGGCGCGAGGCAATGCGGCTTGTGCGGCGGTCGAACGGCCGGCTTTGCGTTCGATATGAACTGCACCCGATTAAGCGGGTGCCGATATTCGCCTCGCGCATAGGGCAGGTCGCGCGGCAAACGGGGATCGCGGCAGGTGTGATCTCGGCTTCGATAGCGCTGGCCGATGCGGCTTATGCGCAAGGCGGCGTCACGCCCTTCGAAACGGTGAGGGCCGAGCAGATCGAAAAAACAGGAAGCGCCGAATCGAGCATTTCGGGATATGTGACCGATTTGGCCGGGGCTGCAATACCCTTCGCGGTCGTGTCGCTTTCAAATCTGGCGACCTATGAATACAAGGCGGTAAACGCTTCGGCCGAAGGGTATTACGAGTTCAAGGAACTTTTGGCGGGAAGTTACAGAATAAAATTCGAGGCAGGCGGTTTTGAGGCGAAACAGCTTGAGCGGGTGAGCCTGGGCGACGCGAGTTCAACCCGCAGAGACATAAGACTTGAGGTTCAGAAGGTTGAGGCGACGGTTGAGATCAAGGGTGATGGTGAGATCGAGACGTGGGTAACTGTTGGAGTGATCGCAGCCAATTATGAAGTAACGGAGCGAAACGCTCTTGTTGCCGCCGTTCTCAACGAAGACCTGGACGAAGTTCAGGCGTTGATCACGCGGGGTGCAAAGCTTAATGCACGCGATCGATCGCTTGACGGCATCACGCCGCTTCACGCGGCTATTGAAACGGGGAATATCGAGATAATGCAGCTTCTGCTCGCACACGGAGCAAAACCGAACGCCCGCGATCTCCAAAAACGCACGCCTTTGATGATGCTGGACGAGGACGGCGAACAGGAGATGGTCCGCATTATTCTGGCCTATGGGGCAAACATCAGGCTGATCGATGGTGGAAAGAACACGGTGCTGCATCACTTTGCCGAATTTGACGAACCGGAAATAATGCGGTTTCTTATCTCGCAAGGTGCCGACCCGAACGCCCGAAATAAGGCTGGCCGAACGCCGTTGATGATAGCGGCCGAGAATGACAATGCCGAGGTGCTTCGCGTCCTGCTGGAAGGCGGGGCGAATATCCGTGCGATCACTAAAAAACGCCAGACGGCGTGGGATCTGGCAGGCAGCGACGAGGCCCGATCGGTCCTCGAAACCTATGGCTTGATCGGCGGCAGCAAGCCGTAAAAACTAAAAAACAGCTTAAAATTGCATGGGCCTTTGGAGGCATGCCAGTGATAAGGCCGCCTCTTCAGGCGGCCCCGTTTTGCATATAGTCAGTCCGAAATTTATTGCAGCGGTCTAGCCATCTCGGTTACCGGCTGGGGGCTTAGGTTCAAAAGATTCTCCCCGCCCCGAATATTCACCGGGTTACTCCAAATCGCAAAGCCGCTCCCGGTCTTTGTTATCCCGAACAGGTAATAATTGTCCGGTTCGACCCGGCCGATCTGGGCTTTGCCGGCGTTGTCAGTCGTGCCGGAGTATTTGATATGGTCGTTTATTGCCGCGAGGGCCCGCCGGTTAAAATCACCGTAACGATCCGGATACAGGACCGAAAGCCCGAAACTATTAGCAAGTGTCTGTCCCTCGATCGGCTCCAGATCACTATCGCCCAAGATCGATTGAAGGTCTTTATCCAGCAAATAGAATTTTTCATTCTTTACGGATTGCGGGCCGCCGGACTTGTTAGCTATTTTCGCCTCGATCACGACCGTCCCTTGCGTCATGTCCGATGGAACGGACGTCTGTGAGCCGGGAACGGTTACCGATTGAGAGTCCGTCGTTCCGCCCGACGGTACGTCTATTCTTTCCGGCGGAGCGTCTGAAGAAACGCGGTTCGATGACCGGGCGGTAGAGACATTTACTTTTAAGTTTGAGTTCGCCGTCTCATCGTTTCGCGACATTGCGTAGAAAATTATTCCGATGAGGCCCAAAGCAAGAATTCCGATAGGAATAAAGGCCCACGGTGGAAAACCCTCTTCCCGTTCGCGGGCCACTATGACAGGTTGTTGAATTGGTCGTGTCGGAGCGTTTATTGGCCGTCCGCAGCTTGGGCAAGCGATCGCCGCTTGTGAAATTTCGTGTCCGCATTCCGGACAGTGAACTAATGACATTTTGAAAATCCTCCCTTTATGCTCGTAAAATCTTTGCCGTCAGATTGCGGTCACGCAACTTTCAAGCCACGTAAGTTTAACAGACCGTGAGTTGAACTGTGAATCCCGGCGTTACCTTCGTGTCGGCCTCTCCGGGACTATTGCGTAAATAGGTTTGCGACATAAAGATCCCTGACCTTCAAAAGTGGCCCCGCCAGGGCCGAGTTTCACGTTGCTGCTGCAAAAAGATTTCGTGATAGAATGCGAGGGTTGAAGAAACTCGACTTCTTTTTGCCTCAATACTTCATCAAATAATCCAAAGCTTATGAAATATTGTCCGACTTGCAATACGCGCTACGACGAGGAAATCTTGCGGTTCTGTATGAAGGACGGTACGCCGCTGGTCGAGGACGATGAGCCGGCATTTATTGAAATGCCGAGTGAGAGCATCGAAGAGCCGGAAGATGACGACCCGGCCGAGGTCACGGTCATCAGAAAAAACTCGGCGCCTCTGCCGCCGCCGCCTCAAAATGCGATAGACGATATTTCGTTTTCGCCCGACCCGGTGCCTTCGCGGGAACGTATCGTCGTGCCGACCGATGAACAGCCCCAGATGCAGCCGCCGCGGGCCCGTGTTATCCCGCCGTATCAGCCGGTTGCCCAGCCGCCGAATACGACAAAGGTCGTCGTGCTTACAATATTCGGAACCATCGCCGCAATGGCGTTGGGAGCGCTCGGTTTCTGGTTTCTTCAGAACAATGGAACGGCGAACAACGACGCGAACATCAATACCAACTTTAATAATTCGCTCGAGAATATAAACAATAACGTCAATACGAACCTCGGGCTGGACGGCAACTTTAATTTTAATATGAATGCGAATTTCAATACGAATTCGTTAACGGATGTAAACGCAAATTTCAACACAAATTTGCGGACGCCGACACCGACTCCAACGCCGCGGCCTAGCCCGACTGCCGCACCGACGGCCTCGCCCACTCCGGACGACGATGGAACTCCATCACCGACACGAACACCGGCCGCTTCGCCAACGCCGATCGTGATCAGGCCGACGCCGCCCCGAATGGCCCCGTCGAACAGGCCGGAGAATAGATTGGAAGGTCAAGATCGGTAGAACATCGTCTCGACGCGTTTGCGGCGAGCCTTCCTTCCAGCCTTGACGGCAGACCAGATATAATCGCCGAGCCGGAAGCTAGGGTAGGCTTGGCATTTATTCGGTATTAGCGGAGCCTGCGGAGGCGGGAGAGAAATTCACCGGACGAGACGGCGGAGGCAGCATCGGATCTCTCATCGGATGTGTCTATTCGATCCAGCCAGTATTGCACCAGCGGCTTTTTTTGTTCATTTTTGCAAACTTAAGAGCGGTTTATTGCCGTCAGGAGTCGTCATTCTGCAATGCCCGCTCAAGCGGAGTCGTTCCTCTTTCGTCAACATGAGACGGTAATTGACGAGGATCAAGATCTGAATTGCGAATGGCAGCAATCAGATTTTTATGAAGTTCGTTCAGGTTAGTGCGATTCTTTCCCCAATCGACCACTTGGAGCGGCCACGCGCAGGTGCTGGTCGCTAATATAGTCCCATCATCCTCAACTGTAACCGTAACAGTCTCGCCCCAGGTCAGCATGTTGGCCGGAACCTTTGCGATAGTAGTCTGAGCCTCCGGCGTCGAGTACAGCCAGTTCATCGCGGTCAACGCACTACGTACCAGCTGCCGCATAATTAGCTGGTCAACTCCGAAATTATGGCTCCATTTTGACGATGCCGGAAATCCAATAGCCATAAGAACTTCAGGAAAAAGAGAGTGCAGCTTCGACCGCACGGCGCGGATCGATCACGCCCCAGCCTTGGCGGTCCACTTCGTAATGCGGCAGGCGTTCGGCTGTCGAGATAAGAAGGCTCTTTATTTCCGGCGGCTTTAGCGATGGATTTGCCTCGAGCATCTGGGCGACGACGGATGAAACGATCGGGGCTGAAAAGGACGTTCCATCGACATATTTATAATGTTTTGTGATCACATTCTCGCGGCGGATCTTTAGCGCGATGATCTGCCGAATGGAATGGACCGGCCGGTCAAGCGCGGCATCCAGTTCACCGTCGGTCCCTTTGTTCCGCTCGATGATCGAATGGAGTTCGCCGTCCTCAGCCTGGTCGAGCCGCTCCAAAAGATCGGCCTGCTGGGCAGTCGGCGTGTTTGGCAGGATCGGGGCAGGCACCCAGATCGACGGTGCGATGACCTCGGGTTTTTGAAATCCGTCAAACGTCGGGCCGTAAGACGAACGGTACATTCCGCGTTTCGCACGGTTCATCGAATTATTGTCATCCAGGCCGCCCACCGCGATGCAAGACGGAGCGCTTGCCGGCGGAAAGACCGGATGATGCGGCAGGTGTCCCGCGTTGCCGACGGCACAGACGACCGTTATGCCTTCATAGGAGCACAGCTCGACCGTTCGCGACAGCGTGTCGTAAAGATAGCTTTGTTCGTAATCGCCGCCGGCAGAAATATTGACGATACGAATGCCGTATCGTTCACGGTTTTCAAGCACCCATTCGAGGCCTTCCTGAATATTCTCTTCCGTGATGCGGCCGGTACGGGCGAGCTTTACGAGCACCACATTCGCATCCTGCGCGATACCGCGATAAAAACCGTTCGACAACGAACCGTTTCCCGCCGCGACGACCGAGGTCATCATGCCGTGCCAGCTTGCGACATCGGGCTGGAACAGCGAGCCGAGTTCGCCGTCGGCTTCGAGCAGGTTTCGGTACGCGATGATCCGATTTGACGGCGTCGTAAGATCCTGGTGCGGGTAAAAGCCGGAATCGAGAAAAGCGATCGTGACGCCGCGTCC
>JBGTJP010000167.1:0-13279 GCA_041745075.1 Pyrinomonadaceae bacterium | reverse complement strand
CGTTCAACATGATAAATAATTGTTGACAGATGTTTTACATTAGGGTAATTTAATTGAGTAGCAGCTCGAAAGGGCTGCTTCCCATCGCCACCCGATGCGAAAAAGTTTTCTTAAAAACTACAACCTGAACGGCCTTTAACTAACTTTAGAGAAGGCCGCATTCTCTCGAACGAAGCGGGCGCTTTAGCGCTGAAATTCACTAGCCCTGTCAAAAGATGTCCTATCTAAAAGACTAAGCAAGTCCAGTAAGAGGTGGCAAAACAACCTTCCCGGAGCCAAGCCCCGCCTCGTTTCGTTCAAAACAGAAAACAAAAAGACAATAAAGATACTCGGCGTTCAACGCCAAAAAGGAGTGAGAAAATAATGCTGTTCGGTAAAAAGAAAAGCGTTGCCGGTTTGGACATCGGTTCCAGTTCGATCAAGATGGTCGAGCTTGACGGCAAATCGAACCAGTTAAGTTTGGTTGCCCTCGGATACCAGAATCTGCCGGACGATACGATCATTGACGGCCAGATAATGGAGCTTAATGTCGTGTCCGATGTTATTCAGAACGTCTGCAGCAACTTTCAGGTCAATGCCGACCAGGTTGTAACCGGCGTCAGCGGCCACTCGGTCATTATCAAGAACATCGTCCTTCCGCCAATGAGCCAGGACGAGCTTGAAGAGTCGATCGACTGGCACGCCGAAGAGCACATTCCTTACGATCTGGCCGATGTCAGCCTGGATTACCAGGTTACAAATTCGACATCCGAATCAACGAATGTCCTGATCGCGGCTTGCAAACGCGAAAGGATCGATAACGTAAGGCAGGCCGTCCAGCTAGCCGGCAAGGAGCCTTTCGTGATCGATGTTGACACATTCGCCCTTCAAAATTGCTACGAACTCAACTATCAGCCGGACGATTCACAGGTCGTCACCTTGCTGAATATCGGGGCCTCGACGATGAACATAAACCTGATCAAGGGCACGCGTTCATTGTTTACCCGCGACATTACGGTCGGCGGCAGCCAGTTTACCGATGTTCTTCAGCGGAGCCTGGGCCTTAGTTTTCAACAGGCCGAGGCGGTCAAACGCGGCGTCAACACCGCCGTCGAAGGCATCGAGGAAAAGTCGATCGAGCCGTTGATGAACAATGTAACCGAAATAGTGGCGATGGAGATCCAGAAGACTTTCGATTTTTATCGCGCTACCACCGAAGACAACAGTACGGTCGTGCAAAAAATTCTGATATCAGGCGGCGGTTCCAAGCTTCAGGGTTTAGCTCACGATCTTTCTGAGCGTCTCGAATTGCCGGTAGAAGTAATGGATCCGTTCCGCAACATTAAAGTGGATTCACGCAAGTTCGACCCTGATTACATGAGCGAAATCATGCCCGAAATGGCCGTAGCTGTTGGGTTGGCAATGAGGGGAGTTTAACCAAAATGATCAAGATTAACTTACTTAACTCAGTTACGGAAAGGCAGGGCGGCGCCGTATTGGCAGTCGATAAAAAGGTCGCAAGCCCCGCGTCACGCCTTTTGCTGATGTCGCTCGCGGTCGCATTCCTGCTTGCGGCGGTGGTTGGCTGGGACGTTATTAGTACCCAGATGGCCAAGACCGAAGCCCAGCGGCAGCTCGAAGAACAAAAGCAGATCGAGAAAGAGCTCGAGGTCGTCATCAAAGAACAGAAAGAACTCGAGGAAAAGATCTCGGCTATCGATGCCAGGATCGAGGCCATTAAGACACTTCGCTCTTCGCAGGCAGGCCCGCTGGCGGTGCTCGAAGCAATGCGCGAACGCATAACAATGGTACCCGGCCTTTATTTGCAGAGTGTCGAAGAAAAAGAAGGCAAGATCACCATAAAGGGAAATTCGCCTGACGAATCCGCCGTCACACAGTTCGGACGGAGCCTTGAATTTTCAAACGGCCTTTTCTCGAACCTGAGTATTGAAACCCAGCGTGAGGAAAAGGTGAACCAGCAGGCTTCGCCGACACTTGGTGCCGAGGCTCCAAAGGTCCAGGTCGTCAACTTTACGATCACGACCGCTTACACGCCTTCAAAGGCCGCCGGTGCACCGGGAATGAGTCCTACGACGGCATCGGCCCCGGCCCCGGGAACCAACCCTGCGGCCCCGGTCCAGGTAGCAAAGAACTAAGCGATAGAATTCAAGAGAAACCATCGGATCTCACGAAACCGAAAGGAAAACTAAAATGTTAGAGAAACTTAAAAACCTTAAATGGCACCTCCAGCTTCTGCTGCTGGTTAGCGTGGCCTCGCTGCTTTACTTTTGCGTGTACTATTTCGTTACCAGTGAAACGCGCGCCGAAGTTGAGACCTTGAACAATCAGGTATCTCAGCTCCAGGCAAAGAATGAAGCGGCCCGCATTGCGACCCAGCGGATAAACGAATTCAGGGCCCTTTACGCAAGCAAGAGCGTGGAATACGAGGAGCTGAAGGTCCTTCTGCCGGAACAGCGTGAGATCACGAATGTTCTTCAGGGTTTGCAGGACACCGCAAAGGAATCGCGATTGATCGTGATGCGTTTTTCACCGAAGGACGATACGCAGCAGGAATCGATCATGGCGAAAGGGGTCGAGGTTGAAGTGGACAGCAATTTCAACAACCTTCGGGCCTTCTTCGACAAAATGGCGAAACTGCCCCGCATCGTTTCGATCTCCGACTTCAAGATCAATCAGCTTGAAAAGCAGACGGCGGACAAAACGGTCCATGCCATGTTCCTGCTAAAGGCTTACTATGCCGATCCCGAGGCTTTAAACAAACCGGTGGTCACGCCTGGCCAGCCCGGAGCACCCGGCCAGCCCCCGGCGGCAGGACAGCCCGCCGCTCCCGCAGCACCGGCCCCGGCCGCAAAATGATCCTGGCCATCTACGCATAAGAGAGAAAAAGCAATGATCAACACATCAAACCTCAAAAGATTTCTGACCATGGGTGCAGCCGCTCTAGGCTTGCTCCTGATCGGCGGCGAGCTGACCGAGGCCGTCGCGCAACGCGACGACCCGTTCCGTAAACCCGGCTGGGCGATCACTCGCGAATCCCGGCCATCGAATCCGGGCGGAGCAAAGAAAGGCCCGGCCGTTCCCGTCCAGGCTTCCGTGCCGTCGATCGCCCAGCGGATCGAGTTCTTCAAGCGGCTTCGCGAAACCGCGGCAATGAACGGACAGCCGCTGCCAAAGGTTACAAGCGTGCTGACACTGGACGAGATGGCTGTGACCGGTATATTCAAAACACCACGCGGTTATGCCGCTATGGTCGAAGCGGTGCCGATCAAGCTTTCATACACCATCTATCCCGGCGAAAAGTTTTTTGACGGCCAGCTTGTTGCGGTCGAAGAAAACCGGCTTGTCTTTCGCAAAGTGACAAAGATGGGCAAGAACAAGTTCGTTGCGTCGGTCGAGAACAAGACGCTTCGCAAATACAGCACCGAGCAAGAGATACAGGGGACCGCCCCGATCGATTCGGACGGAAAACCGCCTGAGACTATCGCGACATACCAGCCGCCCGCACCGGAAGAAGGCGCGGCACCCAAAGTTTTAACGCCGGTAATCTCGCCTCTTGACGAGATGAACAGCCAGGTTCCCGAATCGGATACAAAAAAGGCAGCTAAGAAAAATGGCAAAAAGCCAGTCAAAGTCGCCAACAATAAAAATAATTAGTATTCCAATCAGATTTCCGATCCGGGCTGCCCATGGCGGACCGTATCGAAAAATACGCAGCAACTCAAATAAAATGCCATCGCCCGCACCCGGCAGCAATATCGCGGGGCAACGGATGGTTCTCGTAACGGAGGAAACATGACTTCTCTTCAAATCTTCAGCGGTATCGGCAAAAAGGCAGTTATCGCTATTATGATCATCAGCACATTGGCGCTGTCCGTTGCCGCTCAAAAGGTTGAGCCGCAGCAGCAGGGACGCCGGTACGGCGACCCCGGATTCCGCGGCGAGCCGATCAACCTGAACGTGGTGAATGCCGACGTTCGCGACATTCTCAATTACGTCACCGAGCAGTACGGCATCAACTTTGTCATCGATAAATCGGTTGCCAAGGTTCCCGTAACTGTAAACGTGAACGACGTACCGTGGAACATAGCCCTGGACTCGATCATGCGGTCGCAGGAGTTGGGAATTCAGGTCAACGGCACGATCCTTCGCGTCGCGGATCAGAAAACACTTGCTTCAGAGGGCGAAATTTTCCGTGCTCAGCAGAACAATCAACTAGATTCGTCACCGCTCGTGACCGAGTTCATTCGGCTCAATTATGCTCGGGCAAAAGACGGACTTTTGAAGGGCAATTCGACATCGGGAACCTCGTCAAGCGGAACCAGTCCGTTCAGCTCTTCCTTTTACAGCGAGTTCCGGTCCGTCACAACAGGATCTGCCAACCAGCCGATCTCGGACCAGTCGGCCGCCGGCGCATCATCCGACGGGATCCTCCCGATCATTCGCCGTCGGTTGTCACGCCGCGGGTCGATCGAGGTTGACGGCCGAAGCAACTCATTGATCATAACGGATGTCCGTGAAAATATCGACGCTGTCCGCCAGTTGGTCGCGATTCTTGACCAGCCTGAACCGCAGGTTGAGATCGAGGCGCGGATCGTGGCGGCTACACGCTCATTCAGCCGCGACATCGGCATTCAGCTTGGGGCGATCGTCACCGGCCCGCGTGGTTCTGGTGCCGGCGGTGGAACTCTGCCGGGAAATGTCTTCCAGGTGCCACCGTCGCCCGGGTTGCCTAACCCGGCGGTTGGAGCTGGAAGCAGCCTTGGTGCACAGATCGTCAACACCGCCATCGGCCTGACCACGGGTGTTTTCGGGACGGCGCAGATCAATGCATTGATCACCGCCGGAGAGCAGAAGAACCAGGCAAAGACCATTGCGACACCACGCGTGACCGTTCTTAATAACCGCAAGGCGAAGGTTGAAAGCAAGACGCAGATACCTATCACTACCATCCAGCCGGGCGGTGCGGCGACCGGAACAGCGATCGCAACGACGACCTATGTCGATGTACCTCTGAAGCTCGAAGTTACGCCTCAGATCACCGATGTCGGGACCGTTGTGCTTCAGGTATTGACCGAAAACGCGAGCATTCCGGACGTGGTTCCGGGGGCCGCACCGTCTATCAGCAGCCAGACGATGGAAACGCAGGTAACGGTTCCGGACGGCGGCACGACGGTTGTCGGCGGCGTTCTTTTCGATGACGAACGGGAGAATGTAGACCGAACTCCAGGTCTTTCCAGAATTCCTATTCTTGGACTCCTGTTCAAACGAAAGGGAGTTTCCCGCGATACGATCGAGATTCTGTTCTTTATCACCCCGCGGATAATTCGCCCGGACTTTGGGAACTCAACCGGCACGTCAGGCGTGAAACCCTCGGCCACCGTAGTTCAGCCGGTACCGCTTGGCAATCCGAGTTCGAATTCGGATCGCGTAGTACCGACAAATCCGCTTCTTCCGGTAGTTCCCGCAGCCCCTTCGGCAACACCGAAACCGTAATCCTTTTTTGCCCATCCATTTGTGATGGCTTGTCCGCGAGGATGTTCGTCTTGGGGCCGACTCCTCCGTTTCCTCCACTAAATGAGAAACCCGTCAGTGCTAGCCACTGACGGGTATTTTATTTAGAGATCTCTTTGAGAAACCTATCACCCTAAATCCTTGATCGAATCTCTTGCTTCTTTCCTGTTCTACTTCCTCATCTTATTCGGTGGTTTCGCCTTCAACCACATAAGCCTTTTGTGCAGATAGGTTTTTCAAAGAACTCTTGAAATTCAACGGCGGAAGATCGAGGGTAATTGAACGTGCCGAATCCGCGTACGATCTCATCTCCTTATTGCCGCGAGGCCGGGCCCGACGGGTCGGCTATGTATCCGCTGGCGACCGGAATATCTCCAGCCTGACCGAACTGTGTAACCGTGTAGCTCGGTCCTTCCGTGCCCAGAACGTACCATGTGCCGGTCCGGAAAACGGCTACATCGGTTTTCCCGTCGCCGTCGAAGTCCGCCGGTGCCGGCCGGTCGCCGTTCTGGCCAAAGGCGAAGGTGTAGAATCCGAGTCCGTTGTTAAAATACCAGGTGGCATTTGATGGACGGAAAACCGCCAAGTCCGCCTTGCCGTCGCCGTCATAATCGGCCTGGACGGGAAGATCGCCGTCAACGCCAAACTGCCGCACAACAAAATTCGGGACCTTTGTTGTGAGCATGTACCACGTGCCGTTTGACGGCCTGAAAACGGCAATGTCGGTCTTTGCGTCGCCATCATAGTCTGCCTGAGCCGGTTTGTCATCGGTCTGGCCGAACGGCCTTACCCAATAGACCCCTGTGCTGCCCTGAATGTACCAGGTAGAGTTCGAGGGCCGCCAAACCGCGAGATCGTTCCGACCGTCTCCATCATAATCTCCCGGAACCGGAACGTCGCCGGAAATGCCGAAAGGAAGGACGGTAAAACTGCCCGTGCTTTTTTTTATGTACCACGTTCCCGTTGAAGGCCGGAACACAGTATGGTCGGTGATTCCGTCGCCATCGTAATCGCCGGGTGCCGGTTTATCGCCTGCTTCGCCAAACTGGGTCACGACAAAATTAGGCGGATCGGTCGTCAATGCGTACCACGTACCGGTTGACGGCCGGTACACGGAAATATCGCTCCTCGTGTCTGGGTCGAAATTTGCGATCGCCGTGCCCGACAAGGCCGCATCAGATGAAAGATAAATACTGTCGCCGCTTGAGCTGCTGTCACTGTTCGCACCATTCCCCGCGACGTAAAAACCCAGCTTTCCAATTCGTTCCGACGGGGCCGTCCAATCGAACGTCCATGATTTTGATCCGAGTTGGGTCGGCGTCACGCCGTTGACCGTATGTTCTACGTATCGTCGCTCATTTCCGTTCACAAAGCCGCTGATCACCTGAAGCGGCTGCGGATTTGCCGCCGGTACACTCAAGGTGCCCGCGTTTTCGCCATTTCGGTTGATCGCGACCATTTGAAAGCCATAGATAACGGCATTTGGGTCTTCAACGGTTATGGTAAGCGGGAAAACCTGGCCGGGTAAATAATTGGCTGGCACGCCTGCGATCGTCACCGCCCCGGGACCGCTGTTAGGTGAGCCGGAATGGCAGGAAGTGCAGTTATTCTCCGTCGGACAGCTCGCGCATCCAGGCAGGTAAGGAGCGGCCGTAAACGAAGGTGACGGCCCGGAAGCCGATGCACTCGCTTTACGGAAATTCGTTCCGAGATCGGAAAGACCGACAGCGGCGATCAAAGCCACGCCGACAATAACTGCGGTTTTGATAAAGGTAGTCTTTGAAATAAGATCGGCCATGGCGGGAACTCCTTGTAAATCGACCAAATGGTTTAAGTAAGATGGGCGGCCAATACGAAAAGTCTAATAAAATCGGTAACTTAAAAATACCTACGAAATTTTCTCCGCCGTCGAGCGAACGCCGAGCCCGCGAAACGCGGCACCGGACCGCATTTCGCAAACTCTTAGGTCAAAGATCACGGCAGATATTTTGACGGTATCGGTATATCTCCTGGAACTCCCCAATTAGATTGGGCCAGACCAAGAGTTGACCGAACGTGGTACCACACACCGTTTCGATAAACGGTCGGGTCGTCCCTACCGTCGCCGTCAAAGTCACCCGGCGCCGGAATATCACCCTGCTGTCCCCAGCCGATGATGTCAAAATTGAGGTTCGTGCTTCGCCGAATATACCAGGTTCCATTCGAGGGCCGCCAAATGGCAACATCGTCGCGGTCGTCTCCGTCGTAATCGGCCGGGACCAGAATGTCGCCCGATTCCCCCCAATTCGCCACCATCGTGCCCCCAGTCGAGTTCGAAACCAGCCACTGGCCGTTTCGGTAAACGGCCCGATCAGTCTTATTGTCACCGTCGTACTTGCCGGGAACGGCGATATCACCCGCCTGTCCCCAGACACTGATATCCAAACCACCCGAGCTTTTTACGGCGTACCACGTGTTGTTGGTTGGGCGATACACCGCTACATCATCTTTTCCATCGCCGTCATAATCCCCGACCACGGGCTTGTCGCCAGGTTCGCCCCAGGCGAACGTGCTGATCACGTATCCGTTACTCTTGATCAAATAAAAGTCTGGTGACAGGTCGGCTGCGGGCCGGAATATACCGAAATCCGCCTTGCCGTCGCCATCATAATCCCCAGGTACAGGCGTATCACCACTTACGCCCCACCGGATAACATTTATCTGGGCCTGCGAGTTAATAATGTACCAGTTGCCCTCCGAGGGCCTGAAGATAGAAAGGTCAGTCCTTCCGTCGCCATCATAATCGGCCCGCGATTTGACCGCCGATGGTACGAACGAACACGTGCTTGTGGCGCGGATCGTGATCGAATCGATAAACCACCCCACATGACCGCTGTTGGTTCCGGTATTCGAATCAGTGCCGAACCGCCACCGCAGACGCACGCTTTGACCACTTGCCGACGCGGGTAACTGAGCCGTAGTGGTTATGTAAGACGACCCAGTGATACCGGTCCAGGCCGGTCTCCCTGCCAGCGGATTTCCGTTGCCGTTGCTAAGCGTTGCCGGATAGCCGCCCTCAAGAAATGATCCGCCCGCGGTAAGAATGTCCTGGTAGAAGCCGTTGTTCATGCTTATCTCGAGAACCCCGCCATCCCACGGAGTCTCGACGGCATAACGGTGTTTGAATGTTACCGATGCCGCGGCAGAGTTCACCTGGATCGGCGGGGAGATAAGTGACGAACTGCCCGCCAAATTCGCGTTGGGAACAAATGCCGAATTCGGAGCCGAATCGAATGAAGTGTTTGTTGTCCCGAATGCGATGCCGGAGCCCTCAGTCCCAGTTGTCCAGCCGCCGGGGAGCGCCGTCGGGGTGACTGCGTCAAAGTTCTCGCTGAGGGTCAGGGACTTAACGCCAACATTCAGGGGCAAAGTGAAAGTCTTTGCTCCAAGGCTGCTGTTTAAGTTTAGTGAGAGCGCGATCAGGGATCCACATGAAGCGTTTGCCGGGATCGCATAGGTGAAAGTACGTGACACGGTCGAAGACTCCGAAATAGTCCCATAGGCCGCCGAGCTTGCATTTGGTATATTAGCCGTGACAGAGGTTGCATTCTGGCCCGTAATATTGGTTAGCGGCACCGAAATTACCACCGTCTCACCCGGTTCAGGAATCCCGTCGTTGTCGCCTTGCGGGTCTGAAACCGTGAATACCGGTAGCTGAAGCAGGTTTGGGCGGTCGAACGCTTCAGTTACACGAGTGGTGCCCATACCGTTCAATCCGCCGTTATTTTGAATGCTCGCCCCGACGCCCATGCCCCGGATCGCAAAACCGGCCCACACGTCCGCGGCGTCTTGCAGTTGAGCCTGAGTCGTTGCACTTCCAAGTGCTGCAGCCACTATCGCATCACGCGCCTGAAGGAGCGTCGGGTTCAGCGGTGAAAGCTTCATTCCGTCGGTCACAAGCTGCAAGGCCCTTCGGTTTCCAACGGACCACCCGAGCCGCTGCACCAGCTTGGCACGCACTTCCCAAAGTGCGCTGCTCCACACCTCTCCCTGAGCGTGAACCTGATCGGCCGTGGTTGAAATATGGGCGCCGAACATGGCCGGGAACGCTCCGTCGGTCGTGTTAATTTTTGACTGATCAATGTCCGCAAAGGTTAGCGGGTTGAATGGCCTGTTACTTGGGCCGCCGGTTGCCGACATGATCGCCTTTGGAAAGCGTCGAATGCCGTAATAGTAGTTCGCTGTCCCGACCGCACCGTACCCGTTGAGTAATAGATAGCCACTTATCGGGTACGTGCCTCCAATCGGGTCGCCCTGTTCCGAAAGCAAACTGTGAGCATAAAAATCCGACCATCCTTCACCCATGGCTCGCGACATATTATCCACCAAGCCGTCCCCGTTTCCGACGAGGCGGTTGGAAGTGCCATGCGATGCCTCGTGGATTATTATCTCGGCATCAACGGTGCCGTCACGGTCGGGGTTCGGGCCTGTGAATACAAACATCTGCATTTTGCCGCGTCCTCCGTCAGGAGGTGTAGCAAAATTTGCGTTGTTGGTCGAGGCGTTGTCCTGACCCTCGGCCGATATCCGGTCGTTGCCGACGCCGCCGCGGCCAAAATTGTCTGTTTGGAAATTGTGTGCGGCTTCGGTGAAGCCAAGCCGGTAAAGCTCATCATGATAAAGGTTCATGATGTAAAACTGCTGAATCACGGCACCTCGCCGGGCCGCATCGGTCGTTGGTTCCTCACCCGGCCCCGGTATTCCGGGAGGTGGATTCCACGCCGAACTGAATGTCCTGAACGGACTGCCGGCCACCTGGGTGCCGGCATCGATCCCATCTGGGGCGATCAGATCCAGCCCGGACTCGACGTTATTGCCGTCGGTTGTGTTGATGGCATCGCTGATCCAGCCGTTAGTGTTAAAGTCGTAAGGCGGCTCTTTCCCGGTCCTCGTAACGTTCGTTCGGAAAAGCGGAAGGCCCTGGGCTCCGTCCCCCGGATTGAAGACCGTAGGAGACGCCGGAGCGGGACTGTCCGCAACATTGATCATCGCCTGACCGTTTGTATAGACCTCGAAAGTGCTCTGTTGGGTCTGTTCCTCCGTCATGTTCTTTCGCCACAGCAATTCCCCAGTGGCTGCATCGACTATTATGTTATAAGCCCGTACCGGCTGCCATATAAGCACACGCCACGCCGGAACCGCCACGCCGGGCTCGACCGGGAAGTATATCTTCTCGGCGGTCGGCGACCATTCGCCTGTGCCAAAGCTCGTTTTTAGTTCGCTCGTCCGGCTCGCATCGCTCACAGTATCATTTGCCGGGAGTTCGTAATTGATATGTCTTGCGGCTGCTGCAAGGGCGTCCGAAGGGTTCTTAAAGTCAGTTGAAATACCGCTGTAATCAAGCCCGGGCGCAAAATTATTGATGACCCGCATCAATTCGCCGTTCTTTGTATAGGCCGCCTTGATCGTTCCGCGAAATACGGGAATTCCGTTGATCTCCTGGTCATATTCAACAAACCCGAGGTTGCCGTCAGGGTTTTTGTAATCGGCAGAGAGTTTGAGGCCATCGATCTGGAGGTCGGTTGCACCGATCAGGCCCTTGTTCTGCCGCAAAAATGTTAGTAGGCCCTGCGATTTTTTTTCGGCTATAGCTCGCGAGAGAAATGCCTGTCCCATCGCCGGATCCGGAGCGATCACCTCAGGAGTTCGGATCTCGGGGCTATATTCCATCTTTAGGGTCGGGACCTTCGTTCTTAGGGCGATCTCGCCGCGAAACAGACCGTCGCGCTGGTCCGCCACTTCCGATGCGCTCCGGTTCTGTGAGTTTCGGAATCGAGCGATCTTTTCGAAGGCTCCCTTGTCGGTTCTGATATCGTAGTTGGGAATCTCGGGGTCATGGCTTCGTTCGACCTTGAAAAGGCTTTCTCCGTCCTTCTTAACGGCCTCTACGCCAAAAGCGAACGGCAATACCGCGATCGCCGTGAAAACGCTCAGTGCACCCAAACTCGGCAAAATCCTCCGCCGGTTTGCGGCGATAGTCGGTTGATCCATTACTTCACTCCCTACTCATGCCGCCGCAAAAACGCATACGGTCGGCTCATTTATATGACTATACAGACGCAATCGCGTTATATTCCCAGCCAAACACGGCCACGATCTTTAGGCCCATCGACATCGGAACGCTCAACAATTACTATTTAGTTTGATTTGGACAGCTGCGATAAAAAGGATAGCCCCATGCGGTTTGGGGGAGAAGCCCTAATTATTTACATCTAAAATGCCTTATCAATTCTTTTTTGTACCAAAATAGGCCGTCCAAGTCAATGAATTTCTGACCAGATCCATGAAGGACAAGCATCTCGACACAGTATTTGGCGACGGCGGCCTGATCGCGCGGTTTCACGAGGATTATGAGTACCGGAGCGGGCAGATCGCAATGGCCGAAAACGTGGCAAAGGCCTTTTCGGACAAACGCCATTTGATTGTCGAGGCCGGTACGGGAACGGGGAAGACCCTTGCGTATCTGATCCCGGCAATCGCCGAGTCGCTTGAAAAGAAAAAACGCATCATAATCTCGACCGGCACAAAGAACCTACAGGAGCAGTTGATGGAAAAGGACATTCCATTTCTCCAAAAGGTTCTGCCAAAAAAATTCACCGCCGCGTATATGAAAGGCAGGTCGAACTATGCCTGCCTTTATCGAATTCATAAGGCAGACAGTCAGCCGATCCTTGACGGCCTGGATCAGATGGGCCATTTCAAGCGAATTTCCGAATGGAGCCGCGAATCAAAGACCGGCGACCGACGTGAATTGGACGACTTGCCGGAAGATCTGTCGTTCTGGAGCCGGATAAATGCCAAGGGCGAAACGTGCATCGGCCAGAAATGTCCGGATTTCGAGCCGTGTTTTATTACCCGTATGCGTGCGGGGGCCGAAGCCGCGGACATCATTGTCGTGAACCACCACCTGTTCTTTGCGGACCTGAACGTTCGCGGAAACCAGTTCGGCAAAGTGATACCTGATTACGGAGCGGTAATTTTTGACGAGGCCCATCTGATCGAGGACATCGCGGCCGACTATTTCGGTTTTCAGGTCTCGAATTTTCAGCTTGACGAACTTGCCCGCGACGCCGCGAGCCTTCCGATCCCGGATGCAAACGCGACCCGCGACCTGGATAAGATAGCGTCAAAGATCATCGGCTTGTCCGAACAGTTTTGGATCAGGTTCACGCAGGCCAGGTTCGAGGGCCGCTTTCCGCTTGAGGCGGATGCGTTCTCGTATCGTTCAACGAGCGGCGAAACACAGCCCACGCCGCTTGGCGAGGCCTATTTCGCCTTAGATTCGACGTTGCAGAGGCTCGAAGCGGCCGTTGACGCATTTGCCGCGACAATTCCAGAGGCGGACAGCCTTTTGCGGCGCACGCGGCAGACGCGTTTCGACCTCGATTTTGTTGTAACGCAGGCCGAAAGGAACTATGTGTACTGGCTTGAAAAACGAGGCAAGGGCATTTTTCTGCGGGCGTCCCCTGTCGATGTATCAGAGCTTTTGCGTGAGAAATTGTTTGACAAGGTCGAAACGTGCGTTTTGACGTCGGCGACCCTTTCTAGCAATGGCAAGTTCGATTTTATCCGCGACCGGCTGGGGCTTGACACGTCGAAAACAACCGGCTTTGAGGCTCCGTCGGCTTTTGATTATGAAAAACAGGCACTTCTTTACCTGCCGCGTGCAATGCCGGATCCGCGCTCGCCTGAATTTACACAGCTTGCCGCCGGCGAGATCGTGAAAATT
>JBGTJP010000166.1:0-2804 GCA_041745075.1 Pyrinomonadaceae bacterium | reverse complement strand
GACGTCTATCTGGACGCCGCCGTAGTAAAGTTTGCCATTATCGAATTCAAGTTCTTCAGGTGAGCAGATCACCGCATCACAGCCGCACGATTCGAAATAGTCGCGAAAGAGCTCGAACTCTTTTATCGTCGGCCGATCTTTTAGGTCCACGATAGCGATGAGCGGCTTACGGTCGGCCTTGCCGCCGCAGAATTCATCCCAACAGCTTAAAAGAACTTCCAGCATTTTCGAACGGCCTTCGAGGCCTTCGACGTCATACCGCTCGGCGAATTTCTGCATCACGGGCAGCGACTTAAAGATCTCGGTCGCCGAATCGGCAAACGCGATCCCGGCCGGGCTTTCGCCGTTCAGTTCGACAAAGCTGTATGCCTCGTCGGTCAAAAAAGAGTCAAGCCGCGCGGTCGGCGAAACTTGTTTATAGCCTGGATCGATCTTGACCAGATCTTTCTCGATCTCGGTCACGCCGAGCTCGTCCAGAAGGCTGTCATCCTGCACCGCGGCGTCCTTTACCTTTTGCAGGGCACTCCAGATCGTCTTTGACGTTTCAGAGACGCGTTCCCAATCGGCCGACGTAATAAAATGCGGGCGAAGATAAGGCGAGAGCGGCCGTCCGCCAAAGATGAGGCGATTGTGTTCGAGGCCGTCGTGCAAGGTTTTGTAGGACGCCGAAGCAAGATCGGCGTCCTCAAGCAGTTCGTGATAAAAAGCGACCGCTTCGTTTAGAAGCGACGTTTGCCGAACGGATTCGGATGCAGCGTTCATATTCGGGCACCTATTTTGACATGCTCAGGATCTCGTCAAACTCGTCTTTTGTCAGCGGCATTACCGAAAATCGCGGCTGGCGGACGAGATAAATGTTCGCCAATGCCTTGTTCTCCTTTATGTCGGCAAGGGTCACGGCCTTTTTCAGCGGTTTGACGGGTTTTAGTTCGACCGCGTGCCATGCCGTATCGGTCGGATCGGGAAACGCAGTTTTTGATACCTCCGCAACTCCGACGATCTCTTTACCAATGACCGAGTGATAGAAATAGACCTTGTCGCCTTTTTTCATTTCTTTCAGAAAATTGCGGGCTTTGTAGTTGCGCACGCCAGTCCAGTCGGTCTTGCCGTCTTTTACAAAATCGTCCCAGGAATACGCCGTCGGTTCCTGTTTTACCATCCAATAGTTCATATTTTATGTTTGCCGCAAAAGGCGCAATACGCGCGAAAACCACCTTTTGTGATTCTTGAGCCCTTCTATCGATTCATTTTCCCTTCTGGGCAGCAGCAGCTTTCTTATTCAGCCATTTTGCCCAGCGTTCGATATAAGGGCGGAACGGCTTGAATAATTTCGCCCGGAAGCTGTTCGCGTTTTGCTTTTCGCTCCACGCACGCAGGTTCTTTTCGGCGTACTGCCTGATCTGCAGCTCGAGGCCCTGTTTTTTCACCGAATGGCGGAGTGTCAGATAATAATGCTGACCTACAAGCGAAAAGATAAGTCCGGCAAGATTGCTTTTAAACGACGTTTTTGCCATCCAGCGTTTTGCAAAACTCTCGGTCGGCTGTAAAAGCGCTCCCATCGACATCTCAAGCCACGCCGACTGGTTTCCCTGTTTCGGATGATAGAGTCCGGGCAGGTCACCTTTCATCGGAACGTCCATGTTCTTTAGCCGCGGATCGTTGATGAAATCGACCAGGCGTACCTTTTCTAAGCCCCGTACCTGTTCGGTCGGCAGAAAATCAAGTATCTTCTCGATATTCGCTTCGGCCTCCTTCGGTAAATTGAACGTCGCCTGATTCTCGGTCCGTATTCGTGTTACTTTCGCGGTCTTTTGTCCCGCGGTTTGTATTGCCATAGATCAACTTTTCAGCTCCATCAACTTACTCTCCAAGTATAGGGTCTCAGGCGCAAAATCCTGTTCGTTTGCCCATTGAACGGTTCCATAGGCGATCTCAATATTTTTGAAATAGCTCAAATCTTTCAATTCCATGAATATTCCCTTATCAAGGTATGGCTTTGTATCAAAAAGGCGGACGGTCCCGTCGTCGAAGGTTAACTCGAGCGTGAAATCATCGTTCGCCGATACCGCAATAACTTTATTCATTTTTACCTCAATGGGTCGATCTTGAAGACCGGATGTCCGTTTACCGCTAACTCCCAGTTTGCCAAAAGCTCGTCACGGTGAATTTCGACCCATGCATTCACTAATTTCATCTTAGCATTTCGGAGACTGCCTTCGATAAGGTTTCCATCGGGAATCCCGATCACCGCCTCTTCACCGCTATTCTGGACATGAATGTGCGGAAGATGATGCTGTTTATTGTCAAAATAGTACATCAGCACGACGACGCCATAAAACATGGAGATGACAGGCATATTTTGAAGTTTTCGTAATATGACGCAAAGCGAAGAAATTAACTTTGTTTCAAGAATTGTAGTTTTTTTCGCCGAGTTAGTAAATTCCGCAACAGGTTTGTTGTAGAAATACCACAACCATCGGCACGGAGCTATGCGCAAGCAGCCGCTTTTACAGGATTTACGATTCGGTTATTGCCTGGCACGACGCTTGAAAGCCAATTAGCGAAGTGATGAACCAGACCACGATCTCCAAACCGGTCAAGACCAAAGGCGTCGGCCTGCACACGGGTGTCGATGTCAATTTGAAACTGCGGCCGGCACCGGCGAATACGGGCTATATCTTTGTCCGTTCCGATCTTGATAATTTTGAGATACCGGCGTCGGTCGAATACATATCGCATTGCTCTTACGCGACAACGCTGATGCGGAGGGGCGTTGTGCTTTCGACCTGTGAACACCTGCTGTC
>JBGTJP010000165.1:0-27660 GCA_041745075.1 Pyrinomonadaceae bacterium | reverse complement strand
CCCTTGAGGACATACACTTTGCCTAATCGAGTACCAACGTGAATTTACCGAACTACCTGACACTTGCAAGGATCGTGATCGTGCCCTTTCTGGTCGTCGTCTTGCTGACACCGGTCGCGGAAAAGTGGTTCGGGATGAGCGGGTATGTGCTGGCGATCCTAATTTTCCTGATCGCGGCTTTGACCGATATTCTTGACGGTCACCTAGCGCGGAGGCGAAATCAGGTTTCGACGCTGGGAAAATTTCTCGATCCTATCGCCGACAAACTTCTCATTTCCGCGGCCCTCATCGTGCTTGTCGAAAAACACCTGGCTCCATCGTGGGCAGTTGTCATCATCCTCGGACGCGAGTTCATTGTGACCGGGCTTCGGTCGGTGGCGGCAAGTGAAGGGATCGTGATCGCGGCCCAAAGCATCGGAAAAATAAAGATGTGGGCCCAATCCGTAGCGGTGGTTTCATTGCTGATCGCAGCCGCTGCCGGCACTCCGCCAGTATCGAATTTCGGGCTTGATTACCCGGCATTTCGTTTCTGGGAAGTGGAAGAGGTAAGAACCGCCTTTGCAAACCTAACGCATCTTTCAACTACATTGAACGATTGGAAGGTATTCGGATATCTGGTTGGCCGCGGAGCTTTGTGGATCGCCGTAATCACTGCTATTTGGTCTATGTATGACTACTTCTCCTTCTTTCTTCGCGAGAAGAACAAAATTCAGCCTGCCGGCGAACCGGAAAGAAGTTGAAAGATCGGATAAACGATAACCGGTCACCGGTCACTTCTTGCTTTTCTTGACTTTCTTTGCCGGTGCCCGTTCGCGCGCTCGAACAAGGTCTTTGAGTTCGGTCATAAACGCCGACACATCTTCAAATTCAAGGTAAACCGAGGCAAATCGAACATAGGCCACCTTGTCCAGGGCCTTCAAACGCCGCATTATGATCTTGCCGATCTCGGTCGTAGCCAGTTCGCGGTCCAGGGAATCCTGTACATTCTTTTCGGCTTCGTTCGCGACAGCCTCAAGCTGGTTGACCGAAATAGGGCGTTTTTCACTCGCTCGAAAGAGGCCGGCCAGGATCTTCCCCCGGTCAAACGTTTCCCGCCGCCCATCCTTCTTGACCACCATGAACGGGATCTCGTCGATGCGTTCGTAGGACGTAAAGCGGCGGCCGCAGCCGAGACATTCGCGCCGCCGGCGGATCGAGTCGCCATCCTTTGATTCGCGTGAATCGACCACCTTATCTTCAATGTGAGCACAGTATGGACAACGCATAATTTTGGGATATTTGAAAAGCGGTCATTTGCCGGCCGCAGAATCGGGCGATTCCGACTCGATCTCTTCGACAGCCTGTTCGCCCGAAAGCAAATTGCGAAAACGCTGGAAACTTATATCGCCGTGGAAGAAGTAATATAAACCGAAAACTATCGCCGGGGCAAAATAGATCAGGTGCATCAGGATCGAGACCGCGGCCGCCACATCCTGATCGACGCCCAAGAGGATAAGGCTTCCGGCGGTCGCAGCGTGAAAGGCCCCGGCCGCCCCGCCTGGTGTCGGAACGAGGGAACCCATTGAGGCGACCCCCATCACAAAGATCGAATCGACAAACGAAAGCGGCAGCCCGAAGGCCTGGAGCACGAAATAGGTCGGCAGCGATATGGCGAACCAAAGGCTGATCGTCCAAAAACCTACCCATAAGATCTCACGCCAGTCTCGCAGCATGTTCAGCGAAACCGCCAGCTGCTTCATAAGCCCAAGAACGATCGAACGAAGGCGTGCCGGTACGAATTGTCGGTCTGAGATCCGTCCGACCCAATCTATCAGGCCTTCCGATTTCCAGTGATAACCGATTAGCAAAACGACAAAAACAACCGCTCCGGCAAGTAGAATGTTTCCCGCCAGCTTAATCGACGCGTACTCGGTCTCATGGCCGACGCGTGCCTGGAACCATATAAGGCTAAAGGAGAAAAATGAGATCAGCGAAACAAGATCGAATACGCGCTCCAGGCCTATCGTCACCAAAGCCGCGCTTGGCCGAACCCTGTGATCGCGCATCGGAAGCCACATTGGCCGAACGATCTCGCCCGCACGTCCAACAAGGAAGATGGCCGCAAAACCGACAGTGGTAGTGGCAAAAAGCTCTTTTAGGCTTGTTTCCGTTATCGGCGCAAGAAGCACCTTCCACCTGATGGCGCGCAGGAGATAACCGATACAAACGATCAGGATAGCGACCGAGAGGTAAAACGGGTCCGCCTTTCTAAGGCTCTGGCTAACCTCCGACCAATTCAGGTTGCGGCCAAAAAACCAAAAAAGAAAGACCGCAAAAAGAAAAAGAAGTATGAATTTAACGTATTTTCGCAATTTGAAATTATTTGAGATGGTTCGAGAAATTTAAAGACATTACGTACCACAAGGTTATGAACCACAAAGGAAAAAAGATACTCCATTGACGCCCGAAATGCGAGTGCTATCGAGGCGTACGCCTAATCCCGGCCCTCAAAGGTCGCGAAAAACCTGTTTTCCGCGTATCTTTGATTTGATGGAACTTTCGAAGTTTCGTCATCGTAAAATAGCACTGTCAGGGCCCGGTCAAATTACCCGGTCCTAAAGTGGAGGCGAGAGTTTTAGGAGATAGACCGATTTGGAAGCTTTGAAGGCGGTCGAAAGTAACGGGGCCGAACTTGTTCGGCGGGCCCGGGCCGGTGACGGCGTGGCGTGGGAGGAGATCGTTTCCGGTTTCTCCCGGCGCATATTCAATCTTGCCTATCGGTTTACGTCAAGTGTTGACGCCGCCGAGGATTTGACGCAGGAAGTCTTTATCCGCATCTACCGCACGCTGGATCAGTATGATGCAAAGCAGGGTAACCTTTCCAATTGGCTTATGCGGCTCGCCCGCAATTTGATAATCGACGATTACCGCCACCGGCAGCGGAATCCGCAAAATTCGATGGCCGACGCGGTGGACGATCATTCGTATCACCTTAGGGCGGTCGGAACTTCCGCCCAAAAGGAAATGGAACGCCGCGAGGTCGCGGCCCAGGTGCAGGAAGGCATTGATAAGCTGCCGGGAGACCTGAAAACATGTGTCATTCTTCGCGATATCGAAGAAATGACCTATCAGGAAATAGTGGACGTGCTGAGAATTCCCGAAGGAACGGTCAAATCGCGGATAAACCGCGGCCGGATAGAATTGGCAAAAATATTAAGGAGAATGAGGGTTGTGACAATTTAGAGGTAAGAAGTTCAAGTTTCAGCTTGCACCCCCGTCAGAACCGGGAGAGGGTTCTTGCAACGCAGCCGACGAAGGCTCTTCACAAGCAAAATATGACGAAAAGAACCGTCACTCTAAATATATCCACTATTCAAGGGGTTGAAGTTGTATGCAGTACGAAAAGGAAATGTTAATAGACTGCACAGTTTTTGAGGAATCGCTCACCGATTACCTCGATAGATCGCTCGAAGCGGTGATGCACAAGGCAATTGCGTCGCACGCGATGAGCTGTCCGCTTTGCCATTCGTTGTTGAATGAGGTCAAGGCCTCGCTCAAGGTTTGCCGCGAATTGGCGGAGCCGGCGGCGCCTATGACGCGCCTTGAGGCACGCATCCTCGATATGACCATGCCGCAGTCGGCTATGGCCTGCAGCGATTTTGAAGAACATCTGACCGATTATCTCGATGGATTTTTGCCTGCACAGGTTTTTCACCGTTGGGAACGGCATGCGGTGTTGTGTGAAGAGTGTACGGATCTGCCGGGGGCCGTCGTGCGAAGCCTTGCAGCGTGCATAACGTATAAATTGGATGAACTTCCGCTGCCCGCGGGACTGCACGAACGCATCCTTCGTGAAACCATTGGAACGGAATTGGCGAAAGCATTAACACCGTCAAGACCCTCGCAGTTCGGCGAGTGGGTCCGGGGCCTTCAATTTCCTGTCTCGGTGCCCCAGCTTGCTCCTGTTGCGATGATGATGCTGTTCGCGTTTTTAGTTTTCAGCCAGACGGTATCGTCCGACGGTTCGCTTTCGGATATCTATTCGAAGAGTTTTGCTCTAGCCGAACAGACGTATCAGCAGGGCGCCGATGTGTGGAGCGGCAATCAGCCGGCCGACGCGGACGCCGGTCAGGGGGGCGGAAATTAATTGACGATGAATTGTGCTTATCACGGACAATATGCGGCGGTTGTGCAATGTAACGGTTGCGGCAAACCGCTGTGCCCGGCGTGCGATCACCGGATCAAAGGTTTTCCGTATTGCCAGGACTGCATTGTTCAGGGTGTCGATCTGCTGCGTCAGCAAAACCGCACTTCATACGCTCCCTTTATCAAAAAACAGACCTCGCCCGTCATTGCGTTCCTTTTGTCGTTCATAATTCCCGGCCTCGGTGCGGCTTATAACGGACAGTCCGTAAAGGCCCTTGTGTATTTTGGTGTCTGGGTCGGGCTTTTGCAGATGTCGCTCATCTCCGGGATCGTATTGTTCTTCCTCGGGTCGGTGGGAATGTGGGCGTTTGCCCTTTTGGATGCCTGGCGAACGGCCCAGATGATCCGTTCGGGCCTGACGCCCGACGTGGCCGAGGACATCTTTGTAAAACGTTTTTCCGGCAACCCGAAGCTGTGGGGAATCGTCTTAGGCGTGCTCGGAGCGGCGTTTCTTTTGCAGAGCGTATTCAATCTAAAGCACTTGATGCGCGGCTTGATTCCGGCTATGCTGATCGGCCTTGGGATATACATTCTTCGCGGCTATATTTTCAAGCCGAAACCCGCCGCGAACAATTGGTCCGATTTTGACAGCGCCCGGCCAGCCCGCATCTTTCAATCGGGGACAAACAATCCCGGCTATCGAGCCGAAGATCACGAGGTCGAGACGACCGATTTTTCACGCGGTTCCCGGGCGGGTGGCTGGAGAAACCGTTAGATTTGCGATCTGAACTCGCGTGCGTTTGAGCAATTTTTCAACGCGGTAAAGGCCCATGTGCGGTATAATATTTAGGTAAGGAGTTGTTTTTATGCCTATTTTCTTAAAAGCGGCTGGGATCGGAGGAAGCCTTTTGGCACTGATCGCCGTTATCATACTTTTTCTTAAGTCGATCATCGCATTTATCGGCTTTTTGACCGGTGCGATCAAGATCCTGATCGTTCTCGTATTCGTCCTTTTGATACTTGGGGTTGGTTTTGCCGTATTTCGCGGCATTTCCAACTCGCGTCGCGGCAAGGAATAAACCCGCGTTTTTTTGTTGGAATAGAGACCGTCGTTTGAGGCGAGGTTTGATGACTTGCCTTTTGCGGCGGTTTTTGTTTATACTTGTTCAAACCAAAATAAATTTGAACCAGTGTTTTGGTGCAGGCCCACAGTTTTTAACTATAACTACCTGTTTTACGAGTTATAATTAAGGTTTCGCGTTAGTCGCTCGCGGCTATTCTTGCGTGATTCCGTGTGTCGGGGCGGTTTTGTCGTCTCCGGCACGAAATCATTTAAAGGAGCTTAAAAGCATAATGCAGAAAAACGACAAGTCTTATACTTTTCTTTTATCTCATTCTAAAAAATCAAATATATATATTCGCAGAGTAGAAGTTTCAAAAAAGCTTCTGCGCAGCACTTCATTCACTTTCGGAATATTTTTTATACTGTCATTTGTCAGTCTCGGCGTTTACGGCGTAGTAAATTATTCGGATCTAACACACTCATCATCGGTTGCCGTTAGAACAAACGGCCTTTTTCAAACCCGGCTTTCATCGGACATTTCTTCCAAACCTAATTCGATCGATTATTCGCGGCCGGACGATTCGGACGAATTCACCGCAAACAGCGGCGGCCCGTTCGATTCGGACGAATCCGAGGAAAACGAAGCCGAAATGGAACGCCAGCTAAAGGTGATCCAATCGACCAGCAATGCGGCAAATTTGCCCACCATCTGGGCCCATTTGGGCAAGATAAACAACGAGTTCGGCTTTCGCCGAAATCCGTTTGGCGGGCGGGCCTATGAATTCCACGCCGGTATGGACATCGACGGCGAACGCGGCGATATGGTCGTCGCACCCGCAAACGGCACCGTGACCGAAGCCGGCTGGAAGGGCGGCTACGGCCAGATGATCGAGATCGACCACGGCAACGGCCTCAAAACCCGCTACGGCCATCTTTCAAAGGTCGAGGTCACAGCCGGCGACACATTGACACGCGGCAAGCTCATCGCCTTCATAGGCTCAACCGGCCGCTCCACCGGCCCGCATTTGCATTATGAATTAAGGCTCAACGACCGGCCGATCAATCCGCGACGATTTTTGCCGCCGGAACCGACCGAACTAAGAAAGATTCAGGGTTGATAATCAGAAGCTAAACCAAATGAAAAGCTAGCCGGATATCGGCTAGCTTTTCTGTTGGAAGAATAATCCGTTGTCAGATAGCAAGCATTGGCGTTTCTCCCGTCAACGGCGGAAGAACGAGTGCGGTGATGATGCTTTGTCTTTCAGTCGCGGTAAACGCACTGCTGATTGTGACAGTTACGCTTGAGTTTGGGGCGAATCGCGGGCTGGAAAGCGGATAGGTTGGCGGACTGCAGCACTCTGACTTGGCCGACGCGAAGAAAAAAGAGCACTCAGCATGGTGAAGTGAAAGGAGTCCAATTCCGATAACGGCAGCTAACACTAAGAAACAGAGGCGGTTCATATGCCGCCTCCATTGCTCAAAATTTGAGCATCGTTGTTTTTTGATCCCTTCAACTCCTTTTTCAGACTTTCAAGCAGCAGCTGCCACTTCTTTCCGGAAAAGATGAGGAATGGCGACGTTTCGCCACCAGGAGAGTCAAGCGGTTTTACCACGTCGTCTTCAATTTCGTACGCGGTCAGGATGTATAGGTCATTATCCTGAGGGCCAATCAGTGGAAAATCTCGATTCAGAAAAAACAGATATCTTTTTCCCTTTGTCGGCATTCCTTGGCCGCGAACAAAAATCCACTTCTCAAAACCGGACGGAAAGCGGACTATTCCACCGTCTCGCTCAGCAAAAAGGTACCCCCCTTTTTCTAGCTTCGCGTCGGTTTCGTTCTCAAAAACCCTTTCGATCTGTATCTTAAATTGAGAGTAGACGTCTCCTTTATTGTCAGACAAAAATGCGGACGCCTCGACAACAGTTCCCAGGACAATTACCGTGCTTTTGTCCACTGGCAGAGGCTTAACTCCGACTTCCCAATCTACGTTAATGACTGTATGACCATTTTCCGTAATGTTTGGATCTATTGTCGTGAAGTTGCGAGATTTCCGCCCTTTGGCCCTACGGGCAGGGTCGGACGCGGGATCGTAGGAATAATCGACTCGAGGAAATGTTGCCTTTACCTCCTGAACGCGTGGCTCTTGAGCCTGTCGCTCCATCGAAGGCGTCGTTTGCCCTCGCAAGGCTACGACTACGGGAAGAGCAATCATCAGGACCATCCCAACTACAGGAATCAGTATTCTTTTGTCGAACATTTTAGTCTCCTCCTATGATGAATTACTACTCCACAGACAGAGTTTTCACTCTGCCAGTTCATAATTTCTGGGTCGGGGCGACTTTCCTGACCATACATCCATCGGCTCTGATCGTCGAAATGAACCGCCCGGAGGTCTAAAGCAACACGGTCAACATCATCGACTTGATACCGCATTAGCGTTTCTCTCCATGCCCGCATTGCCTGATCCCGCACTTTAACCTTTTCGACTTCTTCGGGCCGTAAAACGCCGATCTTTTTCTCTCCGTACTCCGTCATGGAATTAGTGTCGGCCGGATCAGAATAAGGTGCGAAAATGTATGGGATTCCCAAGAGAACTTTTCCATCTTTTTTAACCAAAATATCGATGTCGAAAGATAAAATGTTCTTCGTTGAGACGTTCTTAACGGAAAGAGTGAGATGTTTTAGCCAGTCCGGAGATCCAAAGACACTGTTCTTTTTGGTAAACGACCGCTCGCCCAATTCTCGACCCACGATCTCAATGGGCTGATTCGGATATGGTGTGCCCCAGCCCTCTACGATTCGAATTTTCTCTTGCCCGCTTGAATGGATAACTGTTAACAAAATGACAACAAAAGTGTAGACGCCGAATCTGCTATTCATAGATCACTCCTTTTGCGTGCCTACGACAATAAAAAACAATCAGTCGGTAATAATCACCTACTAGCTAGTCCGCGTTAGATAGAGCGAGGTATTAACTCTAAAAACTGTACTTTGCCAAGTGGAACGAGTCAATAGATTTTCCTGCGTCCAATATTGTCCATCCTAACCTTAAGCCCACACAAATAGGTAGGTGATGCGTAGCTACGGATATAGTTCAAAGTTTGTATATTGGCGGGCGGCCGGCGATATTGCGATCGTTGCCTTAACGTCTCATAGATAAAACACTTGACATGCTACGCAACACATGCGATCATTCCATCCGGCTCTTTGAAAAGAAAATTTTTTTGCGTCTGACCTAATTCTCAGTCATTGTGAATTCTCCATAATTATCCCATTTTGGCCAAAACATCTGAGGCGGCGTCGGAGATCGTGTCAGTGGTTTTGTCCAATGGCTAACTGCTGCAAATAACGGCACTTATGCCATATCGTTCCACTAACGTCTAGCAAATTGTTAAGTGGAACGATTTTCTCGCGTAAAGCCATCATCTGCAACACTTAGCCCGTTCCACTTTGGACAAAAACGCGTCCCATAAAGAACGGTCCAATACGGAACCCTTGCCCCTTCAATTGCAGAAGCCCACGCGTAAGCTAGGGCGCAATGCTCAACCCGGCAAAATGCCTTTCCTCAATTGCGGAAGCCCAAGCGTAAACACGGGGCGTAAGCTCAACCCGGCATTTCCCCGGCGTGAATATCAACTGGCAGAAAGCATCCCTGATACGGTAAAATTCATCCTTACTTATTGAAGTTGGCATCCAGTTTTTTATCGGACTTCGGTATTTAGTCTCTAATGATGAATTTTTCGATGGTTAAGTCATTTGTTCTGTTATGTGTCTGCGTTTTTGCGGCCGGGATCTCGGCACAGACCGTTTCGCCGGGGTTCGATCTTTCGAATTACGGCGTCAGGATAGCACCCGATAAACGGGTAATGATCGTGCTGGCGGCGTTGGAATCGGGCCGCACGACCAATGCGGCCGGCGAGGACGTTTCGGTGATCCACACGCCGCTGTCGGCCGAGGGCGACAAGTTCCGCGATCTGCTTAAAAGCGACCTTGCGGCCATGCCGGCCGACCTCCGCCAGCGGATCTCGACGTTTCTGGTCGCCCACAAGAAACGCTACCCCAGTACCTCGGACGCAGAACTGGTTGCACCTTTCATTTCAATGGCCTACGCATTGACGCCCGCACCCGAACTGGCCGACCCGGTCGTCACAACCGACCTTCCGGGCAACTTGCTTGATGTGCTCGATTTCGCCCCGCTGGTTCGCGATTTTTATCGACGCTCAAGCATGAGCGGCAACATAAACGAATACATAAAGACCTATCAAAAAGCGGCCGACGGACGGCTGAGAAGTTCGACGCGGGAGATGGTCAGCGAAATATTGGCATATCTGAATACGCGGCCCCAGCTGTACGTTACTGAAAAGATAAGGACGGAAACGCAAAGGACCAAAAGCAAAAGAACGACGCTCAAAAATGTCGAGACCCGCGAACGCGAACGCACCTTTGCGATCGTTCCGGAAATGCTTGCACCAGTCGGAAATGTGAGCTTTGTCAATATCAAGGACGACTATTTCGTCGTGCTCCCGGCTGAGTTGCCGCCCGACCGCGACCTTAGCGGGTCCGAGGTGAGACGAGGGTTTCTGCAGTTCGTAGTTGACCCGATGGTCTATGGGCTTGGCAAGGATATCGAAACGATCCGGCCGATCGTCAAAAAACTGCTCGACGAACGGCGAAAGATCGACCCCGCGGCGTCGCCCGACGTTTATCTGACCATCGCACGCTCGATGGTGGCGGCCATTGACGCCAAGCAGGCTGAATACATACGTTCCAAAGCGATGACCGCCCAGGCCCGACAACGGGTTGACAGCGTAAAGACCGACACGGAAAAACGCGCGATTGTGCAGGAACTGGAAAAGGTAAAGGCATCGCTGGCCGATGAGACGGCGCTTCGATTGTCCGAGGATTACGAAAAAGGTGCGATCCTTTCCTTTTACTTTGCCGAACAGTTGAACGGTTTTGAGGGCTCCGGTTTCGATATCGCTTCGTCGATGAAAGACATGATCCTCGCTTTTGACGAAGCAAAGGAAACCGACCGGCTCGGACAATTCGCCGAAGCCCGCAAACGTGCGACCGCTGCCCGCGAAGAACGTAAAAGTAATCCGACGGCAACCAGCGTAATTATTGAAAATCCAGTAACGAACCGCCTTATAGAAATACAAAAGCTTATCGACGCCAAAAATTATTCGCAGGCCGCCGCTGAACTAAAGCAGCTTCGTGAAACGAATCCGGCCGAACCCAGGATCTACTACAACATCGGGCGCGTTGCCAGCCTGTCCGCCGAAAGCCTGGCCGATGAAGAAAAACAAAAAGCCGCCCTGCTGGAAGCAAAGGTCGCTTATGAAAATGTGATCCGCACCGCGACATCGGCAACCGACCGGGCGTTGCTTTCGCTTACCTATGTCGCGCTCGCTAAGATCTATGAATTCTACGACAACACGACTTACGCGATCGGTATTTACGACAAAGCTATTCAAATGGGACGCGTTTCCGGCGGTGCCTACGACGAAGCGTTGACCGCAAAGGCCCGCCTTATTAAGGAACAGTAAGTTGCTCACCACGCGGCCGCGAGGATCGATCACTTTTCTGCGCCCTCTGTGTCTCTTTGGTGAATCCACGCCGAATTTGCTAACTTCTATCCAATGTCCAAAGACAATTTTCGCAGCGGTTACGTCGGGCTGATCGGCCGTCCGAACGCGGGTAAATCTACGCTATTGAACCGGCTTGTCGGTGAAAAGATCGCCGCGGTTTCAAATAAGCCCCAAACCACACGCCACAAGATCAAGGGGATCGTTACTTCTGACGAAGGCCAGATCGTCTTCGTCGATACGCCCGGTGTTCATAAACCGGGATACCTGCTGAACCGCCGGATGATGGCCGCCGTTCACGATGCCATTCTCTCGGTCGACCTTCTCGTCCTGATGCGCGACGCGAGTGTCTCAACCGGCAACGGAGACAGATTTGTGCTCGATCTCGTCAAACAAGCGGAGAAGTCCGCCATCCTGGTTTTGAATAAGATCGACAAGATCAAGGAAAAAGGCTCGTTGCTGCCGCTGATCGAATATTATTCGAAAGAGTGTGACTTTGTCGAGATCGTGCCTGTTTCAGCCTTAAAAGGCGATGCGGTGGATAATCTTCTCAAGCAGATCACAAAACATCTGCCCAAGGGCGAACCGATATTTGCCGAGGACGAACTTACCGACCAGCCGATGCGGCTGCTTGTCTCCGAAATGGTGCGTGAGCAAATTCTGGTCACGACCGGAGAGGAGATCCCGTACGTTACTGCCGTCGTTACCGAAAAATACGACGATGAAAGCGATCCCGATGCGGTCGAGATCCATTGCGCCATCTTTGTCGAAAGGTCTTCGCAAAAAGGCATAATCATCGGCAAAGGCGGTTCGAAATTAAAGAAGATCGGGACCGAGGCGCGCGTCTCGATCGAAAATATTGTGAACAAAAAGGTCCGATTGAAGCTGTTCGTAAAGGTGGTAGCCGATTGGCGTAACAGCGGGCGTGAGTTGGACGAACTTGGAGTTTACGAATGAAAGCCAAGATCGGCAAATGGTATGCAGTGTCGGTGACTGTGACGCCCGAGTACACCGAGGCGGCTGAGTTTGCCTTTAACGAGATGGACTCGCTCGGCAGCGAGGTCGATCTTTTGTCAAATAATAACTGTGATCTCTGCACGGTGACGGCCTATTTTACAACGCGGCCGGCCGATGAAGACATGAACAGCACATTGCGAACCTCCGCCGGCATCCACGGATTGTCGCCCGATATCGACTTTGTAGTCCGGCATTCGGTGGTTGAAGAACAAGACTGGCTCGCTGAATGGAAGAAATATTGGAAGCCGACCGAGATCGGGCGGTTTGTTATCGCCGCACCGTGGCACGAGGTTGATAGTTTGGGAAAGATCGTCATCCGCATCGAACCCAACATGGCCTTTGGCACGGGCACGCACGAGACCACGCAA
Organism: Pyrinomonadaceae bacterium; assembly: GCA_041745075.1. Taxonomy (GTDB): domain Bacteria; phylum Acidobacteriota; class Blastocatellia; order Pyrinomonadales; family Pyrinomonadaceae; genus OLB17. The sequence goes on along the minus strand of JBGTJP010000165.1, from coordinate 15,501 downwards.
TTGTGCCTTCAAGCGATCGACAAACATTACCACCCCGGCCAAACATTTCTTGACGTCGGAACCGGAACAGGCATCCTGGCGATCGCTGCCGCAAAACTCTCAACCCGTGATGAAAAAATTTCAGCCATTGACACAGATGCGGACGCAATAGTGATCGCCCATACAAATGCAAGGCTTAACGGCCTCGGCGACAAGATAGATTTTTCATTAGGATCGGTCGATAAAACCACAAACACATTCGATTTCGTTTGTGCAAACCTCACGGCTGATGTGATCGTTCCTATTCTTCCCCGTCTGCTGGATAAGACGAAGCAGATTCTCGTCCTGTCCGGTATTCTCGCGGAGCAGGAAAGGATGGTCACTGACACGATCGGCGGCGGCCTCGAACGCTCCGTCAATGCGTCGGGCGAGTGGATCTCGATCACTGTTAAAAAGTAATTCTCAAAACGCGACGCGCTAACGATCACGGTTTTTCTTTTGCGGGCTTGCTTGCGGCCGGAATGTCGCCGTCATCGGGAATTGTCAGAAGCGGAACCCTGGGCTTTCTGATGCCGCTTGCCGGGCGAAGCACCGGGGCGGAACCAAGCCCCGGGACAGCGAATTTAAACGGAGTAAGCGGCTGGGAACGCTTCAGGATAGCACCTCCGCTGCCGGCGACCCATACATCCGAGCCTCCGCGAAAAACCAGTGCATGAAGGGCCTTTCCGGTTATGTTTGGCTGCAGCTGCCAGGTCTTTCCGGCGTCGCTGGTCAAAATAAGTGTACCGAGTTCACCGGCGGCCATGACCTGGTCGCGGCCAAGCGAAGCTACCGCAAAAAGATTTGCGCGCGACGGCGATTCGACGTCGGTCCAGCTTAACCCGCCATCCGCCGTTCGCAGGATCAGCCCGCCGGCACCGACCGCGGTGCCTGTTTTTTCGTCATGAAAACTTACGGCATAAATGTTTTGGGCGGCATTTGTTTTGACCTTCGACCACGTAATCCCGGCGTCCATCGTTACAAGGATAGTGCCGCCGTCACCAACGATGATGCCCTTTGACGGGTTGACGAACTTAATGCCCTCGAGCCATGCGCTTGTGCTGGAGACGACCCGTTCCCAATACGCTCCGCCGGTCGTTGAACGGAGTATAGTCCCGGCCGCACCGACCGCGAAGCCGGTCTTTTCATCAATAAAATATACACCGAGCAGATCGTCCTCAGTTCCAGAGATGCCTTTCCCCCAACTGGCACCGCCGTTTATCGTTCGCAGAACGGTGCCGCCGTCACCGACGACCCATCCTTTGTCGGCATTCACAAAATGCATCGCGTTAAGAGTTGCCGCCGAATCCGTAAAAACCGGCAGCCAATTCGCGCCCGCATCGTTCGTTATCAAAATTCGGCCGCTTGCTCCAGCCGCAACCCCGTATTGGTCGTCAAAAAATACAATGTCGTTTACATCGTCCCGAACGCCCACGGTCAATCGCTGCCAAGTGTAACCTCCGTCATCGGTGCGAACTATCAAGCCGTCAGGCCCTACGGCCCAACCAGTAAACTTATCGGCAAAATAGTTCGCGACAAGCCGCGGGTTTGTGCGGACGTTGAATGGCAGCCAGGTTTTTCCGCCGTCACCGGTAAGCCAGACAACGCCGTTAGCGTCAGTCATGGAACCCGATTTTTCGTTAGAGAATGATACTGAAAGCAGGTCCGAACGGCTGTACAAATTGATGCGCGACCAGGTCGCTCCGCCATCCGGGCTCCGCATAACGCAACCGCCGTATCCAGCCGCGACGATCGTGTCCGCGTTTACAAATTTGACGCCGGACATCATCGAACTTCCACACGGCGTCGAAAGCTTCCATGTATCGCCGCCGTCGGTCGAGATCAAAACCGTTCCGTTGACACCGGACGCCGCAACGAGTTTTGAATCAAACGCCGATATCTTTAATAGGTGCCGATCCGTAACCGGGGCAAGCGTCGTCCATGTTACGCCGCCGTCTATGGTCTTCAATACTCGCCCATAGGTTCCCGCGGCCCATCCGGTTTTATAGCCTTCGCCGACAAATGTTACCCCGTAAAGGTGGTCTTTAACGTCAGCCGCGGCTTGCAGCCATCGGTTCCCGCCATTGTCCGTAACGAATATCGAACCGCGGGTCCCTACCGCCACTGCATTTTTGCGGTCCTTTACGAAAATATCCGACAATGTCACGTCCACCGGCCCGGATTGACGTTCCCACGTAAATCCGCCGTCTTCGGTATGAAGGATCGTATTGTCATAACCGACCGCAAATCCGTTTTCCTTGTCCTTTGCAAAATGGATCGAAAGAAGCGGGTTGCCCTGCGGAAGCGGATTTTGCCAAACCCAGCCCTGAGTGCGCTGTGCGGCAACGGGAGCGGAAATAACGAGAAAGAGCATGAGTGTTAACGAGGAAAGGAGAAAGGAAGAAGAGACGAAAGGAAGACCAGAAAACGGCAGATCTCGCCGAGCTTCCGAACACCCTCCGATTATTTCAAATTTACTGCTAGCAAACACGTTACTTCCGTTACTCCTTTTCCGCCCAGAACCCTAAATCTCAACAATGCCGATCGAAACCGCGAGATCATCCAACATTTCCGTATCCACGCGACCCGCCCCCGCGATCTTACGCGCGGCTTTGTCCGCAACCTCCTGAACCGCGTGGCCCGAATGTCCCTTTACCCATTCCCATTCGATCTGATGCTTTCCGGCTGCCTTATCAAGACGCTCCCACCAATCGTGGTTGGTTTTTCGCTTCCAGGTTCCGCCCATTGTCTCAACCACATAGCGCGAGTCCGAAAGCAATCTTACACGGCACGGCTCCTTCAAATTTTCCAGCCCAAGCGCGGCGGCGGCGATCTCGGCCTGCTGATTCGTCGCTTTGCCGAGAAACTCACCGACCGCTTTCCAGAGGCCTTTGAATCCAAGCACGGCAACGGCCCCGGCACGAGGATTTCCTTTTCCATTGCCAAGACTTGAGCCATCGCAAACTATTGTGACTTGTTTCATCGCGAGCTATCCAATTTCAAAGCCTGTTTTCTCTTTAACAAAATAACTATTCACCGAGATTAAGATACCGATGAAAACCTATTTAATCTTCGTCTCTTCGTAAAGTTTTCGGATAGCAAATTTACCCGCAAATCCTGCAAAGACGGATACTGTGAGACCAACTCCAACATTTGCCCAAAATCCAAAAAACGTGAACCAGTTGTCTAAGTCACACGGATGGCAGGTTCCTTTATAAAGCCATGGAAACGGGAACCCCCAGTAAAATCCCGAATGTGAAAAGTGAAATGTCCTGGCGTTAAATTCAGTGCTTCCCGCATAGTAGGTATAGGCATTGAGAAGAATGAACGCAGTTACGGTCAACAAAAAGCCCACAAAAAATGCCGCATAGTTTCGTTTCATACCTTCTCCACCCTAACCTCATGATCCATATATCCTTCGAACGTATCATCATGCGAAATGACAAAAAGTTGTTCGAAGTGGCTTATCTGGCTTATCTGCATTGCCAGGTTTTCCCGGCGTTCGGCATCCATGTTTGTTGTCGGCTCGTCGAAAAAAGCGATACGAATATCCGACAGCTGCTTTAGCAAAGCCAGCCGGACAGACAACGCCGCCGCCATTTGTTCACCGCCCGAAAGACTTTGAAACGGACGGTCGTACCCTCCTTCTTCCAGATAGATCGCATAATCCTCGCCCCATCTCAATGTCAGTTCAGCGTTGCCGCCGACCTCGCGGAACATCTGGTTTGCCTCGAGCGAAACGTGGTGGACATAGTTTTTTGCGACCAATGGAGCCGCTTCCTTAAGTGTTGAACGGATAAAGTCGGTCGTCTCGGCGACTTTTTGCAGCCGTTCACGCTCGCGGAATTCGTCCTGCATGGACTCCCGCACGGTGTATAGACGCTCGATCTCGGCGGTTAGTTCCCGCTGACGTGTTTTCGCGGATTCGAGGATCACCCCTGATTCCGCCAGCCGCTTTTGCAGATCGACAAGCGCCGAACGCGCGGTTTGATGTGTGTCGCGGTCGTAACCTTTGCCGGCATCATCCGCGGCCTTATCGGCAGCCGACGCCAGTTCCACCGCTTTAGCATACTCCGCTTTTGCCGAATCGAAAGCGGTCTGAAACTCCGCTGCCTGGCCCGCCGGCCCTTCATTGACCACAAAGATCCGGTATGCCTCGGCCGTCCGGTCGCGAAGGTCCGCCGCCTCCGCGAGCATTGAGTCCAGGTCTTTGTACACCTCAAGCTGCTCGACCGTTAACCGCCGGCTGCTCTCAAGCCTTTCGAGATTTTTGCCGGTTGACGAGATCATCTCACGGATCTCCGGCTCGCGAACGATGTTTTTCTGAAGAACCGAGACCCGTGCCTTCGGGTTATCGAGTGCTTTCAACTCCAGATCGATCCGGGCAAATTCTTCCTTAAGCCCGGGTAATTTGCCGGCCTCGCTTTCCAGTTTGTCCTTTTGCGACTTAAGCCTAAGGCCTTCGTCGCCGATCTCCTTCACGCGTGTTTCGAGCACCGGGATCTGCGCCGCAAAACGTTCGGCCCCACGTGCGGCTTTAACGGCTTCCCCGACTTCCAGCTCCTCCGCCGAAAGGGTTTCGATCCGCGAACGAAGCTCGCCGAACTGACTTGAAATAAAACCTTCTAGTGTCTCACCCTCTTTCAGGTTCAGGCATTTTTGGGACAAAATAGGACACAGTCCGTTCTTTATCTCCTTTTGAAATCGTTCATCGCGCTCCAATGCGGCGTTGGCGGCGGCCAATTCCCGGACGATCACGGAATCGCGTTTCAGAAGTCCTTCGAGCCGCTCGGCTCCCGCGATTTTTTCACGCGCCGCGGTCAGATCATCCGAAGCGTTTCGATACGCGGCCCGAAGTTCCTCTATACGCTCATCCGCCGCCTTTAGTTGATCCGCCGCCGATTCGGCCCTTGCCAACTCGGCCCGTTTTGCATGAACGTCGTTTTCTAATCGTTCCTGATCGGTAATCGAAATCGAAAGCCGAGCGATCTCGGAATGAGCATTCTGAATTCGTTCCAACTCTTCCTCAAGGTGCTTCCGTTCGGTCCGGACGGCCGCCAATGCCGTTTCGGTCTTTCCAAGTTCGTCAAGCAATTTCTGCCGCTCGACTCTTTCCCTTTCGAGTTCCTTCAGCCGTCCGGCACCGTTCCGGTGGATCTCGGCGTCGCCTTTGGTTTCTTCCACGCGCTTGACGGCGGCACGCGAACGTTCAAGATCTGTCTCGAGCTGTCTTAGGACCAGATCGGCCCTGACAACACTGCCATTCAGTTTTTCGGCATTAGATCGAAGCTCGCTCAACCGAACTTCCATTTGGTCAAACCCCGCAACCTCGTTCTGCTTTTGTTCGGCCTCCGTATTCAATGCCGCAAGCGTTTCGCCCGATCTCTCGACCTGCACGGCTACCTGCTTTTGCTCTTCCTCGACCGTGTCGATTCGCTTTATCTCGCCCTCGGCCAGAGCGATCTTGATACCAACAGCGGCGATCTGCTGGTCAATATATCGCACCGTCCGCAAAAGTTCGTCCGAACTTCGACGGTACTCCTCGACCTTTAGGAGCGAATCGAATGTCCTCTTCCTCTCACCGGTTGTGGCCAAAAATATCGCGGTAAACGTTCCCTGCGGAACGCCGATCGCGTGTTTGAACAGCGATTCGAGATCGGTACCGGGCTCGATGCCAAGGTGCTGCCACAAAAATCGGGTCACCTCTTCCTTCTTGTCCGCAATACGCGTTTTCAGGCGAGGATCGTAAACGTAATAGCCCGTTCCCGTGTCGCGGTAAACCGTGTATTCGCGTTCATCCAGCCCGCTTTCGAATGTTACGCGGACTGTCGCTTTTTTTTCGCCGCGACGGACAACATCCTCTTTCTTGTAATCGAGCGTATCGAAAATGGTCCACGCGATCGCCTCGATTATCGAGGTCTTTCCGGCCCCATTCTCGCCCGTTATCGAGGTCGTGCCGCGAGCAAACTCGAATACAGAGTTTTCGTGCGACTTAAAATTTTCAAGTTCGACCCGTGAAATATGCATCCAGAAAAACCTATCGCCCGATCAGGCCCCGAAATTGGTTTGATTCCTAGATTTTAGAATAGTCACGGGAAAAAACAGAATGTCGGCGGGATTTCGTCGGCGCTCGTTCACTGTGAGTTTATTTCATGCTATACGTTAGATGGCTTATTTTTGGGGAAAATATGAAGATCGAGATCGGCGACAGCGTAATATTGGTCCTCCACACTCCAAGAGAGAAACTACTTGGTTTGGTCCAGGAATTGACACCCTCGGGACTGTTCCTGCGCGGGATTGACCTCGGCTATTTCGACGACTGGTGCCATTCGATAGTGAACGACGAGCAGTATTTGCCGATGAGCGACTATTTTTTCCCGATGTGGAGAATAGAACGGATGATCCGCGACGAAAGCACCGATGACACACCGTCAATGGCCGCTCTTTTCGAACAGCGGACAGGTAAGAGTTTGGTTGAATTTTGAGGTACGTGGGAAAAGCATGTCGCTCGCCGGAACGCCCGGAAAGATCACTGTTTTATTATAAGTATTTGGCCGCTGTTGGTTGTCAGATTGACTGTGGCCTCTCCCTCTCCGATCTTTGCGTTAAGGCTCTTTCCGCCGCCCGAGACGGTTTCGGTAATGATCTTCAGCGGGATCTCTGAATTGATCGAACCAAACCCGTATGACGCGATCAAACGGCAGGACGAAGTCTGAGGTATCGCCAATTTCATGATGCCGGCGGACGTTTTAAAGCTGTAGATCCCGCCCGAAAGGAATTTTCCGTTGAAAATAAGCTCACCGCTGACCGAGCTGGCGACGATCTGTCGATGCTCCACCTTCTGAAGCGTGATCCTGCCGTTTGCGGTCGTTGCTTTAAACACGTCACCGACTTCTCCGGGAGTCACGCCATAGGCGATTATATTCCCCGTCGATGTCTGGAGCGTGATCTGTCCGCCGGAATTCTCAACTGAAACGTCACCTTCATAGGTTTTTGCTACGATCCCGCCCGAAATATTGCGCAAGGCAACATTTCCACCTGCATAATCCAGGCTTATCTTCTTTATCGAATCCACGCGCGTGTCGCTTTTTCGTCCGGACAATACAAGGCTTGCGCCAAACGGGACCTCGATATCGATGCGTTCGCCCGAAATGCAATCGGAAAGTGCCCCGCCGGCGGGTTGACGGCTGATAAGGACCCATACCGGCTTACCCGATTTAGGGTCGGTTTCATGGACCTTAAAGCCGACATTGCTGCCATTCTTGATGAACACTCGTATTTCATTACGATTCCACCCGTTAATAGTAACGCGGGCCTGGGATATGCACGGAAGTTTAATGTTGACCTGAGGATCGACCGCAAGGGCCTTTTCGACAGTGTCGCCAGGCACCTCGGGGGCACGGGGGGGACGTCGCACCGGGTAACGAACCTCCGGCTTTTGCTCGACTTCCGCCTTAGGCGGCTTTGGCGGTATTGGATCCTTCGGTGTTTGAGCAACCAGCACGGGCACTGCCGCAAAACACACCACGACCGCACAAATATTTAGTTTTAAACTTCCTTTTCGCATCTACCCAACGACAATGGCCTTTTTATTGTAGCGCGGCCATAAGCTCTTCGCGTTCAACGACCGAATTCAACAGGTCGATCTTGTTTTGATACGAAGAGTAAAGTACCTGCTTGGCTGCCTGGTTCTTCGGATTCTTTTTGACCACTTCCTTCATTTTCTTGATCGCATCGTTAACCACCGCAATATCGCGTTCATAGGCCACACGCGCGGATGGATCGAGAATTAGGTCTTTTCTCAGATCTACATTCTGTTTGAGATCATCGATCTTCCGAACATAGCTCTCTTCGCCCGGAAGATATTCGATCGCGTATTCCGTCCTGGGCTGGTCTGCCGCGGGCCTGTAATCGGCATTAGTTACGAGCTTTCGCAGTTTTTCAGGAGAATGGTTTGTCTCTTTGACCTGAAGCGGCGCTTTCGCGGGCGGCGTTGGAATTTCCGGATCGCCGCCGACTACGCTTACGAACTCCGATGGCTGCTGGCTTGATGGATCTTGCACTCCAACATTTGAAATTTGCGTGTTGGCGGCAAGATCGCTGTTATCGCTGACCGGCGTCCGAACGCTCCAAACCGCGGCGAAAAGCCCGGCCACCACTAAAACGCTGGCCGCGACTGCAAGCGAAGGGTTTGCGAACAGGGCAAAGACATAGCCGCGGGCCTTTTCCCAGAACGAAACGCGGCTCTTCTGTTCGGCGAGAGCGACGGTAATATTGCTCCACAAACGCTGGGTCGGAACGAGCGTGTTCATCTCGCGTTCAAGGACCGCAAACACCGTGGAATTTTCTTCTTCGGCCTCGGCCAATAAACTTGCACACCGGCCGCATTCTGCCGTGTGGCCGGTCAACCTGAACGAAAGCTCGGACGTCGTTTCGCCATCCAAAAAGGCCTGTATAGTACCTATTTCAAAACACTTATCGTTCATAACACATCTCTCCCGATCTTACCGTAAAACCGCATAAATTCCTGACGCGCCCGGGCAACAAAAGTGCCAATGCTGGCTTCATTCAAAGAAAGGCTTTCGGCGATCTCCCGATACGACAGCCCCTGCTGTTTTAGAACAAGGCAGCTTCGCAGCGGTTCCTTTATCTTTGTTAGAGCCCTGTTTATCTCACTCACCTCGGCCTGCTGTTCATACTCGCTTTCGACCGAAAAAACACGGCTTTCAACTGTTTCTTTGACGTAATTTTCGTCCCTTGTGTTCGCCCTTATATTGCCGCGAAGCGTGTTCTTGGCAAGGTTCAGGGCAACGCGTATAAGCCACGGCCGAAGCATTTCGGTGTCCTTGATCGAATCCATATGTTTATAGAGCCGAATGAACACTTCCTGCGTGACATCTTCAGCCAGGCCGCAATCGTGCACCACCGACCGGGCCGCGCGAAATACAGTCCTATGGTGAAGCGTAAACGCCTCAGCGAACTCTATTGTCTCTTTAGCGGCAGCGGTCGCTGTTTGTTCGGACATTATGTCCACAAAAATTTCCGTCAAATCGCTCATTTTAAGCATTTATCAATGCCTTTCAACTTAGATACACCGTAGAACGCTATTTTATGACAGATCGCCCGTTCTTGCAGGCAATTATTTAGAAATATGCCGTTCGCGGGTTCGAGGTTTGCGTTCGACCATCCTCTTCTTTTTTGTACGATGTTCATAGATCCCGGTTGGAACACGTTATTAATGACGGAATCCTTAAATGGTTTGTTTCAAGGGATTTGCAGCGTTCAAAGGCCTCGTGCGTGTTCGGGCCGCGTTCCGCCGGGCGGCGGAACGTGCAACCTCTTGACAGCATTGAAGTTGCGGCGACGGAATGCCCGGATTCGGCTCTTTTTTAAAAAACTTTTTCGCGGCGGTAGAGCCGGAAAATCGATTCGCTCAGAATAGTCGCGATTGGCGAATAGTTGGTCACAACTCGTCAAAGTGTCAAAGATCGTGCGGAGGGCTGTCCGCAGAGTGAGATACGGTATCACAAGTGGCACACCGTGGTCAATGAATTTCACTCGACAAGCCGACGGCCGGACAAGAACCTTCGTTTTTGTCGAAATCGAGCTAGATCGCAAACAATAAAGTCTGCGCTACGTTCGTCCGCAGTGGGCCGGGCATTCCGTATTTCAGTGATGACTTCCGTCTGGACGAGAGCCTAGACTACTTCTGCAATCGAGCTATTGCGTCTTGTAATTGCTTTACATCGTCCTTAAACCAATTAAGCCCAGAGTCCTCTATGGAATTTTGGAGCAGTTCTAGGGCTTTCTGATAGGCTTTCAAAGCTTCGTCCTTTTTACCGCCTTCCTCATAGGCCTTTCCTAGCGCCGATAAAGCCCTCGACATTCCAAAGTTACTATTATCCTTAGTCTCGAATTCCAACCAATCCCTTAAGTACTCAAAACGTTTTGTCCCGTTCCCTAGTACAGAATAGACATGGGCCATTCGTTCAAGAATCCGTCCTTCGTCCGACTGAATATTCGTGTTCTTACTGGTACGAGTAAGAGACAACTGCTGATTTAGGTAATATAGTGCTTCTGTGGGGCGTTTCAAGGTTAAACAGATACCTTCGAGTGTAGATAATAATTCTCTTTCCACATCACTCTTCAGTTCCCGAAACAACGGCAACGCCTGACGATAATATTCGTACGCGTTCTGGGTGTCTTTCGCTTCGAAATAAATATCGCCGATCTGATGAAGCACCCAAGCCTCACCTAGCAGGTCTTTGGTTTCTCGTCGCATCGACCGTTCTTCGAGAAACTTTCTTAGGGCCTCGGCACAGTTATGGAGTAAATAGAAGCCTCCTTGTCCGGTCGTGGCCACCGATGAGTTGCTCCCATCCTGCATGGTCTCCACAGCCGCAGTTTGCCGGATCGAACAGGTCTGTTCGCCAATCGGCAGACGCGGGACGATCTCAGGCAGCCGATGCTTTCTATTTAGGCTGTTTTCTGCCGAATCCCGCACACTTCGTTCCTTGTCCAGTAGAAACTCGATAAGCATTCGAGTAGCATCATCGGATTCCATTTTGTCCAAGGCCTGAGCAACACGTAAACGAACGAACGAATAAGGATCCTTATTCATGCTTAAGAGCAGTGGCAGCGCTCGCGTATTTTTCGATATAGAGAGCGCGTCCGCAACATCCAGACGCACGTCATCGGACTTACTCTTCATAGCTGCCTCGATCACAGCCATTCCTTCAGCGGTGTCGTAACGGGCTAGTATTGCCGGCGTTCGACGAAACCTGTGAAGGGTATTCTGAGTTGCTTTTGCGTAGCTTTCAACGGCTCTCACCCAATAGGCGACGGTTCTGCTATCCTTGATAAAGTCAAGCAGGATCAAAGCTTCTCTTGCTTTGCGGTCATCCTCCTGAAACAGTTTTTTACCGAGGTCGTGTATGAGATCGCCCAGTTTCACGCTGTCCGTTTCGACAATCTTAATCCCAGTCGAAGTCTTCGTAGCGATTAAGACTGGAGCACCTTCCGATCTTGGCCAGTCTTTCATCACTCTGCCGTCCTCACCTATCGAGAGTGATCGTTGCACCGTGATACTGTAACTTCCGGTGCTTTCAAATGTTGCCCAAAGCGGGAGGAACAGTTTGCGCGTGTAACTACCGTTCGCGGGTACAGTTTGAACACCGATAAGTCCACCCATTCCATAATCCACCTTTGGCTGTGGCACGGGTTTTCCGTCATTGTTTATTACTGTAATCTTGTAGCTTTCGGGTCTGCCAAGCGCATTTCTATAATCTCCGCCATCGACAAACGAAAGGGGCTGCGCCGAGTGATTCTTGACCTCGAAGATAAGATAGGTGGCCTCGCCGAACATTATCGTTTCTTTTTCCGGCTTTACACGTACGGAAAATGAATATCCGTCGGACGTCGTATAGTTCTGTCCACGGACGGACTCCAACGAACTAAGGAGCAGGATTGCCGAAAAGAGTAAGAAAACTAACTTTTTCATGGTACGGGTTTTCAGGACACGGTTTAGATGCCTTAAAAGAGGAAGCATATGCACCGCTTGGGTTCTATAATGAGTTTTTGTCATCAAAGTGTAAACGAATTAACATTTGCAAGTCGCATCATCCAACTCCATGTCGCTTGACGTCAAGACGTTTGGACAAGAACCTTCGTTTAGTACCTTATCACCTGCGTTCCCGGCGGAAGCGTGAAACTCTCATCGAAAGTCGCTGTGATCAGCAAGTTGTGGCTTTCGGGGGTGTCTGTGAATCTCTCGTCCGGGCCATTGAACACCCGGTTGCCCGGACCTCCCTGAAAATCGGGTTCGATGACGGCAAGACGGCGCAGGCATTCCACAAGATGGCGGGTACCGGCACCAAATTCGCCGCTTTCACCGGGCGTGATAAGCCGAAGCTCGGAATCCGTGCTGCAGAAATGGGCGACAAGCGCGGCTGCCTGACAAACGGCGGCTTCAAAGCGGTCCGACCGAATGGTGCCCTGGCCCTTATTCGCCGCTTCGATCTTTTCACGCAGAGACAGCGTTTTCTCATCGCCCGCGGGCATTCGCTGGTCAAAGTAGATGGTCACTTTTTGCTCATCCTCGGCGGCAAACTCGCGGACCATGAGATTTCGCGAACGGGCTGTCGCTTTCCAATCGATCCGCCGCAGATCGTCGTTCGGTTGATATTCCCTCATTGACAGCAGGTCCTGGCCCGATCCGCGTTTGTTTGCCAGCCGTCTGCCGGCGTCAAGCGGCACGGTCACATCCGCGACCGACAATGGTTCCAGCTTGGGAAAAACGATCAATTCCGTCTCTTTCGCGGCCAGCCGGCGGCGGTGGCGGAAAAAACCGAATGGAAAGCGGGTCGAAAGCTCGAAATCTTTAATGATAAAGCGGCCGCGGACCGGAAAAACATGGCCGCCTTTGTTTTCAGCGGAGCTGTTTCGCGGGATGTGGACAAAATAACTAAGTGTCCGGCGAACGATCGGCGGCCGCGCAAGGCGCTCGGCGATGCGGTTTGGCAGAATATTTTTTAGGTCGTCCAGCACTGCGGACGTCTCACGCTCTTTGCCCCGGACCTCGGCCACGACCGAGAAACTCGGAAAAAGGCGTTTTCTATTGTGAATACTGACCAGTATCGGCGTTTCCTGGCCTGCAAAGATCGTTTCAGGGAACCGCATCTTTACGTCCAGTTTTTTCAGGCAAAGGCTGCCCGCAAAAAACCCTACGACCATCGCCGCCGCCAGAAACGACAGCACCAGAAAAAGCAGATTGTTGCCGCTGCTCCACGCCGAAAAACCGACGATCATCAGCAAGCCCAACATCACAGCCCCGCCGGCCGTAAATTCAAACGGCAGATTTAACTGCGAAGCCTCTTTACTCGCATTCCGCGCCAGCGGCGGAACTACAAAAATGACGATCAACAGAACAAAAACCAACGACGCCCCGGCCGAAATCCCCGCCATCCGCGGGTTCCCGGTCAGATGCGCCCAATAAGTCAACGCCGACAACCCGATCCCGCCAAACACAACCAACAACCCGAGCGCCGCGTTACGAATATCGCGGAGGCTGAAAAGTTGTGTGATGGTACCGAGCTTCATCCGGATCAATTGCCACTCGCTTTAGCTAGTGGATAGGATCACTACAGGATAAAGGCTTTAGCCGAACCGGTAAAGAAGTTCCGATCGGCTTTAATCTATTGGGCTAAAGCCTTGTTTTCTTAGCAACTCTTAACCACTAGCTAAAGCTAGTGGCAATTGAAACTTAAATCGGCACTGCCACATTCTGCAAGATCTCGTTCAAAATCTGCTCTGCCTCGCGCGTTTTATTCTTTAATCCGGCGGAGCGTGAATTTATGATAATGCGGTGGGCGCAGCAAGGGACGACGAGGCGTTTTATGTCGTCGGCGATGCAGTAATCGCGGCCTTCGATCAGCGCGAGGGCCTGGGCCGAGCGGTATAAGGCAAGCGTGCCGCGGGGGCTTACGCCTAATTCAAGATGGTCGGACGAACGTGTAGCGGCCACTATATCGAGCAAATAATCAACCAGCGCTGGGTCGAAGCGGACCTGCGACGAAAGCTTTTGCAACTCAAGCACATCCGAACCGGTCATAACATGCCGTACGCGGTCGAGCGGGTTACGTTCGGCACGGTCAAAAAGCATCTTCCGCTCGTCATCCAAACTCGGATAACCCATGTGGACCCTCAGCATAAAGCGGTCGAGCTGCGATTCGGGCAACGGGTATGTGCCGTGATGTTCGGACGGGTTCTGCGTCGCCACCACCATAAACGGCAGCGGCAGCCCGCGCGAGATGCCTTCTACGGTCACCTGCTCTTCGGCCATTGCTTCGAGCAATGCGGACTGCGTCTTTGGCGTGGCCCGGTTGATCTCGTCCGCTATGACGACATTCGAGAAGATCGGGCCCGGTTTCCAGGCAAAATCACCGGTGTGCTGATCGAAGATCGAAAGGCCGATCACGTCGGACGGCAGCAGGTCGGAAGTAAACTGGATTCGGTGGATCGACAGATCAAGTGCGCGGGCCAGTGCGTTCGAAAGCGTGGTCTTCCCGATACCGGGAACGTCCTCGATCAACAAATGGCCCTTCGCAAACAGCGCCACAAGCGCATATTTGACCGTTTCCGGCTTTCCGCGTATTACGCTTTCAACCGCCGATTGCAGCTCGGCGATCTTTGCCGCCGGGTCAAAATGCAAAACGAGGTCCTCGGTTTGTTCGCGGGTTTCGTTAACGATCCAATCTCTCATTGATGCGGGGCGGACCCACAAGCGTCCATAAGTATTTTACAGGATAATTGATGCAGCCTGCATCAAAAACTTTGCAAAGCAAAGCCGGAAGCGGCCCGATATTGTCCGTTTGAACAAAACATCGATAAACCTATTGGTAATAAGGCACAGATCGATAAATCACTTTAAGAAGTATTATTCGTACATTCGCAGGCCAAAAGAGGCCTTAAAGCACAAACGGCCGCTTCGAGCGAACTTGTTTCGATGTGGCCAAATTTGCAAATTGGTACTAAAAACAACTAAAATTTTGAAACTTCGCCCTATGAATATCGTGAATAGCAATAGGGCCTTCACCAGAAATAAAGATATATGAATTTACGCAAACGTTTTAAGGATCAGCGCGGGTTTAACCTTATCGAGCTTATGATCGTGATCGCGATCATCGGGCTTCTCATCGGCGTGGGCAGTATCGCCTGGGGAGCGATGATCAAATCGGGCAACGAAGCCGCCGCCGCAACCATTCTTGACCGCATGAGGACCTATCAGGCCCAGTACGCTTCGCGGAATAAAGGCAGGTTCGGCACATTTGACCAGCTTGTCGCGTCCGGTTCGCTCGATTCGCAGTACGCCGGCGACGCTCCGGTCGTAAACGGTTACGTTTTTTCTCTCGAAATTGTTGATCCGACCAGCGCAGCCCCGGCGTCCTATAAGGTATGGGCCGATCCACAGGTCGCGACCGGCATTACCGCCACAGGAAACCGCTTTTTCTTTACAAGTTCCGCGATCGGTACCATAAAAGCCAAAGAGGGCGAGCGGGCCAATGAGAACGACCCGTCGATCTAGCCTCAATAAAATCGGTTAGAATGCCGTCTTAGCTCAGTGGTAGAGCACTCGCTTCACACGCGATAGGTCACAAGTTCAAATCTTGTAGACGGCACCAATGATTACTTTTTAGTTGTCCGACAAACTGAAGTTTGTTGGACGAACAAATAGACCGCCTTTTCAGACGGCCTTTTTCCTCCGGTATCGGCTGATGCTGGTCCAATCGGTGTCGATCCCGCGTCACCGTCGCAATTCCTGAAACTCTATCATATTTGGCTCACTCTGCGGCGGTTGTAGTTTCGCCAAACGCCACGTCTCCTGTCGCTTCGATCTCATAATCACCGCCCATTCTGATGAGGTTTTGATTTGGCGGCGCCACGCTGACGATTATTTTCATCCTCTTGTCCACCTTTGGCGCCCCG